>JBNLFT010000218.1:0-4390 GCA_050305675.1 Methylococcaceae bacterium
CAGGCACTGCGCCAGGCACTGCCGGCGCTGGTCGCCGATCACGAGATCCGGCTGGTCAGGGCCGGCTGGTGACGGACCGGCCGACATGGATCGACTATCTTGTAGAAAACGCCGCTGGACGATTCTGCCCGATGCCGTGGGATAAACCTATGACAACGAAGATCCTGATCCGTGCCTGATATAAGCGCCGATTCCGAACGTACCTACGATTACATCATCGTCGGCGCCGGCTCGGCAGGCTGCGTATTGGCCAACCGCTTGTCGTCGGATCCGGCTTGCAAGGTACTGTTGCTGGAGGCGGGCGGCGAGGGCGATACGCCGGCCATCCATACGCCCGCGTATTACGGGCAATTGCAGGACAGCGTTTATGACTGGGGCTACCGCACCGCGCCGCAAACCGGGATGTACGGGCGGCGCATTTTCCTGCCGCAAGGGCGGGTGTTGGGCGGTTCCAGCGCGATCAATTACATGATTTACATGCGCGGCAATCCCGAAGACTACGATCATTGGCAACATTTGGGCAATCCCGGTTGGGACTACGAATCGGTGCTGCCTTATTTCATCAAGGCCGAGAACAACCGGACTTTTTCCGACCGTTATCACGGCAACAACGGGCCGTTGGTGGTGACCAGCCATCCGACCGACAATCCGCTGGTGGAGCGCTATTTTGCCGCGGCGCAAGAGGTCGGGATTCCGTTCAATCCGGATTTCAACGGCGCGCGGCAGGAAGGGGTCGGTCCGATGCAGGCCACGATCAGTCACGGCTGGCGGTGCAGTACCGCCGCGGCTTATTTGAATCCGGTGCGCGGCCGCTCCAATCTGACCGTGTTGTCCCATGCATTGGCAACCCGCTTGCTGTTCGACGGCCGGCGAGTCAGCGGTGTCGAGTACATACGTCTCGGGGAACTCGACAAGGCTTATGCGGGCGGCGAGGTAATCGTATCCGCCGGCGCGTTGCGATCGCCCCAGTTGTTGATGTTGTCGGGGCTCGGCGCCAGCGGCGAATTACAGGCCTTGGGGATAAGCGTGCTGGAGGACTTGCCGGGGGTCGGAAAGAATCTGCAGGATCATTTGCATACCCGGGTGCGTAGCGAGGTCAGCGAAGGCTGGACTTATGCGCCGTTCGTCGAGGAACAGCGGCAGCGCGCACTGGCAAGCTACGAAAGCGATAAAAGCGGACCGCTCGCCTCCAATTTCCTGGAAGCCGGAGCTTTCGTCAAAAGCCGGCCGGAGGAGAGTTCTCCGGGGCTGCAATTGTTTTTCCTGATGGCGTTGCCGCCCGATTATCCGGAAGCGGGTTCCACCGAGCGCCACGGCATCACCTTCACCGCCTATATCAATCGCCCGCACAGCCGCGGCGAAGTCCGCCTGGTTTCCGGCGACCCGCTCGACCGACCGCAGATCGATTTCAACTATTTGAGCGCCGAGGACGACATCCGCTGCGCGCTGGCCGGGGTCCGCTGGAACCTAAAAATTCTCTATGCCAGGGCGTTCGACGATATCCGCGGCCGGGAGGTCGCGCCCGGCATCGAAATCAGGAGCGATCAGGCCTTGCAGGATTTCGTCAGGCGTACCGCCTCCACCACTTGGCATCCGAGCGGGACCTGTAAAATGGGCGACGACCGGCTGGCGGTCGTGGATTCGCAATTGCGCGTGCACGGTGTCGACAAGCTGCGCGTCGTCGATGCCTCGATCATGCCGACCATCGTCAGCGGCAACACCAACGCGCCGACCATCATGATCGCCGAAAAGGCGGCCGATATGATCGCCGGAGGTGGCTGACCGGCGGCGCCTGTGTCCGGCCGCGTGACGAAATTTCGGGCCAACGGAAGTTTTACCCGGCTAAGCAAGTCTGTTAGTCTGTCCCGGCTTTCATTATCGGCCGAGATTCATGAAATTTTTGTTAAATTGGAAATGGGAACTGCTGTCGCCGCTATGCGGCGTTTTGCTGACGTTGTCGTTCGCCCCGTTTAATCTTTGGTTATTAAGCCTGGCGGCGCTGGCTTTCGTTTTTTTCAGTTGGCAGGACGTCTCGCCGAGGCGGGCGCTGTTGCGAGGATTTCTGTTCGGGGCCGGGCTGTACGGCAGTGGCGTTTTTTGGGTCTACGTCAGCATCCATGACTACGGCGGAGCGCATTATCTCGGCGCCGGCCTGCTGACCGCGTTCTTTTGTTTGTTTTGGACTATTTTTCCGGCGCTCACCGCCTATTTGACGGCCAGATTGGGGAACCGGCGGAGCGTTCCGTCCAAGGCGTTGCTGCTGCCGGCAATATGGGTATTGATCGACTATTTCCGAGGCTATTTGCTGCTCAACGGTTTTCCCTGGCTGCAGGTCGGCTATACCCAACTGGACAGCCCTTTGGCCGGTTATGTGCCGCTGGTCGGCGGCTACGGTACCGAGTTTGTGTTGTTGCTGTCGACGCTGCTGATCGCGGAAGCGTTTAAGCGCAGGGCCTCTTGGCGGAAAACGGCCGTTGTCCTGCTTGCGCTGTGGGGAGCTGGGTTCGGCCTGAATTGGATCGAATGGACCGACGCTGCCGCCAAACCGCTCAAAGTCACGTTGATTCAAGGCAACGTCGCACAGGATAAAAAGTGGTTGCCGGAGTATAGGATCAAAACCCTGATCAGCTATCAGCAGCTGACCGAGCAGCATTGGGATTCCGACGTCGTGGTTTGGCCGGAGACCGCCATTCCGGCTTTCCTGCATCAGGTCGAGGACTTTTATATCCAGCCTTTGCAGCAAAAAGCCCGCGGTCACGGCACCGATTTGATCGTCAGCCTGCCGGCCAAGGGCAAAAGCGGCAAGGAAACTTACAATATGGTTCTGACCCTGGGCAAGCAGCGCGGCGAGTACAAAAAAAATCATTTGCTGCCGTTCGGAGAATACCTGCCGCTGCAGCCGTTGTCCGGATTCGTTCTCGAACTGTTGGGGGTCAATCTGGGGAATTTCGAGCCCGGTGGCGACCATCAGCCGCTGATGCGGGCCGGCGGCTATCCGTTCGCGGCGTCGATTTGCTACGAAGACGCCTTTTCCTCGGCCTTTCTGCCCGCCTTGCCGGAAGCGGCCTATCTGGTCAACGTCACCAACGACGCCTGGTTCGGCGACACGATCGAACCTCACCAGCACATGCAGATCGCGAGAATGAGGTCGTTGGAGACCGGGCGTTACCTGTTGCGCGCGACCAATACCGGGGTCAGCGGGGTGGTCGATCCCAAGGGAAAAATCGTCGGCCAAGCGCCGCTGTTCGAACAGGCGACGCTAACCCAAACCATTTATCCGATGTCGGGAATGACGCCTTATGCTAGGATGGGCGATAAGATTCTTATGCTGGTCCTGCTAATCGTGTTCGCTATCGCGTTATTGCCGGGTTACAAAATCGATGAACGATAACGAGGAATTCCCGCCCTCTTCGAACCATCTCGCACGGGTCGGCGTCAACGACTTGCGGATCGGCATGTATGTGTCGAAACTGGACCGCCCCTGGCTGGAGACGAATTTTCTGTTCCAGGGCTTCGAACTGAAAACCGCCGAGGATATCAGGGCGGTGCAGGCGCAATGCGAGTATGTTTACGTCGATGCGACCCGGCAGAGCAAGGAGCTGGTGGGGCTTGCCCGCAACACCCCGTATTCCAAAGGTTGGCTGGACAGTCGGCTGCCGCCTAAGAACCGGAAAAGCTTCGAGCAGGAAATGGACAATGCCGGCCACGTTTACGAACGTACGTCGACCATCGTTCGGGGTTTCATGGAGGAGGTGCAACTGGGGCGGGCGATCAACGTCGAATTGGCCAAAAAGGCGGTGGCCGATTGCGTTGCCAGCATACTGAATCATCCCGATGCCTTGATGTGGATGACGCAGTTGAAAAACAGGGACAAGTATACCGCCCAACATAGCATGAATGTCTGTGTCTACGCGATCGCATTGGGCAGGCGGATCGACTTGCCGTTGCCCGAGCTGCATAACCTGGGTCTGTGCGGCATGATGCACGATATGGGCAAGATGCGGGTGCCGCTGCAGATCTTGAACAAGCCGGGCCGATTGACCGGGGAGGAGTTCAAGATCATGCAGGGCCACACCACGCAGGGCTGGAGGCTGTTGATGAGCAGTAGCGGCATGTACGGCGGGGCGATCGATGTCGCCTATACCCATCATGAAAAACTGGACGGCAGCGGTTATCCGAGGGGGCTAACGGCGGAGCAAATCTCGCCGTACGCGAGGATGATCGCGATCGCCGACATGTACGACGCGATCACCAGCGACCGGGTTTACCAAGACGGGAGAACCCATCTGGAAGCGATCAACATCATGACCAAGCTGAGCGGCAGTCATCTGGATTCGGGATTGACGATCAAGTTTATCGAATGCCGCGGGATTTATCCGCCGGGCAGCGT
>JBNLFT010000219.1:0-4383 GCA_050305675.1 Methylococcaceae bacterium
GCGATATTTCAACATTCCCCTTCCGTATTGCTGGCGCTAAAAAAATCCGC
Organism: Methylococcaceae bacterium; assembly: GCA_050305675.1. Classification (GTDB taxonomy): domain Bacteria; phylum Pseudomonadota; class Gammaproteobacteria; order Methylococcales; family Methylomonadaceae; genus Methylomarinum. Next base: position 51 of record JBNLFT010000219.1, read on the forward strand.
CATCCATTCGCCCCACGACCTCGTCGGCAAAACCGTAATGTTGATGAATGCCGATATGGACGCCGATTTTCTCGCCATGTTCCGCCACGAAGGCATCAAGCATCTGGATTTTGCGGCCAACGCCTCCGGCGGTCGGCATTCGGATGCCATTCTGATCGTTCCCAGCAGTTACGATTTCGAGGATCTGCTATCCGGCAAGATCGACGCCTTCAATTCTTACCTGACCAACGAGCCGTTCGTCTTGCAACAACGGGGAATCGAATATACCGTCGTCAATCCCCGCAACTACGGCATAGATTTTTACAGCGACGTCCTGTTTACGACCGAACAGGAAATCGATCGGCATCCAAGCAGAGTCGAAGCCTTCCGGCGCGCAACCCTTAGGGGTTGGCGCTATGCAATGGACCACCCGGACGAAATCATCGAACTGCTCCATTCAAAATACAAGGTCCCGAAATCGCGAGAACATCTGCAATTCGAAGCGGACGCCATGCGTTCGCTGATACTGCCCGACCTGGTCGAAATCGGCCATATGAACCCGGGGCGTTGGCAAAGTATGGTCGATACGTTCGTAGAGGTGGACATGGGCGGCCAAGAGGTTACCTTGGACGACTTTATATACGACACTGCGCCACGACGCTTGCCGGCGTGGATCACTTCCGCGTTGTCGGCGGCCACACTGGCCCTGTTAATCATTTCGTCGGCAGCCTACTATTTGTTCCGGCTGAACCGAAGGGTAAGCAGTAGCGAAGCGAAACTGCTGCAAATTAACCGCGAGTTGGCGACGGAAGTCGAAGCGCACGAGAGGACGGAGCTGTCGTTGCGGGAAGGCGACGAACGCTTTCGGACCCTGTTCGACTTATCGCCCGACCCGGTCTGGATTATCGACGACCATCACTTCGTCGAATGCAACCAGTCGGCGGTAACGATGCTGGGCTATCCCGACAAACAATCCCTGGTCGATACCCATCCCTCCGAGCTTTCGCCGGAATTCCAACCGGACGGGCAAGACTCGTTCAACAAGGCGGAAACGATGATGAATCTTGCCCAGGAGAAAGGATTCCACCGCTTCGAATGGGTGCACAAGCGAAAAGACGACAGCACATTCTTCGCCGAGGTCACGCTTTCTTCAATCATGTTGCAGGGTCGCCCGGTCATTTATTGCGTGTGGCGGGACATCACCGAGCGCAAGGCGGCGGCGGAGGAAATCAAGAACCTGGCCTTTTACGATCCACTGACCGGACTGGCGAACCGGCGTCTGCTGCTGGACCGCCTTAAACATGCATTGGAAAACTGCGTCAGAACCGGACACAAAGGCGTTTTGCTTTATCTCGACCTGGACCACTTTAAGAACCTGAACGATACCCAAGGCCATCATATCGGCGACCAACTGTTGCAGTTGGTGGGCAAACGGCTGGTTTCCTGCGTGCGCGATGCGGACACCGTGGCCCGCCTTGGCGGCGACGAATTCGTGGTGATGCTGGAGGACTTAGGCAAAAATTCGGCCGAAGTGAAGAAGAAAGCCGACGCGATCGGCTACAAGCTTTTGGAGTCGCTCGCCCGCCCCTATCAGCTGGGAACGCACGAATATCGCAACACGCCCAGTATCGGGGCGACCCTGCTGACCGATAGCGCCCAAAGCGTGGAAGAAGTGCTCAAGCGGGCCGATATCGCGATGTACCAGTCTAAAAAGGCCGGCCGCAACACTCTGCATTTTTTCGACCCTAACATGCAGGCGAACATCAACGCCCGGGCAACGATGGAGAGCAATTTACGCCATGCCTTGGAGAATCACCAGTTTCAGCTTTACTACCAACCTCAGATCGGGGACGACGGCCGAATACTGGGCGCCGAGGCACTGATCCGCTGGTTTCACCCGCAGCTGGGCATGGTTTCTCCGGATTCGTTCATCCCATTGGCCGAGGAGATCGGGCTGATCGAACCGATAGGCCAATGGGTATTGGAAACGGCTTGCGCGCAATTAAAGGCATGGCAAGCGCAGCCGGTGAGTCGTAACCTGGCTTTGGCGGTCAATGTCAGCGCGATCCAATTCCATCAGCCGCAATTCGTCGACCAGGTAAAAAGGCTGGTGCGACAACACGCGATCGACCCCCGGTTGCTCAAACTGGAGATTACCGAGAGTCTATTGATCAACGATTTCGACAGAGTCGTGGTGACCATGAACGCGTTGAACGAAATCGGCATTCAGTTTTCGCTGGACGACTTCGGAACCGGCTACTCGTCTTTGCAATACCTCAAACAACTACCGCTGACCCAGTTGAAGATCGAGCGCTCGTTCATTCGGGACATTCTTGACGACAACAACGACGAGGCGATAATCAGCGCGATCATCGCCGTCGCCCACACCCTCGGTCTGAACGTCATCGCCGAAGGCGTGGAAACGGAGCAACAACGGGAACTTCTGCTGCAAAAGGACTGCAAGAGCTACCAGGGATACCTTTTCAGCAAGCCGCTTCCGATCGCAGAATTCGACGACTTATTGAAAAACCATTGACGGTCGATCGGCTTTCCCGAAAGACTATGGTTGTTCCGATCCGCAACCACCGAACCGTCAATCGAGGGTTCGGCGAAACGTCCTGAGCCCGACGCCGAGTACCACCGCGATGAACACCACCAGCGGCCAGATATGGGGCAACAGCAGATCCACGCCGTTGCCCTTCAGCATGATGCCTCGCACCAATTGCAAAAAATGGGTCAGCGGCAGGACGTTGCCGATCACTTGCGCCCACCCCGGCATGCCGCGGAACGGAAACATAAAGCCCGACAACAGAATCGAGGGCAGGAAGAAGAAAAAGGTCAGCTGCATCGCCTGCAACTGATTGCGGGCGATCGAACTGAAGGTGATGCCGAGAGTCAGGTTGGCGCATATGAACAGCAAGACCACCGCATAAAGCAACAACAGACTGCCCAGCATCGGCACCTCGAACAGGTAATGCGCCGCCAGCAGGACCAGCGTCACCTGGATCAGCCCGATCATGATATAAGGGACGATCTTGCCGGTCATCACCTCGAACGGGGTTGCCGGCGTCGCCAACAGATTTTCGAAGGTTCCGCGTTCCTTTTCCCGGGTCATCGCCAGCCCCGTCATTAACACCATGGTCATGGTCAGGATCACGCCCAGCAGGCCAGGAACGATGTTATAGGCAGTGACCCCCTCCGGGTTGTAGCGTTTATGCACCCGCAAATCCACCAACGGCTTGAATTCCGGACGGTAGCCGGGAAGATCGGCGGCGAACACCTCGTCGCCAAGATGGTTCAATACCGAAATCGCGCCGGCGGCGGCGATCGGGTCGGTGGCATCCGCCTGCACCCACACGGTCGGCCGCTCTCCGCGGACCAGTTCGCGCTCGAAACCGGCCGGAAAGGTGACCGCGAACTGGACCTCGCCGCGGTCCAATAACGCGTCTCCCTGCTCGGCGCCGGAGACGCTGCCGACGATGTCGAAATAATCGCTGTTCTTCATCGCGGCAATATAGTCGCGAACCAGCGGTCCGGTTTCGGCCGCGAACAACACGGTCGGCAGATGTTTCGGGTCGGAGTTGATGGCGAAACCGAACAGCAAGAGCTGCATCACCGGAATGCCGATGATCATGCCGAAGGTCAGGCGGTCGCGCCTCAGTTGGATGAACTCTTTGACGACGATACCCAGCCAGCGGCTCAGGGACAAGTCGCGGATCCGCCCGATCATGGCTCGGCCTTGAACGGGTCTTTGGTTTGCCGCATCAGGCGGATGAATACGTCTTCCAACGACGGTTGCGCCCGCTCCAGCGCCAATCCGTGCCGCGCGGCGAACTGCTGTAATTTCGACTCGACCTCCGCGCCGTTCTCGCTGCAGACATGCAGCACCGAGCCGAAGGTCGCCACCTGGTCGACGCCGGGGATGCTCCGCAACCGATCGGGATATCGCTGGATATCGCTGCCGCTGACCGCCCAGGTGTGCAATTTTTGCTGCGCCACCACCTGCTCGGGGGTTCCGGCGGCCAATATACTGCCGTAGGCGATATAGGCCAGGCGGTGGCAACGCTCGGCTTCGTCCATGTAATGGGTCGACACCAGAATGGTAATGCCGGCGGCGGAGAGGCGGTGGATTTCCTCCCAAAAATCGCGCCTGGCTTTGGGGTCGACTCCGGCGCTGGGCTCGTCGAGCAACAGCAACTTAGGTTCGTGCATCAAACAGGAGGCGAGCGCGAGACGTTGCTTCCAACCGCCGGAAAGGGTGCCGGCGAGTTGATGGCGGCGCTCGCTCAATCCGAGCTTTTCCAACGCCTCGGCCACCGCCCGCTTTCTTGCCGCGACGCCGAACATGCGGGCG
>JBNLFT010000220.1:0-4370 GCA_050305675.1 Methylococcaceae bacterium
GAACAGGATCGATTGCGGGCGCGCGTAGGTGACGATAAAACGCAGCGCCGGCACGTCGCTTTCCCCGCGCGCGAATAGTTGCGGATCGTCCTCCAGGTGGGGCACCAGAAAATCGTGCATCGGCTTGACCACGCTCATGACTTCGTCGAGGTTATAGCCGGGCGGCGCGAACATGAAAGAAAACGTTTTGGCCTCCTCGCCCTCCGGCAGATATTCGGCCTTCGGCATCAAGGCGAAGATAATCACCGTCGTCACCGCCAGTATTAGACCGATGGCCACCAGCCGCCGGCGCAGACTGTGCAGGATCCAGGCGACAAAAGTGACGATCGCGGCCCCCGCCCGCTGTCCCGGACCTTGCCCTGGCGCGGCTGCCGCCGGCGACAGATAACGGCTGCAGGCTGACGGGATCACGGTGATCGCCACCAGCATCGAGACGATGATCGAGGCGGCGATGGCGATCGCGATATCGGAATACAATTGCCCCGCTTCCTGCTTGATGTAAACGATCGGGATAAACACGAACACCGTGGTCAGGGTCGATGCCAGCACCGCCGGCCAGACTTCGCGCACGCCGTCCAAGGCCGCCCGGGCGCGCGGCTTGCCCAAATGCAGATGGCGGTAGATATTTTCCAAGACGACGATGCTGTTATCGAGCGTCATGCCGATGGCGAAGGCGACCCCGGCCAGGGAGATCACGTTAATGGTGCGCCCCATCAGCAACAGGCCGATAAAGGCGGCGATGGTGCACACCGGGATGCCGCTGGCGCCGAGCAAGGTCGCGGAAAACGAACGCAGAAACAAATACAGCACGGCCGAGGCCAGGAGAGCGCCCAGCAGCAGATTTTGTTGCACCACGGCGACCGCGCGGCGGACGTACTGCACATCCTCGCTGGTCAATTCCATCTGCAGCCCCTGTTGCCGCAACAGGGAGCGGTTCAATTCGTCCACTTCGGCCATTACCGCGTCCATGATCTCGATCACGTTGGCGCCGATCTCGCGACGGATGCCGACGGTAATATTGGGCCTGCCGTTGGCGAACGACTTGACCCTGGTTTCGAAGCGGTCCAGTTCGACATGGCCGATATCGTGCAAGTGCACCGAGGTGTTGTTACGCCGGGCGACGACCATGTTTTCGATATCCTCCAGCGACTGGAATCGCCCAGTCGTCCTCAACAAATAACGGCGCTTGCCGCTGTCGAGATCGCCGCCGGACATGTCACGATTGCGCTGTCTGACGGCCCGCTTGAACTGCTCGACGGTGATATGCCGCTCGGCCAACTTGGCCGGGTCCAGATAAATTTGAATCTGTCTCTCGCTGCCTCCCCAGGTATCGGCCTGGGACACCCCGGGAATCCGTTCCAACCTCGGCGTCACCTGATCCTTGACGAAATCGTGCATCAATTCCATCTCCACGCCGAGCGGGTTGCCCGGCAACGGCTGGATGCGGAAATACATGAAGGAGTTGCTGGAAATGGACGTCGTCAGGATGCGCGGTTCGTCGACGTTTTCCGGATAGGACGGCACCTGCGACAAGGCATTGTTGACCCTGATCAGCACTTCGTTGATATCGGCGCCGTGGCCGAACTCCATCTCGATCTCCGCCAGGCCGGTCGACGCGGTGGAAATGATTCGTTCCAGGCCAGGTATCGAACGCAGAAATTCCTCCTGCTCGATGATGATTTCCTTCTCGATATCCTGCGGCGTGGCGCCCGGCCATTGGGTTTCGATGCTGATCGCCCTGACGTCGAGGTCCGGGATCATCTGGATAGGCACCCGGAAAATAGCCAGACTGCCGAACAGGCAGATGATCAGGATGGCGACGGCGACGATGACGCCGTTTTTGATGACGAATTGAAACATGACGCGTGTCGATCAGGGAATGACTCGGACCATCTGCTCCGGTTTCAAAATCTCGTTACCGCGCACCACCACCCGGTCGCCGGCGGCGACGTCGCCAGCGACGATTTCGATCAGACCGTCGATCACTTGGCCGGTGGTCACCTCGACCGGTTGCGCCCGCAAGGCGTCGCCCTGCCGCTTAACCAGCCACACGCTATCCCGGTTGTCCGGCTGTTTGACGATGGCGTCGCGGGGCAGAAGCAAAACCGGCCGGCTGTCGCTTTCAGGCCGCAATTTGACCCTGACCGACATTCCCGGGGTCAGGGGCAGCGACTCGTTGCGAATATCGATATGCAACGGAAAATAATGCGACGTCGCGTCGGCAACCGGAATAATGCGGCTCACCTTAGCGGACAGCGCCCGTTCCGGCGCCGCATCGGGAAGGATTTCAACCGCCGCGCCGACGCTCAGCCGGGAAAAATAACGCTGCGGCACGTCGACCTCGACACGCAAGTTGCGGTCGTCCACCAGCGTTAACACCCGGGTATCCACCTTGACCCATTGCCCGGCCTCGACCAGCTTTTCGCTAATCACGCCGGCAAACGGCGCCTTGATCAGGTGGCGCTCCAGCAGGGATTGGTAACGCCTGTTTTCCACCTCCAAGCGTTTGACGACGGCGGCATTGATCTTCACTTTCGATTCGGAAGCTTCGTACGAGGTATTGGCGATGAATTTTTCGCCGACCAGTTTCGCGAACTCGGCGCGTTGGCGTTTGCTTTCCTGCAGTTGCGCTTTCGCCTCTTCCAGCGCCGCTGCCGAGCGCAGCAGATCGAAGCGGGTCAACTCGTCGTCCAGGCGAACCAATACCTCGCCTTGCTCGACGTGGTCGCCCTCTTCCACGGTGACCCGGACCACCATCGCATCAACCTGCGACGACAACCCGGACAGGCGTTGCGAGGCGATTTCCCCGGGCAGCGTAAATTGCTGGCGCAGGGGCTGCGCCGTGGCGGGGGCGACACGAACCGGTACCGCCTGCTCCGCCGCCGCGGTCGGCAGTAAACCCGCCAGCAGCGTCGACGCCAACAAAACGTGATTGATACAACGCAAACCGTACAAAAAGAACCTCAACAAAACAAACCGACAAAACAGCGCTTATTCTACCTTAGGCGGTGCCCGACCCGGCAACAAATTGTCGGGACAAAACTTCGCGTCGGTTGAGCCCTCGGCAACCGGCCAAACAACGGCGCCGCGGGTTTCGGCCGCGGGCTAAGCGCTGGACGGTAAAGTGCTATCAATCGTATAGTATGCGGTTGTTTGAATTGTCGGATCTTGTTTAATGGATACCATCAGCATTCGGGGCGCAAGAACGCATAACCTGAAAAATATCGACCTCGACCTGCCCCGCGACTCGCTCATCGTCATTACCGGCCTGTCGGGATCGGGAAAATCGTCGCTTGCTTTCGATACGATTTATGCCGAAGGGCAAAGACGTTACGTCGAATCGTTGTCCGCCTATGCCCGCCAGTTTTTATCGATGATGGAAAAGCCGGACGTCGACCATATCGAGGGCTTGTCGCCGGCCATATCCATCGAACAAAAATCCACCTCGCACAATCCGCGTTCGACGGTCGGCACGATCACCGAAATCTACGACTATCTGCGGTTGCTGTACGCCAGGGCCGGCATTCCCCGCTGCCCGGAGCACGGCAATTCGCTGGAGGCGCAAACCGTCAGCCAGATGGTGGACCAGGTTCTGGCGCAACCCGAAGGCGAGCGCTGGATGCTGTTGGCGCCGGTGGTCAACCAGCGCAAGGGCGAACATCTGCAGCTGCTCGACGATTTGAGAGCCCAAGGCTTCATCAGGGCGCGCATCGACGGCGAAATCTACGACCTGGACGAGCCGCCCGCGCTGGACCTGAAAAAGAAACATACGATCGAAGTCATCGTCGACCGTTTCAAAATCCGCGAGGATTTAACCCTGCGTTTGGCCGAATCGTTCGAGACCGCCCTGCGCATCGCCGACGGCATCGCTATCGCCGCTTCGATGGACGACGACCGCGAAATCGTATTTTCCGAACGTTACGCCTGCGCGCAATGCGGCTACAGCCTGACCGAACTGGAACCGCGCATCTTCTCGTTCAACAATCCCAAAGGTGCCTGCCCCGGCTGCGACGGCCTCGGCGTGCGCCAGCATTTCGATCCCCAACTGATCATTCACAATCCCGACATCAGCCTGGCCGGCGGCGCAATTCGCGGCTGGGACCGGCGCAACGCTTATTATTACCAGATAATCTGCGCGCTGGCCGATCACTACGATTTCGACCCGGAAGCGCCATTCTCGGAAATCCCGAAAAAAACCCAAGACGTCATTTTGTACGGCAGCGGCAATCAGGAAATCAGTTTCCGCTTCTTCGGCGGTTCCGGCAAGGCGACGACCCGCCGGCACCCGTTCGAAGGCATCATCGCCAACATGGAGCGCCGCTACCGCGAAACCGACTCGCAGATGGTGCGCGACGAACTGGCCAAGTACC
>JBNLFT010000221.1:0-4304 GCA_050305675.1 Methylococcaceae bacterium
CGCCGAGCGGGCGACGACGCCGTTTACGCAGTGAAGCTGAACGCCTACGAATGGCCCGCCAAGGACGACGATTGGCTGGACAAGGCGCTGCTCGCCGCCGGCGGCATCGAGCGTATCGAGGGAGGGGACTACGCGGTGGAAAAACAGGACGGCGGCTGGCGGCTTGTTGGCGAGCAAGCGAGCACGGCAAGCGCCGAGGGGCAAGCGCCCGCTCTCGATCAGGAGAAAACCGTGCAGTTGGCGTCCGCATTGGGCAATCTGAGAGTACAGTCGCTGGCAGCAACCGCGCCCGACTTCGACGCCCCCGACGGCAAGGCGGCAACGCTGAAGGTTTCGGGAGAAAAAGCGGAGCACCGCTATCGTTTCCTGCATTCAGGCGACCGCTATTATGTCAAGCGCGACGACCGTAAGCCGGCGTTTACCATCGGTCAGTTCGACTTCGACCGCATTGCGGCGGTCAACCGGTCGCAACTGATCGCGCAAGCAAAGCCCGCAAGCGGGGACGCTCCAGGCGACGTAAGCGAACAGCAGTAGCCGGAATCGGCACGGTAAGTTCTCCGGTTTCCGGAGAACTTCCGCGTCGGCTCATCCATTTCCATCCAATTCAACCTTTCTATTCTCCTGGGAATGGTGAATTGCTGTAATGCGTCCATCCTGCGTCGAACGAGCGAGCGTACGATTCGAATGCCGATAGCGATCCCGGAGATGTCATGAAGCAAATGGTATTTCCGGAAAATCGGGCGATAAAGAGTGGACAAACGCCACGGATGGCATAACAAGCTGTGGTAAGATCTATTTCAAATACAAAAGCCGCCATTGTGAAGTATCCGGGCTAATCCGGAATCGTCCACTCCTTAACAATTATCCGCGGCGCCTCGTCGTGCTTTAGACAAACCGCCGCGCTCAAATTTTCCGCCATTTCGACCGCGGCCACCTGCCATTGGTCGGGCAGGCCGAACTGACGCGGAATATCCAGCAACTTCAGCCCGCCGCCGGCATCGAACACAACGTTGTTCAAACCAAGCGCGATGCCGCGCCCGGTCGCTTTGACGAAAGCCTCTTTGGCGGTCCAGAGACGGAAAAACGCACCGACTTGGTCGGCTTTCGGCAACGACCGCCAATGGTCCAGCTCGGTCTTCGCGAAACACTTGCCGGCAATACCTTCCAGCCCGCGCCGCGACCTGACCGCTTCGACATCGGCGCCGATTTCGCTCCGCGTCGTAACGGCCAATAACAGATGCTCTCCGCTATGGGACAGATTGAAACTCAATTCGGGATGCTCGGGCAAATACGGTTTGCCGTGTTCGGCTACGGCCAACACGATCCGTGCCGGGTCCTTTCCCAGATACTCCCCCAGCTTGATGCGCAGGCGGGCACGGGTTTCGACAAATCGTCGCCGCACGTCCGCTCGGCGCATGCCGTCGGCCGTTCGTCGCTCCTGATTGGCCAACACGGCGGAATAATCGTCGTTACGCTCTTCCCGCCCGGATAAGCTACCCCGCCAAAGTTCGATATGCCCCGCTGGCGGCATCGTTCGATCCGCGCTCACCGAACCAGCGCCAGGCCTTCGCCTCTGGGGTCGCTGGCGGCCGACAGGCGGCCGCTGTTTTTCCGATACTGTACCGCCTGCATGTTGCCGTAGCGATAGCGGACTTCGTTGAGACGATGCCCCCGCGCCGACAACCCCTCGATTTCCTCCTCGGTCAACGCGCCCTTTTCGTATTGGATGACGTCGGGCAGATATTGATGATGAAAGCGCGGCAAGTTTACCCAAGACTCCGGGCCGCGGCCTTGGGCGAAATCGAGCACCGCCAGCAACACCATTGAAATGATGCGGCTGCCACCCGGCGTACCGAGCACCGCGATGCGCTCGTCATCCTCCAGGAAGGTCGGAGTCATGCTGGACAGCATGCGTTTTCCGGGCTCGATCGCGTTGGCGACGCCGCCCACCAAGCCGTAGCCGTTCATCGAGCCGGCCTTGCTGACGAAGTCGTCCATCTCGTCGTTCAGCAACACGCCGGTGCCTTCCGCCATGACCGCCGCGCCGAACGGAAAGTTGACGCTCAAGGTTCCCGCCACCCGGTTGCCGTCCCGGTCGATGATGGAAAAATGCGTGGTATGGGGGCCGTCCGCGCTTTCCGCCATCTCGCCCGACAGGTAGGTGCTGGGCAACGCTTTGTCCGTTCGGATCGAGCTGCGCAATCCAGCGGCATAATCCGGGTTCAACAGCCGGGCTTGGGGAATCGCGACGAAATCGGCATCGCCCAGGTAGATCGCCCGGTCGTGGTAGGCACGGCGCATCGCTTCGCTGACGATGTGTATCCGGTCGACCGACGGCAAATCCGCCACTGCATAAGCCGACAAAATGTTCAACGCCTCGAGCATGACGATACCGCCGGACGACGGCGGCGGCGCGGAAACGATCGTTATGTCGCGGTAGCGGCCGCGTATCGGTTTTCTTTCCACGACCCGGTAACGGTCGAGATCTTGCTGGGTCCAGATGCCGCCGCCCTGTTCGACCGCAGCCAGCAGTTTTGCCGCCACTTCTCCGCCGTAAAATCCCTCCCTACCGGCCTCCGCCAATGAGGACAAGGTCCGCGCCAAATCGCTCTGCCGCAACACGCTACCGGCTTCCGGTACCCGGCCATTGTCCAGCAACACCGCACTTGCGGCGGGGTCCTTGCCTAGCTGTTGAAGCCTGAACGCCAGCAACTTTCGGTGGCGCTCGCCGATGGCAAAGCCTTGCTCGGCATAGCGGATCGCAGGTCGCAACAGCTGCGCCAACGGCAGCGACCCGTAATTTTCCGCCAAATGCACCAGCGCCGCCGGCAGACCCGGAACCCCCGCCGCCAACGCGCCATCGCGAGACAATCCGGGGATCACCTCGCCGTTGCGGTCCAGATACATATCCTTGTGCGCCGCCAGCGGCGCTTTCTCCCGGCCGTCGATCATCGTTTCGAAGCCGTCTTGCTGGCGATGCAACAGCCAGAAACCGCCGCCGCCCAGCCCCGATCCGGCAGGTTCGACCACGGCCAGGGCCGCGCTCACCGCAACCGCGGCGTCAAACGCATTGCCGCCCTGGGCCAGGATTTCGAACCCCGCCAACGTCGCTAGCGGGTGTGCGCTGGCGATCGCCGACTTGTCGTTTGCCGCGTGGCAAAATGGAGCGACAAAGATCAAACCCCAACAGACTTTACCTAGCCAACCCATAATGGAACGGTCTCCGTCGCTTGTTCAAAGCGGTTATTGTATATCGAACGCAGAGGAAATTTCGCCGATCGATTCGCGGCGGCGCTTCCGCCGCCGACCCCGATTCAATGACCGCAGCGGGCGGCGGCCGAGGGCACGATGCGACCAATGCGTCTTGATATCGCCATAGCGAGGCGGATCGGGAGATTGATTGTGGCTAAATTCAAACCACAGCGTATCGGAATCGGAGGCCGTTACGGTCGGAATCCAGACTGTCGACGGCAGGGATGCGGTGATCAAGACGAACGCGAGGCATTCACGCCGGCTGTCGAAAACCTGACGGAAGACAACCTGGCCGAAGTTCGTTGTCATTTTGATTTTTGGAGCGCCCGCGACCAAGCCAACGAAAAGGAAAATTTGTCGAGCCAGTAGTTGACGCGGCGGCAGAAAAAAATAAGGCCCATAAAAATGGGCCTTATTCCGGTTTGTACAACCCTTGTTATTAATCGACTCCGCCGCCTTGCTGGCTAGGAGTTCCAAAACCTTTTGGTTTAGGGTTGCCTTGGTTTGGATCGTCCATGCAACCTGCCAAGCTAAAAGTTATGAGCGCCATTGCTAAAAAAGAAACAAGCTTTTTCATCAGTTCCTCCAAGAAAGGTGATTATTATAAATATTATATTCGTGCCCACTAGTCGACACGATGTTTCTTATATCATGCCTTATTTGGAAGATGCAATACTTAAGGCCACAATTTCCCCACCGACCTCCGCCGTTTTTTTTCCAAACTCATAACCCGCCGACCCCATAATTCTTTTTAACATCTCATAACGGTTTTCGATCGAAATTCTCACTGCGGCAGCAACCGCCGGTTTATGCCATGGTCGCCACGTCGGCAATGATTGCAAGCCCTGAACCCGGATCGGAATAGGGGCTATGTCGAGTCCTACCGACAATTGAAATACGGTTCGAAAGTGCAAAACCCCGTGCTCAACAACGCGTTTTTGCACCGAAACCGAATCGCGGTTTCGAAATCGTTTTTCGTCATTCATCGGTTATGCCGTGGCTGGAATCGGCCTGAGGCGTCCTATGTATTCGTCGCCGATCGAATTCTTTCT
>JBNLFT010000222.1:0-4262 GCA_050305675.1 Methylococcaceae bacterium
ACCATTTCGCTGGCCGGCATCCAAGTCCCCCAAAACAGTTCGACCGCCGATCGCTGCGAGCGGGAGTTGGCGAAAAAAGCCCAGGCCTTCGTCGAGGACTTTTTGGCCGATACGCGGCAAGTCGAACTCCGCGACATGAAAATGGATCACAGTGCGCAACAGGAAGCGGTGGCGGACATCGCAACCGGCAAGGGCAGTTTGGCGCAAGCGTTGGTCAACGAAGGACTGGCGCGGCCGGACGATGTAGAGCCGGCCGCCTCCTGGTGCAAATAACGGCGGCTGCACCGGGTCCGAAAATACGAGCGCCGGGCTAACCAGGATTTTTCACACTAAAATCCTTGGTAAAAGCATTCTATACCAAGGCCTTGGCTTAAGTGTGGGCATGTTCACCCGGCGCAGTTTGTCTCCGAATGGTTTTCCGAAGAACCGGACTTTGGATCCAGACCGACATGGCGAGTGCCAGAGCTTGCCATGAGGTTCGCGATGTTTGTCGAACCTCGATCGTTCGATTCTCCGGATATCTCATTCCCTTCCCGAAACATCCGGGCTGGTTCCGGCTCACAACGACAACTTGAAATGATGAATTCGATACGAAATATCTTGACCGTAATAGGATTACCCTTATTGCTCCTGGCCGGATGCGCTTCCGACACCACCACGGGGTTCTGGCAGGAGATGCAGGACGAGGTCGCGCTTAACGACGGCAGTCAACGGAGCGGAGAGCAGGTGTACCAGTTTCGCTGCCAAGGCTGCCACGGCAAGAACACCCAAGGCGCTCCGATGCCCGGCGACACCTACGAATGGGGAAAACGAAGCGCCAAAGGACTGGAGGTGTTGATGGCCCACACCATCGACGGCTACAAGCAGACCATGCCGCCGCGCGGCGGCTGCCGAAATTGCAGCGATCTGGAACTGCGCAGGGCGATGATGTATATGCTGCAGCAAAGCGAAATCCAACTTCCCGACACCGCCGATCCGCGTTAGCGGGCAATTCCGCCAACAACGAACCCCGGACCTTGCCGACGCGATACGGGCCAGGTCCCTTTCCCCTCAGCCAGCCGTCGCCGGCGGCGGACCGCTTGCCCTCTCGCCGTTTTTCGCCCGGGCGTGGAAACGAACGCGAAAAAGCGATCTGCCATTTGTTTGTAAGGAATGCCGACGTGAATAGACTAAAGCACAAATTGAGTAGAAGACTGCAGCATGCATTTGGTAAAAATTCTCTTTGTTTTGGCGTTAACGAGCGAACTTTGTTCCGCGGAGGAACCGGATTGGAGCGCATACCGCTTGGTGTTGAACCATATCCGCACGGGGGCCAAGAACGGCGTTACGCTTTCGCTAATCGATTATGCCGCGATCAAGGGCGATGGCAGCCTTGAACAGGCGTACTGGACGCTGAGCGTTTTTGCGACCAAACACCTTACGAACCGCGAGGAGAAACTGGCGTTTTATATCAACGCTTACAATATCCTCGCCCTGAAGATGGTGGCCGACCATTGGCCCACCGACAGTATCAAGGATGCCGGTAGCCTGTTCAGCCCGGTCTGGAACAAACCGGCGGGACAACTGGACGGCAGAACGGTCACCCTGGGCGAACTGGAACACGAGGTCTTGCGCAAGATGGGCGAGCCCCGCATTCATATGGCGATCGTCTGCGCGTCGGTTAGTTGCCCGGATCTGCGCGCCGAACCGTATACCGCCTCCCGTCTCGACTCGCAGCTGGACGAGCAGACCCGAGGCTTCCTGGCCAACCCGGGCAAGGGTTTGAGAGTCTCCGAACATGTGATTCGGGTATCGAAAATTTTCGATTGGTTCGCCGAGGACTTTACGCCTTACGGCGGCGTGGCGCGGTTCGTCAGGCGCTACCGGCCCACCCTGCCGACGCTGGATATCGACGCCGATCTTCCCTACGACTGGGACGTCAACGGCTAATCTTTTTCGCGTTCCCCGATCAAGCGCTTAGCAACTCGGTTACAATAGCCCCTATAACACCAATAACGACAGGCTATTTTTATGACGCACGAAGCTTCGACGCCGGAACAATGGTTGGACAGGTACGGCGATGTACTTTACCGGTTCGGCTTTGCCAGAGTCCGCGATCCCGACGTTGCAGAAGACCTGGTGCAGGAGACGCTGCTGGCCGCGTTAAAGGCGAGGACCGGTTTCGCCGGCCAGGCTTCCGAGCAAACTTGGCTGATCGGTATCTTGAAACACAAGATCATCGATCATTTTCGGAAAGCGGCCCGCGAAAATTCCCGGGAATACGACGACGGATCGGCCAACGACGAGGACGACTTTTTCGATGCGCAAGGCCACTGGCGGATAGATCTGGCGGTCTGGTCCGATCCCGACAAGTCGTTGGAGCAGGAACAGTTCCTGCGGATATTTCAGGATTGTATCGAGCGCTTGCCGCCGAGGCTGACGCAATTGTTCGTCCTGCGCGAGATCGACGGCATGCAGAGCGAGGAAATCTGCGAGACGCTGTCGATATCGACGCTGAACAACTTTTGGGTAATGATGTCGAGAATGCGCGTACAGTTACGCCACTGCCTCGATTTAAACTGGTTTAATCAAAAGGGGCGATAGCCATGTTGACCTGTAAAGAAGCAAGCCGTTTGGCTTCGAAAGCCGTAGACGCCAAGCTGACCTGGCGGGAACGGATGGGGTTTTCGCTACATCTGACGTTTTGCGGATTGTGCAACCGCTATTTTCGGGAGCTGAAAAAAATGCGCACGATGTTGCGAAAAATGGAACTGGCCAACAAGGTATTGCCGAAGACGGTCAAACTTTCCCTGCAGTCCCGGGAACGCATCAAAAACGCGTTACACAAGGCCGCCGAATCCGACCACTGAACCGCGCCGCCACTGTGGCCGGCATCCGGTTTTCATCCGTTAAACGACAGCGTGAAAGCGAATTCAAATCGCAAGTGAGGAATGGTCTATAATTCCGCCATAACCTAAACCCTATCAGGAAGGACGATGGCGCTGCCAAGCCACTCGCAACTCACGCTTTCATACGAAAATTTCATAGCCAATCTGAAACGATGCGCGGGGGATCGAACCCGAATACGGGTATTGGCTTTCGTCGAGATTAACAATGCCGTTCAAGTCGCAAGACTGATTCAAGGGAGCGACGCCGAAGATCACTTGATTACGACGGTCGAGCGCACAATCCTTGCTTATTTACAGGACTACGAGTGCGAAATTGCCGCCAAAATACAACGCAATCAGTTTGCCTTCGTGTTAAACCACGAGGCGAGGGAAGCCCAGAGTATTTTCGAAACGCTGGCCGACAAGATGGACCGGCTGGAAGTCGGCATCGCCGATAAAACCTTCTATCCGAAAGTGATGACCGGGCTGACCCCGTTGACTCCCGAGTACAGCGATATCGAATTAGCGTTTTCGGCGGCAGACGAGGCCTTGTACCAAGCCAGAAAAATGGGCAATAGCATCGTGAAATTGCTGATGCCCGACGACGGCAAATTGCACCGTTACATGGCTAGCCTGAGATTGTTGCCGGTATTGCGGGAAGGCCTGCTGAAAAAATCCTTCGTATTTTACGCCCAGCCCATCGTTCCGATATCGCGAACGAACTCGACTCCGAAAGCGGAAATCCTGCTCCGCTACAAGGCCGCCGACGGCTGCATCCTTCCCCCCGGCGACTATTTGTACACCGCCGCCTTGTTCAACGTCAGTCGGGAGGTCGACCTGTACGTGCTGGAACAGTGCTGCCGTTTCCTTAAAACCGTGGATTCGAATACCGTTTACTCGCTCAATATCTCGGGCGCGACGGTGCGCTATCCCCGCTTCTTCGATCGGGTCGAACAGTGCATCCGTTATTACGGCATCGATCCCCGGCAACTGTGTTTCGAAATCACCGAAAACGTCGCCGATCTGGATTACTCGCAAGCATCTTTGTTGATGTTCAGATTGAAGAACGAACTGGGCTGCCATTTGTCGTTGGACGACATCGGCATCGGTTCCAGCAATCTGGCCAATTTGCCGAAGTACGACGTGGATTATTTGAAAATCGACGGCTCCTTCATACAAACCCTGTTAAGCCAACCTTATTCCGAACAAGTAGTCCGGTTTATCGATACCGCCGCCAAGCTCCACGGTAAACATTCGGTCGCCGAATTTGTCGAACAACCGTTACAATTGCAAAAACTCAGGGACATCGGGATCGACTACATCCAAGGATACCTGACCGGCAAACCCGAAATGCTGTTCGATCCTACGCGAATCTGAGCCGCCGTATGCGGTAAA
>JBNLFT010000223.1:0-4245 GCA_050305675.1 Methylococcaceae bacterium
GACCCCACCACGCTACAGCCAACGATCATACAGCAAAACCCGATAGGCAAAAGCGAGCACGACGCCTGCGTCGCGTTGATGCAATCGACCTATTGCAACGCCCCGTAATGTCAGTCCTTGGCTTGCTTGGTTAGCAGGAAGCAATAACACTCGGTTTCAACCGACAACCAGCTTCTCGCTTGAAAAATGAATCGGAGAAAATGGATGAGCATGAATACATCTTTTACACGCCAAAACCGGCTCCATTGGTCAAGGCTATTTTGTTGTGCCTTATTACTGACGGCGGCAAGCACCCAACCCCTGTTTGCGGCCCCACTGGTAAATTCCGTGCAAACGGATCAGGAGGCGAATCAGATCCGTCTGGTTGGTAGCGGGTTAAACGGTATCAACGTCAGCGTCAACGGTACGCCGATAAGTCTGGGTACCGACTCGACCGATTCGACGGCCATATTGAATAGTGCGGAATTAGTCGATGTTATTTTCATCGGCATGAATGTTTTCAGCGTCAACGGCGGCCCCGCCGTATTGTTTTACAGCGGGTTTAACGTTCAAACGCCCCCCGCCTCTCCTCCGCCCGGCCCGATATCCCCCGATTGTCCTTGTCTGACCGGATGGAAAAACGCGGGACTGACGCCGTATGCCGATATCTTTCTTTGCCCCGAATCCATTACCGGATCGAAAACCACGACGACGGGCATTTCTTATACCGAACTTCATCCGGGTTATTCGCTGATCGTGTCGTTTGATCCGAATGACAACACGTTTAACTCGAGCGATGTCGTCAATTCGGGCTCGGCTTGCGGACTACATAACGGCACCAGTTGGATCGTCGCCGAACCGGTTTTGTCGCAAGAACAATACGACAGTTGCTTCAATTGGTTATGGTTTGGAGACAGTAACTGGGGAATCTGTTATTGACCGGAGATTCGCGGCGATTCTGCTTCACCCTCTAATTCCCGAAGCCCAACATGGACCACCGCTTCGTCATTACCGGCGTTCGCTTTTTCGTTTCCCCCAGCTAACGCCGCGCCGGTTTTTTTCTTTCGGCAGGTAGAAAAGAACACTATTTGCCCTTATCCGGCCAAACCCAGGCGGGTTCGTCCAACAATCCCTGGTCGACAACCTGGGTCTGACCCAATTCTTTTTCCAACGCCAGTGAATTACAATCCGTCGCTCCCTCCAACGCCGCAATCAATCGCGAGGCGTGGGACACCACCCAGACTTGAGTTTGCTGTGAAGCCTTGATGATCAATCTGGCCAATGCCGGCAGCAAATCGGGATGTAAACTGGTTTCCGGCTCGTTCAGTACCATCAACGGCGGCGGCCTCGGCGTCAACAAGGCGGCAACCCAAAGCAAATAACGCAACGTACCGTCCGACAGCTCGCTACCGGACAAGGGGCGCAACAAACCGTATTGATGAAATTGCACCGAAAACCTGCCATCGGCAGCGACCGCAATCTCCAGCCGGGCGCCGGGAAACGCGTCGGCAACGGTCTCGTCCAGTGCTTGCGTGTCGCCTATCTCCCTGATGGTCTGCAATGCCGCCGCCAGGTCGCGGCCGTCGTGATGCAGTACGGGAGTTCGGGTGCCCAGCTGCGGCTGCCTGGCGGGTGCATCGAAATCGGTTCGAAAATGGTCGTAAAACCGCCAACTCCGGATATTATCCCTTAACACGACGACTTCGGGCGTTGTTACCGGATCGGCGATTAACCCGAACAGACTATCGCAGCTCGAAGCGTGTTGAGAAACAATCTCCCACTTCCGCTCCGAACGGACCTTGATCAGGCTGCCCTCGCGGTCGGCCAACAGACTGGCGGGACGAAACACGTTGCCCACCCAAATGCATTCCCGCTTGATTTCCGGGTCCAGCGAGAAGGCCGACCGGGACGGCGTGGGCAATCCCAATGAAATGGCATAGCTGAATTCATCGGTGGCAAACCCTAATCTGAGCCGCGTTCTCGCTTGTTTGGGCCCGCCTTGAACCGGCACGTCCCCGCTTTTCATTCGCCTGGACAAGCGTTCGGGACCGGCCCAAAACGTCGATTCCAACCCGCCTTCCCTGGCCAGCGCATTTACCACGCCGCCTTGCGCGGTCTCCGCCAGCAATCTTAGAGCCTTGTACAGATTCGACTTCCCGCTCGCGTTCGGCCCGGTTATGACATTGAGATTCGCCAGCGGAATCACCAAGTGAAGTAAAGAACGATAATTGCCGATGGCGATTGAATTGATCATTCGATTGAGATTTCTGTTTTCGGAACAGGAACAGGTAAGCCGCCGGTTTTCGTCCCCTCCCCTATAGGTTGGCATGAGCTAAGACTTAACTTCAAGCGCTTAGGAGTCGTCGGAGGTTATTTCATCCCCTCGCTCCTACGGCCTCTGCTTCCTTAAGCGGCAACGACCCGACTGAAATTCTATACGAAAACGCATCGGCGTGGCCGCCTAATCAGCATACGTGCAAACAAACCTGCAGACGGAAATTTTACTGTCTTTAAATCGGCCGGTCTTTTCAATCTCGGGAAAGCAGTGGGTAACGGCCATGCGTGCCATGCAACTGTGAAAAAATCACGATAGATCGATGGAAAAATGACTCCATTCCGACAGCCCCGATGATTATCCTTCTCTCACGGAATTCAATCGACAATTGACCGATTTTTCGAACAAGCTCGATTGGAAGACGAATTCCATCGCTCCCGGGTACGACACCGACACGGAAGCGGCAACCGTTAATTTTGTTTAGAGGAGATCACTATGATCAGCGTTACCAGAAATCAATTCACGACGCTCTCGCTGGCAATCGCGGTCGGTTTCGCCGGCACCATCGCCGCGACGAACTCGCCGTTCTTCGGCAAATTCAAACCGTTTCCCAACGCCGAATTCGCCGGACAATACCCCGAGAACACCACCATCGGCGGCGAACATCCCACACATATAATCGTTCAGGGGGATGATCGCAGCGTATTTCCAAGATCCGACAAAATCCGCTTTTCGATCGCCAACAACTTTCCTAAAACGGCCTCGATCAGCTATTCGACGCTGTTGACCGATGAAGAGGGAAACGAGCTGTTGAGCGAGCCGACCTCCCCGGTCGTCAAATTGGCGCATGGCACCACCTCGACTTTTTCGTTCGGCGTTCCCGACTATCTCGGCGAGGGTATGTACACTCTCCAGATCACCGCCTTAGGAATGTCACAAGGAGAATTTGCCGACAGCGGTATCGAACTTAATTTCGCCGTACTCTCCGACTCGATCTATCTGTTGACCAACGAAGAATGGTTGGAGTTGTCGCTGTCCAACGGCGCCGCTCCCGAATAACTCGCAAAGTACGCCTAAACAGGAGAAAACGATGAAAACGTCAAAATACCGAACCATTGCATACCGTTTGTTTGTTGTCATAGCCTTATTGGCGCCCGGCTTGGCATCGGCCTCCTACGGCTGGGTCTCCGGGCGCTTGCTTTTTTACAACAACCAAGGCAACTACTGCAACGACGACGGCCGGGATTGTAGCGGCGCCCGCTACCCGAAATCGCAATACCACGTCAACATGCCGGTCAGAGACGTCAAGGTATACGTCAGACGGGCCTCCGACGACGCGGTGATCGGCCAGGGCGTCGCCGATTCCTCCGGCTATTACACGATCTATTGGTACTCGCCCGGCACCGGAAACATATCCGGCAAAGTCACTTGGCACGGCGAACACAAGGACGGCCGCTTCGCGATAAAAACCTCCAGCGGCGGTACCTGGGTTTTCTGGACCTATCCGAAGACGCTGGTTAACGCGACCACCACCAGCTTCGGAAGTCTGGTATGGGGAAACAGCAGCTCCCCCAATTCGCTCGCCAACCTATACGACGGCGCGGTAAGAATGTGGACCGATGCGCTTAACTACTCCAATCGGATGCGCGCCAATTTCACCAACGTGCAAATTCGCGCCTACGACGCATCGGCCTGCCCCACGAGCTGCGCCAATGGCGGCGACAAGCGGATCATCATCGATTCGGCGAACTCCGCGTACATGCCGCAAGGCCGGGTAATGCACGAGATGGGGCATATCGCCTCCTACGTCAGCAATCCGCGCCGGGTGTTCGTGGACTACAGCCGCGACGGCAGCAGCGGTTGGAATATGACCTCGGCGGAATATGCCAGCGCCGCCTTCGAAGAAGGCCTGGCAACCTTCTACGGCGACACCGCGCTGTACTGGTACTGGAACTCGGAACCGCTGACCTGTTTGTCGACCGGCGCCTGTT
>JBNLFT010000224.1:0-4223 GCA_050305675.1 Methylococcaceae bacterium
CAACATTTCCGCCAGCTGCACGACGTCGCGCAGCCCCAGATTGAAGCCCTGCCCGGCGACCGGATGCAACTGATGCACGGCATTGCCGATGATAACGGTTCTCCCGGAAACCATCGTCTCGGCCCGAATCAGACTCAGCGGGAACGCCCGTCGCGGGGCGGCCAGGCTCAATTCTCCGAGCCGATACCCGAAGCAATCTTGCAATCGCTCGACGAATTCGGTTTCTCCTCCCGCCATCAGGGCTTCGGCCTCTTCGTGCGCGCGCGTCCAGACCACCGCCGATAGATTGTCCCGTTGCGGCAATAAAGCCAGCGGACCGGATGCGGTAAAGCGTTCGAACGCCGTATTGTGATGCGGTAGCGTCGACCTGACCGTCGTGACCAAGGCGGTTTGTCCGTAGTCGGTAACATGCTGAGAAATATCGAGCAATTTGCGCACCGAGGAATTGCCGCCGTCGGCGCCGACCAGCAACGCCGCCGTCAGGTTTAGCGATTGCCCGTCCCGCTTCAAGCTGACATGGACCGTCCGCCCGCCGGAAACCAGACCGACGACGCGGGCCGGCCGGATTTGCTCGATCCCGGCTCGCTCGACCAACGCCGCCGTATGATCTTCGATGTCGCGGGCGCAAATAACATAACCCAGTGCGTCAACCCCCTGCTGCCGCGCAGACAGCCGGGTCTTGCCAAAATGCCCGCGATCGGAAATGTGTATTTTAGTGATGGCGGTCGCGCGGTCGGCAACCCCTTGCCAAATATCCAGGGTCCGCAGCATGTGGACGGTTCCCGCCGCCAATGCCAATGCCCTGTCGCCGGCCGGTGACGCGTGCAATTGCTCGCGGCTATAGGCTTCGATGATCGCAACCTTCAGCCCCGAGTCCCGCAACGCCAGGGCCAGACAATTACCCGCCAGGCCGGCGCCGGCGATCAGGATATCGTAATCAGACGGCATGACTTTCCAGCATTAATCGTTCGATGTCTTCGATGGTTTTCGGTACACCGCCGGTCAATATTTCATGGCCGTCCCGGGTCACCAGCACATCGTCCTCGATACGAATACCGATGCCGCGCCATTTTTCGTCGACCGTGTCGCAATCGGCCGGAATGTAAAGCCCTGGCTCTATCGTCAACACCATGCCCGGCTCCAGCAGGCGCCACTGATCGTTGAACTTGTAATCGCCGACGTCGTGCACATCCATGCCCAGCCAGTGGCCGATGCGGTGCATGTAAAACTGCTTGTATTTTTCGTCCTTGATCAACTTGGAAACGCGGCCTTTTAACAATCCCAATTTGACCAGTCCCTTGGTCAGCACTTCCACCGAGGCCTCATGCGCCTTGTTCCACGGCAGGCCGGGACTTACCTGTTCGATCGCGGCGTATTGGGCGTCCAGCACCAATTGATAGAGTTGCCTCTGCGGCTCGCTGAAAACACCGGATACCGGAAAGGTCCGGGTGATGTCGGACGCGTAATGGTCGCACTCGACGCCGGCGTCGATCAGCAGCAAGTCGCCTTTATTCAGTTTGTCCTTGTTTTCGGTGTAGTGCAGCACGCAGGCGTTGTCGCCGCCGGCGACGATCGAGGGATAGGCGACCGCGCGCAACCCTTCGCGCATGAACTCGTGGACGATTTCGGCTTCCACCTGATATTCAAACATGCCCGCCTTGCATGCCTGCATGGCCCGGACATGGGCCTTTGCCGACACCTCGGCCGCACGCCGCATCAGTTTCAGTTCGGCCGGACTCTTAAACAGGCGCATTTCGTGCAAAACATGTTCCAACGATACCAATTCGCCCGGCGCAACGACCCCGTTACGCGACTGCTTGCGGATGTTGTTGATCCATTCCAGCAAGCGATGGTCTAAATCACTGTCCCGGCCCATCGGATAAAACACTTTGTTCTTGTTTTCCAGCATACCCGGCAGGATGTCGTCCAGATCGTCGATCGGAAACGAATCGTCCGCCTCGTAATGCTTGGTCGCACCCTCCAATCCGGCATGGGCGCCTTCCCAAAGCGCCTTCTGCTCGTCGAATTCGCGGCAAAACAGTATATATTCTCCCTGCTCGCGGCCGGGTATGAAAACGGCCAGCGATTCTGCCTCGTTGAAACCGGTCAGGTAATAAAAGTCGCTGTCCTGTCGAAACGGATATTCCACGTCGCGGTTGCGGGTACGACTGGAAGCGCTGGCAATCAATGCAATGTTTCCTTTGCCGACCTGCTGCATCAGCTGTTTACGGCGTTTCTTGAACTCGATTTGCTTCATCGTTTTTCTGTGCGCTCCCTGTTAATGACGTGTTTGATGCTCATCGTCCTCGGCCATCTGATCTCTGATCAGCAACACGGCGGTACGTATATATTCGTGGAGCTCGGTGAAGGCGGCTTCATCCTCCTCGCCCTCGGCGTCGGGATCCAGTTTGGTAAACTCGACGATGTCGCGCATGATTTCGCCGCATTCACCCGGCCACACCGAGGTCGATTTGGCATAGCCAACGCCGAACAAATAGCCTTGGCACCAATTGCGTAATGCCTCAACCCGCACCGGCAACGCTTCATCCTCGCTCGGCAACAGCAAGTCGAAAGCGAACTGCTCGGTTTCCGGGTACAGTAAATCCCGGGTCTGTTCGAACAACGCCGTCAACGTATTTGTTTCTTCGTCTTCCAATGTAGCGTCTTCCGGAAACAATTCCGTCAGCCACGCATCGGTGGCCACCCGCCGGTCGATACACAGCATACCGGCCGCGATACCATGCGCCTCCGCGGCGCAAGAATCGACGAGGTGACCAGCAAGAATGGTGGTTATTGTCTGATAAGACATAATTGCAAAATATTCTTTATCCCAGCTAAAAAAAAAATATCGCTTATGCTAACATTGATCGGCAGTAAGTTTGTTTTTTTATGTTGCGTTTTTCACGTAGGCAACGATCGCCTTCCACAAATCAGTCAGCCACAATTTTCATGTCCACTGCAGAACAAGACCCTTCAACTGAATTGCAAGAACTCGAAGCGAAACTGGATGCGTTGATCGCCCAGTTCGATCTGCTGAAGAATGAAAACAGTTCGTTAAAGGTCAAGCAGGAAGCCTTGGTTAAGGAAAAAGCCAAACTCTTGGAAAAAACGACACTGGCAAGAACCCGAGTGGAAGCAATGATTAGCCGCCTTAAAGCAATGGAGCACGGGTCATGAATAAGCGGCCACAGCCGGTCGTGGTAACCATACTCGGTAAGGAATATAAAATAGTCTGCGAGGAAGACGAGCGAGAAGCGTTGCTCCGCTCGGCCCACGATCTCGACAAGCAAATGCGAGCCATCCGTGACAGCGGCAAGGTGACGAGCCCGGACCGCATCGCGGTCATGGCGGCATTGAACATGTCCCACGAACTGCGCCAGGCAAAAAGCATGACCCAAAGCCCCTCGCAAACCCTTATCGCGAAACTCAGCAAACTGCGGCATAAAATAGAAAACGTTTTAGAAAACGCTTAAATAGGGTTAAAATACAGCTTCGGTATCTCCTGCGGCGTTCGAGTAGTGCTGGGTGTTTCCTGAACCTACTATTGCCCCGGAAACATACGCCAGTATTGGTGAGCATGCCCGCCCGTGCGGGAAGCCTGATGTGCTGGTCCAGTTTCCACTTGAACCTCTGGTTCAAGGACGAAAGCACGAGACGGCGCAGGCGGGAGATACTGTTTTGCTCCTTTCTTTCGCTCGACCACCGTCTCCAGCCTTGCCGTCCCGCTTGAAAAAGCTAACCTCGGTAACAATCGCGTGGTTGCGTTTTCCGGTCGGCGACTTTTAGACGAATTATCAGTATCTTTCCGTCCACCATTTTCCGCGCGACGCCAGTTGATGACTAACGCCCCGCTGTTCTCGCGGACAGGGTCATCGCATAATCTTCCCGTGTTACCCGGTATCTGTTTGCACGTTAAACGATGAATGTTATTGCGTATTTGTTAGCGTCGTATTACCGAGGAAATAACCTCGAAAAGCCACCCTTCCCGACTGTTTAAGGATTGATGTGTTAAGTTATCAACACGGCTTTCATGCCGGAAACTTTGCCGACGTACTGAAGCATGTGATTTTGGTGCGTGCACTACAGTATCTGACCCGGAAGGATAAACCCTTATTTTATCTGGATACGCACGCCGCAGCGGGCGCTTATGCGCTGGATTCGGAGGCGGCGATAAAAACCGGCGAGTATCGGGACGGAATCGGCCGCTTATGGGAACTGCCCGA
>JBNLFT010000225.1:0-4189 GCA_050305675.1 Methylococcaceae bacterium
CGTGATCGCGGCAGTAATGTCTGGCCACGTAATCGATCACCTCGTCGCGCCGCTCCATACAAAAATCGATATCGAAATCGGGCATCGATACCCGTTCCGGATTTAAAAACCGTTCGAACAACAAGTCGAACTCGATCGGATCGAGATCGGTAATCTTCAACGCATAGGCGACTAGCGAACCGGCCCCGGAGCCGCGTCCGGGGCCGACCGGAATATTATTCTTCTTGGCCCATTGAATGAAATCGGCGACAATCATGAAGTAGCCGGGAAAACCCATCTGGACGATCACATCCAGCTCGATATCCAGGCGATCCGCGTAGACTTTACGATTTTCTTCCGGCGTCCCCTGACCGACCGGAGGATGTTGTCGCAGGCGCTCTTCCAGCCCCTGCCTGGAGGCGGACTTGAAATAGTCGTCCAGCGTCATGCCCTGCGGCACCGGAAAGTCGGGTAGAAAGTTCTTGCCCAAGCGCAGCTCGACGGTGCAGCGCTTGGCGATCTCCACCGTATTCTCCAGCGCCTCGGGTATATCGGCGAACAACTCCTGCATTTCCTCGGCACTGCGCAAATATTGTTGTTCGGTGTAGTTGCGCGGACGCCGGCTGTCGTCTAGCACCCGACCCTGGTGGATACAGACTCGAACCTCGTGGGCGTCGAACTCCTCCCGCTCCAAAAACCGCACGTCGTTGGTGGCTACAACGGGCAACCCTTGCGCCAACGCCAACTCGACGGCCGCCTGTAAATAACGTTCCTCGCCGTTTTTTCCGACCCGCTGAAGCTCCAGATAAAAACCTTCGGGGAAAAGGCCCGACCAATAGTTTGCCAGCCGATGCGCCGCCTCCCGGTTTTCGGCCAGCAAGGCCTGTCCGATATCCCCTTCCATGGCCCCCGATAGGGCGATCAAGCCGGAATGATTATTTGCTATCCATTCGCGGCGCAACATCGGGACGCCCAAGTGCTGTCCTTCCTGATAAGCGCGGGAAATCAACTCGGTCAATACCACATAACCATTTTGGTTACGTGCCAGCAACGTCATCCGGTATGGGGAGGACGGCTCTTCTTCGTTATAAAGATTGATATCGGCACCGACGATTCCCTTGATGCCTTGACCTTGGGTCGCGCGATAAAACTTGACCAGCGAAAACAGGTTGGAGTGCTCGGTCAGTGCCGCTGCAGGCATGGCGAACTGCGCGAGCCGTTGCACCAGCGGTTTGATTCTGACGATTCCGTCGACCAACGAAAATTCGGAGTGGATGCGTAAATGTATGAATGAAGGATTCATCGATCACTGCGCAGGAAGAAGTCAATCGGCCAGCAGTCTTTTAACCGGGGCGAAAGACTTACGGTGTTGCGGCGTAATGCCGAGCTGCCGCAATGTTTGAACATGCAATTGGGTCGGATAGCCTTTGTGACCGACAAAACCGTAACCCGGATAGAGCCGATCGAACAGAGTCATTTCGTCGTCTCTTGCCACCTTGGCTAGAATGGATGCGGCCGAGATTTCGGGGACCGAAAGATCGCCACCGACAACAGCTTCGCCCGGGCACGGAATGTCGGGATAAAACTTGCCGTCGACCAATACCCTGGACACCGTCAGCGGAATCCCGGCAAAAGCCCTTTTCATCGCCAACAACGATGCCTGCAAAATGTTCAGCCGGTCGATTTCGCTGGCTTCGGCCCGCGCCACCGCCCAGGCCAGGGCAGACTCCTTGATCGCCTGGCTCAACAGCGCGCGCTTTTTCGCCGTCAACTTTTTCGAGTCGGTCAAGCCGATGATCGGTTTGTCCGGATCCAGTACCACGGCGGCCGCGACCACGGGACCCACGATACAGCCCCTCCCGACTTCATCGATTCCGGCAATCACGGGGTCAGCGCAGTATGCCCCGGGTCACGTTGCGTAAAAAACTGACCATGTTGGACAATTCGTTGCTTTCGCCGGCCAGATCCTCGATCTCCTCAATCGCATCTTCGAGTCGAAGATTCATTTTGTAGAGTATTTTGTAGGCCTTGCGGATCTGCCGGATCACTTCGGGCGAAATTCCGTTGCGCTCCATTCCTACCGAGTTGATCCCGTGCGGGCGGGTCGGCCGCCCGCCCACCATGACGTAGGGTGGAATATCCTGGGTGATCGCGCTACCCATCGCCGAAAAGCTGTATTCGCCGATCTGGGTAAACTGGTGCACCAGCGTAAATCCGCCCAGGATCGCATGATCCCCCATATGCACATGGCCCGCGATCGAGGCGCCGTTGGCCATGATGACATGATCGCCGATCACGCAATCATGCGCGACATGGGTATAGGCCATGAACAGGTTATCGCTGCCGATCAGGGTCAAACCTTGGTCTTGTTGAGTCCCTCGGTGGATGGTGCAAAATTCCCGGATCGTGTTCCGGTCGCCGATTTCCAGCCGGGTGATTTCGTCTGCGTATTTTTTGTCCTGCGGGTCCTCGCCGATCGAGGCGAACTGGTAGACGTGGTTGTCCTTTCCGATGGCGGTCGGCCCCTTGATCACGACATGCGGACCAATCACGGTTCCCGAATCGATTTGCACATCCGGCCCAATAACGCTGAACGGACCTATTTTGACGTCATCGGCGATTTCGGCATTGATATCGACGACTGCTTTCGGATCTATCACTCGTCCACCGCCGCCGCACACATGATTTGAGCACTGGCCGCCAATTCACCTTCCACCTCGGCACAGCAATCGAAGGTCCAAATGTTGCGTTTACTTCTGACGTAATTCACTTCCAGCATCAAACGGTCACCCGGACCGACGGGCCGTTTGAAACGCGCCTTATCGATCCCTGCCAGGTAGTAAGTCATGCCCTTGCCGAGCGTTTCATCGGTTTGCGAAGCCAGCAGACCGGTCGCTTGAGCGAGGGCCTCCATAATCAACACCCCGGGAAATATGGGCAAATGCGGAAAATGACCTTGAAAAAAAGGCTCATTGTAAGTTACGTTTTTCACCGCCAACAAACGGACCCCGGGCTCGCACTCGAGAACTTTATCGACCAACAGGAACGGATATCGGTGCGGCAAAAATTCCTGAATTTCCAGTATGTCTAGTTGTCCGGCCATATCTGCAGTCATTTCGGGCTAACCCCTCTTAATCCGACAGATTCGCCAGTTTTTCTTGTACCTGCTCGGTGACGTCGATCTTTTCGTTTGCGTAGATAACGCCGTCGGTCAGCAACAGATCGAAACCTTCGTCCTTGGCCAATGCCCTGATCGCCTCGACGATTCGGCGCTGCAGCTTGCCCAGCTCCTCGTTTCTACGCAGATTGAAATCCTCGCTGAATTCCTGTTGCAATCGTTTGGCCTCCCTTTTCTTGCCTATAATGTCCCTTTCCAGTTTGCGGCGCTCGGACTCCCCCATCACCGACGCATCACGCGCCAATTTTTCTTCCAAGGTTTGGATTTCTTTTTGCTGCGCAACCAGATGTTTGTCCCGCGGCGAAAATTCCTTCTCCAACCGCTCTTTTGCCTTGGCCGCTTGCGGCGCCTTCTCTAATACCTTGGCGACATTTACGAAACCGATTTTCAATTCGGCGAAGCACAGATTCGCGGAAAACATCAGCGCCATGAACAAAGCAATTTTATTTTTCATCATTAAAACCGTCTCCAGTTAGGTTTATATAGTTTGTTCGGCACCGTCAGTAGAAAGCGCCGAACAAAACAAGAAAAGGTGACTAGACCGTAACATCAAGCCGCCTTATTAGTGAATAAGCGGCGCGCTCAGCGACCAGGCTATGGTCGATCCCCGGATTTTCCGACTGTCGTCCACCGGTATTCTTCCCGCCTGTCGGGGACCGACATGGAACAGCCGGCACAGCCAAGCTCCCCATATATTCTGCTGATTATAGGGTAAAACACGGTCAAACTAAACTAAAATCCGGAGCCGAAGGAAAACTGAAACGCCTGCGTATCGTCGTTGTCACCGGCGTTAAGCGGCAGGGCGAAACTGACCGCCAACGCGCCGAACGGCGACAACCACTCGCCGGACACGCCGACCGAATAACGCATATTGTTGATCTTGAAGCCGTCGCTGACGGTACCGGCATCGAAGAACGAACCCAGTCGAATAGACTTGCTTTCCTCGACAAAGGGCACCGGAAAAAACAACTCGGCCTTGCCGACGATTTTGCTGGAACCGCCGAACGGTCGGTTATTGGAATCGCGAGGACC
>JBNLFT010000226.1:0-4151 GCA_050305675.1 Methylococcaceae bacterium
GATTAGGCCCAAGGAAATCATGCGCCAGCGTAACCGCCGTCTGCTGGCGGTGACTGTGCTCATAATGATTTGCGGTCTGGCTTCTGTCGGTTTTTGGTGGAATCGGAACCGGAACTGGGTAAGCACCGACGACGCCTTTGTCGGCGGCCATATCATTACGGTCATGGCGCAAACCGACGGCACCGTTGTCGAGATCTTGGCCGAACATACCCAACGTGTCAGGCGGGGACAGATATTGGCTAGGCTCGACGGCACTCGAGCGCAAATTGAGCTGCAAAGAGCCAAGGCCGAACTCGGTGTCGTCGTGCGCGATATCGTCGCCCTGAAGGCCAGCCGGGAAACGCTGGCGCAGCGCATCGGCGCTCGCCGGGCGGCTCTGGAACGGGTTCGCCACGACTTGCGCAGGTTTCAGGCGGCCGCGAAGGAAGGCGCCGTTTCCGAGCAAAAGGTAGAGAATGCACAAGATCGAATTCGCCAGTTGCAGGCCGAAATCGCCGCGATCCGCGCCGAACAGGCCGGTGTGGATGCGCGGGTATCGGGCGTCGCGGTAGACACCCATCCGGCCGTCGAAAAAGCCAAAAGCCGGCTGCGCCGGGCCTTTCTGGAATACCGGCGGCGCCGGGTCGTCGCGCCGGTCGATGGTTTCGTCGCCAAGCGTCGGCTCCAGGTCGGTGACCGTGTCGGTGCCGGAACGCCGTTGTTGGTGATCGTGCCGCTGCAGAAATTGTGGGTGGAAGCGAACCTATTGGAAAGCAAGATCGCCCGGGTCAGGCCCGGGCAGCCGGCCGAGATTAAGGTCGACGCTTACGGAGGAGAGCGCATTTACCACGGCGTGGTGGAGGGCATCAATCCCGGTACCGGCAGCGTCTTCGCCTTGCTGCCGACCGATAACGCCAGCGGTAATTTCATCCATATCGCCGAACGCTTGCCGGTACGCATCGCCCTCGACCGCGACGAACTGCGGCGACATCCGCTGGTGCCCGGCCTGTCCACTTTCACCCGCATCAACATTGCCGCAACCGGGCGAGCCGCAGTGGATTCTCAAGTCGAACTCGACGCCGAAATTTATCGCACCGACGTGTACCAACACGAACTCGATGGGGCGGAGGAATTGATCGGAGATATCATCGCCGCCAATACGAAAATGTAACCCAAGATATTCGCCGTCGCCAGTCGCAGCCTACATCCAAGTAAAGAACCGAATACCGACACCGTATTTCGTTTGAAGGGTCCGGGTGCGAAGCGCGTAACGAAAAAGCTCGCGTTCGTTTCCGAGGCCGGTTTCGGTTGACCGTCCACGACATCCGGGAACCGGCGGAATGCCAAACATTCGCCGGCTTCATCGAATCGGCTATGTACAAACCTAAGGGTCGTTGCTAAATTTAATACATAGCCATCATGAACACACTTCAAATGATTGAGGATGCTATTAGCTTGCTGACCAATGCCGAGGGATACCTGCCGCACGGCTACTGTTTTCACTGGCAGCCGTTAGTCCTCTGGTTGACGGTGATTTCCGACCTGTTGATTTTCGTCGCTTACTTTTCCATCCCGGCAGCATTAGGCTACTTCGTTTACAAGCGTAAAGATCTGGAAAAAAAGTGGCTATGCGTGCTTTTCTCGTTGTTTATTTTCGCCTGCGGCGCGACCCATTTGTTGGCGGCAATCAACGTTTGGCATCCTTATTACGGTTTGGCCGCGTTGCTCAAAGCCCTAACCGCCATCGTCTCCTTGATTACCGCGGCCCTACTGTGGCCGTTTATTCCGATCGCGTTGAAAATACCCCGCCCGCTGCAGTTGCAACTGGTGAATCAGGAACTGAAAGCATTGAACGAGTCGTTGGACCGACAGGTTGAAGAACGCACTCGAGAGTTGCAAGACAGCAAGAAACATCTGCAGAACGTCATCAATCTCAGTCCGTCGGTCGTATATATCTTGAAGCCGACCGCTAATCCCGAATCCCCTTTCAGGGTTGATTTCATTTCCGAGAAAATATTGGAGGTTACCGGTTTCTCACCGGACGACTGGTACCGTAGCGAAACATTGTGGATAGACCAGATTCACCCGGACGACGTCGAGTACGTATTGGAAAACATGCGGCAATTGATGGAATGCGGCCGAATGAAACATGAGTATCGATTCCGGACCAAAAGCGGGAGCTACCGCTGGATCAGAGACGAGTTGATTGTGGATTACGAAGCCGACCGCACTTGTAAGGAAGTATTCGGCTCGTGGGACGACATTACCGGCTATAAACAAACCGAGGTGGAGCTGCTGCTGGCGGCGACGACCTTCGAGTGCATGCAGGCGGTGATGATTACCGACGCCGGCGGCAAGATTCTGCGGGTCAACAAGGCCTTTACCGATATCACCGGCTACAGTTCGGTGGAAGTTCTGGGCCGAAATCCCAATCTGCTGAACTCGGGCTATCAAGACAAGGAGTTTTATCGGGTTTTTTGGCGGGGGTTGTTGCAAAAGGGCCATTTTGAAGGAGAGGTCTGGAATCGAAATAAGAACGGTGAAATTTTTCCGACCTGGGAAAGCATTACCGCCGTCAAGGACAATGACGGAAATATCACGCACTATGTCTCGATATTCAGCAATATCAGCGAGAAAAAGGAAAAAGAGCGCGAAATCCAGACGCTGGCCTATTACGATACGTTGACCAAACTGCCCAATCGACGCCTGTTGATCGACCGGATCGAGCACGAGTTGAGCGCCGTCGTCCGGCATGGTTTGTTCGGCGCCATCATCTTTTTGGACCTGGATGATTTCAAGCTGTTAAACGATTCCGCAGGCCATTTGGTCGGCGACGAGTTGTTGACCCAGGTGGCCGACCGCATCACCCGGCATTTGCGCACCGAGGACACGCCGGCGAGGCTAGGCGGCGACGAGTTCGTGGTATTGTTGCAAGCCAATGACGATAATGCGGAGGATGCGTCGGAACACGCGCTGGTAGTCGCCAAGAAGATTCAACGGGAATTGAACAAACCTTACGTTCTGAACGGGACGCCGATGCATTTTACCCCCAGTATCGGCATTAGCGTTTATCCCGACCACAACCTGTCCGCCACCGAATTGATACAACAAGCGGATACGGCGATGTACCGCTCCAAGAGCAGCGGTAAAAACGCGATCAGTTTTTTTAACCGGGAAATGCAG
Source organism: Methylococcaceae bacterium (assembly GCA_050305675.1). Taxonomy (GTDB): domain Bacteria; phylum Pseudomonadota; class Gammaproteobacteria; order Methylococcales; family Methylomonadaceae; genus Methylomarinum. Next base: position 3,163 of record JBNLFT010000226.1, read on the forward strand.
AAAGCGGCCGATTACCGCATCAAAATCGAAAACCAGTTGCGGACGGCGCTAAAGGAAAACCAGTTCGAGCTTTTTTTTCAACCGCAGATGAACGCCGAAGGCCGCTGCCGGAGCGCCGAGGCATTGATCCGCTGGCGCCATCCGCAAAAGGGACTGCTGCTGCCCGCCGAGTTCGTGACCATTGCCGAACAAAGCGATCTGATTACCTATTTGGATTTATGGGTGATCGAGACTGCCTGTAAACAGATTAAACAGTGGCACAGTAACGGAATTGCGTTGCAGCACTTGGCGGTTAATATCTGTTCCCGGTTGTTACGAAAGGAGTCCTTTATCGAGAAGGTCGAAGACATCCTGCGGGAGACCGGCGCCGACCCGAAAACCTTGATGCTTGAAGTGACGGAGGGGATTTTCATCGATAAAGTAGAGCAGGTGGCCGGGGTCATCAGGCGCTTGAACGAGATTGGAGTTGCGTTCTCGGTCGACGATTTCGGTACTGGTTATTCGTCGCTGTCTTATTTAAAAAGTATTCCGTTTCAGCAGTTGAAGATCGACCGCGAATTTGTCCGAGACATCCTGACCGACAGTAACGACGAGGCCATCGTAGAGACTATCATCGCCATGGCCAATAAACTGAAACTGCGGGTGATTGCCGAAGGTGTCGAGACCGAGCAGCAGTTGGAAGTGTTGCGTTTGAAAGGGTGCGAGCATTACCAGGGGTATTATTTCAGTCGCCCGTTAGCGCACGATGCCTTTATCGAGCTGTTTCGGCAGTCTTAACCCGGATATTTCACAAAGGCGGCCTTCCTATTTGAAATAAAAATTTAAAGTCAATGGTTTAGGTTTGGTATGACTTATGTTTATTGGGTACGGTTTTTACCTGAATGGTTTTCTGAACAATCGGACTTCGAATCTTGAACAAAAACACTCAAGCCAGAGCTGGCTATGGCATTCCTGATGTTTGTCCAACCTTCTTCGCCCGATTTTCCAGA
>JBNLFT010000227.1:0-4133 GCA_050305675.1 Methylococcaceae bacterium
GGTGCTCATCGTCGCGGCGAAAATGCCGGCCAGGATCAGCCCGACCAGCACCGGCGGCAGCAATTGTTGAGCCATCGTCGGCAGCGCCAGTTCGGTGTCGAACGCGCCCATGTCTCCCAAATAGACGCGGGACAACATGCCGACGCCGGTCGCCATGGCGTAAAAAACGACGAACCACAGGTAGTACCAGAGCCGGGCCTGGCGCATGTTGTCGATATCGTCCAGAGTCATAAAGCGCACCATGATATGGGGCTGACCGATCACCGACAAGCCGGCGAACATCCAACCGACGACGAATACGACGCCGCCGGCCAGCCCCGGAATCGCCGCGTCTTTCGGGAGCCAGTCCATGAACCCCGGAACCTTGTCCATCCGGCTGACCGCGGCATCGAATCCGCCCAACGAATCGACCGCCACCACCAGCAACAATCCCATCGCCAGCATCATGACGACGGACTGTGCGGCGTCGGTCCACATCGAGGCTCGAATACCGCCGGCAAAGCAATACAGGATCACCAAAACGGTACCCATCGCCGCGCCGGCCCATTGCGGCCAACCGAATAAGACATGCAGGGCCTTGCTGCCGGCAACCAGCTGGGCGCTGGAATAAGCCATCAGAAACACCAACGAAATCAACGCGATCAATTTTTGCAGCCGGTCGTAACGCTCGCCGTGCCAATGGCTCAATACGCCGGCATAGCTGACTTCGCCGGAACGGCGGGTCGAGCGGTGCAAACGCGAATGAATGAAGGTCGAACCGAGGTAGTCCCCCAATATCCAACCCGCCATCAACCAGACCGAGGCCAAGCCGGTGGCATAGGTATAGCCGATCACGCCGATGAACATGTAGCCGCTGTTGTTGGTGGCAACGGCGGACAACCCGACCAACGCCGGATGCACGGAGCTGCTGGCAAGGTAATAGTCCTTCTTGTCGCCGCGGCTTTGGAACAAGGAACTGATGCCGATGACGACGAAAATCCCCAGGAAGAATACGAAACTCAAGATCATGGCGGCCCGCTCAGTTTAATTTTGCTTGCCGGTCGATCCGAAGCAAACGCTTAAGCCCCGGAAAACATGGGAAAGGACAGTTTACGATGCGATGCATATTGCCTGCCCGTGGCCATGTACCTCCACCAACGCGCGGTGCAGACTTTTTATGGCCAGATCGAAATCGTCCTCGCTAACGACCAGCTGCATGTCGACCTGGCGCATCGACTGATGGATCGCCAGCACGCTGATATTGCTGTCGGCCAACGCGGCGACGGTCTTCGCCAGGATGCCCGGGATCTGCATGTCGCTGCCGATGGCCGATGCGATGGCGACCTTCTGTTGATTGATGTCGGCCTCGGGAAAACATTGTTCCAGGACATGGCATATTCGTTTGATCGTTTTCAAATTGGTCGCCAAATAATGGGTGATCGTATTGGCGTTGATATCCTTGGAAACGATATGCGCATGAAACCGTCTTATCACCGCCAGAATTTCCCTGTCATAGGTGTCGATATTGCCGGCCATGTCCTGATCGAACAATTCGATAGCATAAACGCCCTTGCGGCCGGCGATGATTTCGACGCACGGCTTGTCGCTGACGTAGCGGCCGGTGATTAACGTTCCGGCGTGCTCAGGTTCGAAAGTGTTTTTGACCCGCAACGGGATATCGTGTCGCCGCAGCCCCTTGGCCGCTTTGGGATGGATCGCTTCCATCCCCAGATTGGCTAATTGGTCTGCCACATCGTAATTGGTACGGCCGATCGGCACGGCGTTGTCCTCGCCCACCAGTCTGGGATCAGCGCTGCTTAAATGAAACTCCTTGTGAATTACGGTCTCCTTGGCCTTTGTCAACACCGCGATGCGGCTGAACGTCATTTCGCTGTAGCCGCGATCGAAGGTGGACATCAGACCTTCTTCGCTATGCGCATAGCCGGTGACCACCGGCAATTGCGTTTGCAAATCGACGTCCTGAAACGCCGATAGAATGCGCGCGTCCAACGAGATATGCTCGCCGCAATTCCAGCCGGTCAGATCGACCAGGCGCGCACTGACGCCGTCGCGTTGCAGCAGCTGTACCGTGTTCCAGGCACTATGTGCCTCGCCGATACTGGCAAGCATTTCCCTGACCGTAGCCAGATGGGCCTCCAGTGCAAAATGGCCGTGCCGACATAAACTCTGCAAGTCTTCCAGGCATTTATGCGCGTTATCCAGCCGCTCCCCGATGAAGCGGTTGGCGTGCTCTAGGATGTCTCGGTCGTCGAACAACGCGGCGTTGATCGCAAACAATTCCCGCTTCAACATCAACAACGCGTCGCGCCAGCTTTCATCGTTATGACCGTTGGCGTACAGGGCGAACACACCCGGACGGCCGTTTTTCTTATGTTCCAACAGACGGTCGGTAATGCCGCCGTATGCGGAAACGACGAAAATCCGTTGGTACAGCGATTGTCGGCGCATCGGCTTCATAATAATATTGTCCCGCACCGAAACGTAATCGCTCATCGACGTACCGCCGATTTTTTCCACGCTGTGATCGTTCATTAATTGGCTTTCCTGACGTTATCCGCGCAAAAGACGCAGTATTGCGTATCGGGGACGGTCTGCAAACGGAGGAAAGGAATTTCACGGCCGCACTGCTCGCAAACTCCGGCGTCTTCGCCGTCGAGCCATTGCAGATTCCTTTTCAGCCCCAACAATTCCAACTTGGTGTTTTCCGCCACCCGCGACTCGACCGCCGAATTAATGGTCAGATCCAGATTGGCTGCGTCATCGTCGTCCTGCTGCTGTTTCTTGTCCGAAACCACTTTGGTCTCGTCCAGCACCTCTTCCAACAAGGCGATACGCGAGCGGATCAGGCGCTTTAGTTGCAGGCGTTCTTGTTCATTCATAGGCTTCAAAACGATATGATAGCGGAACGATCGGATCGACCAACTTCCTGCTGCACAGGTATTCCGGACGCGGCGGCTGAGTGCCGAAAGGTCTCCCGACCTTGTTGGAGATCGCGTTGTAAACGAAAAACAAATTCGAGCGGGGATACGGAGTGATGTTGCTGCCCGAACCGTGCATGACGTTGCAATTGAATAGGATCACGCTGCCGGCCTTGCCCGTCGCCGCTACGATTCCGCCATGCTGAACCACGCCCTGCAGCGAGCGGTCTCCGGGCACGCCGTATTGCTGCATTTTTAACGAAGTCCGATAATGCTGTTGCGGCGCATCCCCTTCGCACACCACATAGGACTCATGCGAACCGGGCACCAGCAGCAGCGGACCGTTGTCCGGGTAATTGTCGGTCAAGGCGACGGACACGCTCAGCGCCCTCATTCTCGGCATGCCGTGCTCTACATGCCAGGTCTCGAAATCGGAATGCCAATAAAACTCCTTGCCCCAAAAACCCGGTTTGTAGTGGGCCCGAGACTGATGAATATAGACCCGGTCGTCGAGCAGGTATTGCGCCAACCCGGCCAAGTGGCGATCGCAAGCCAACCGGCTGAATAAGGAATTGCGCACGATCAGTCGCCGATTTCCTCGGCCTGCAATTCATAAGCCCCTTCGGCATTGTGAACTTCCTTGCCGTTCAACGGCGGGTTAAACACGCAGGCCATTTTCATCTCGCTGAATGCTCGCAATATATGTTCGTCATGCTGATCGAGGATGTAGAGCGTACCCGGAGCGATCCTATGTTTCTTACCGTCGGCCAGCGTTTCGACTTCCCCTTCTCCGGACATGCAATACACCGATTCGAGGTGGTTTTGATAATGCATGCGGAAATCCGCACCTTTGTATATCGTTGTGATATGAAAGGAAAACCCCATGTTATCGTCTTTCAACAACAACCGAGTGCTTTCCCAATTGCCGTCTGGCGAGACGATTCGCCGGCTTCCTTGCTCCGCTTCCGCTAAATTTCTAACTATCATGATTTTCTCTGTTTCGATCGAAGGTAAAGAGGCGACGAAGCGAGCGCCGCCCGTTGACCTCTGCTTTACGAACGGCGCTTGAGACCGTATCAGCTTACAGGACAGCCACTTTTCAGACGGTCGACAGGCTGACCGAATGCTTTAACGAAGCCGTCAATTTGGTTTTTTGGGTTATCCGGCGCGACCGCGCCGCCCTGCTCTGTCGTCCGACGGATACCCCCATGCCAA
>JBNLFT010000228.1:0-4095 GCA_050305675.1 Methylococcaceae bacterium
GGCATTCGTGATGTTTGTCCAATCTTCTTCGCCCGATTTTCCAGAAATTCCATTCCCTTCATGAAATATCCGGGTTAGCCGGAGCGGCTGCACGACGTGGGCCCGGATATTGTCGGCTCCCCCTTGGGAGCAAGCGCCGAATATCAATCGCGACGTTGCTTGGCAACTTCGCGACGGGCAAAGCCGTTGTTTGTTATTTCAACTTGGCTGTCACGTGGGGTTCGATGTGCTGGTACATCAGTTGATGCATTTTCGGGTTGCCGGCGATGATGTTGCCCGACTTTAAATAATTGGTGTTGAACGAGAAATCGGTGACGACGCCACCCGCTTCCTGGATCAACAACACGCCGGCCGCCATGTCCCATTCCTTGAGGCCGATTTCCCAGAAGCCGTCGAGCCTGCCGGCAGCGACATAGGCCAAATCGAGGGCCGCCGACCCGGGGCGCCTTATACCCGAAGTCACCGCACATAACGAGCGAAACATCGCCAGATAGTCGTCCAGAAATTCTTCGCTTCTGAACGGAAAGCCGGTGCCCAGCAAGGCGCCCTGCAGCGCGGCCTGGCGCGCCACTCTGATGCGCCGATTGTTGAGCATGGCGCCGCCACCGCGCTCGGCGGTAAACAGTTCGTCCCTGCCGGGATCGTAGATTACCCCCAGTTCGATCTTGCCCTTGATTTTCAGCGCGATCGAAACGGCGTATTGCGGAAACCCATGCAGGAAGTTGGTTGTTCCGTCCAACGGATCGATCACCCAGACGTAATCGTTACCTTCGTGTTCCCCGCTTTCCTCGGCCAGGATCGCGTGTTCCGGATAGGCGGTGCGGAGCACTTTGATGATTTCGCGTTCCGCCTGAAAGTCGACTTCGGACGCGTAATCGTACTTGCTTTTTTGGTTAATGGTCAGACGGCCGACATTGTCGGCGGAGCGTAGTATCAGATCGCCGGCATTTCGCGCTGCACGGACGGCAATGTTGAGCATTGGATGCATGGATCTATTTATTAAGGCCGCAGAAAACCGTATAGAATAGCAAATCTTTTGCTAAAATCACCCGTTTTTTACAGTGCAGGACAGATCGTTGTTGTCGCAGATTAAAATCGTGTTGGTCGAGACGACCAATCCGGGCAATATCGGCGCCGCGGCCCGGGCCATGAAAAATATGAACGTCGGCAAGCTGTGTCTGGTGGCGCCCAAAATCTTCCCCAGTGCCGATGCTACCGCGCGCGCGGCCGGCGCCAACGATATCTTGAGTTCGGTCGAGATCCATGACACGTTGCAACAGGCCATTTCCGGTTGCGAAATCGTGCTTGGAGCCAGTGCGCGGGATCGGACGATCAGCTGGCCCGAGATGACGGCCAGGGAATGCGCGGAAAAATTCGTCGCCCCCGAATTTGCCGACACCCCTATCGCCATCGTGTTCGGGCGCGAAAGCTCCGGCTTGAAGAACCACGAGCTCGACTTATGCCAGTATCTGTTGCGCATTCCCTGCAATCCCGGCTTCAGTTCCCTGAACGTTGCGGCGGCGGTGCAGGTGGTCTGTTACGAGCTGTTCGTCGCCGCCGGCGTCAGCCACGAGCGCGCCATCGGCGACAGAGGGGCGGATCCTTTGGCGACGATTGAACAAATGGAAGACTTTTATCGTCATCTATATCAAACGTTGGGCGATATCGGCTTCCTGCATCCGGATAAATCCAAGTCCATCATGCGCCGACTGCGGAGAATTTTTAACCGTATCCACCTCGATACCAAGGAGTTGGACATCCTCAGGGGAATACTGCGCTTTTCTCAAAATCACAATACCAATTAGCGCCTATGTTCAAGCGAATTCAAGAAGAGATAAACTGCGTTTTCGAGCGCGACCCGGCCGCTCAGTCGGTATTCGAGGTGATTACCGCCTATCCGGGGTTCCACGCATTGATTATTCATCGGTTGAGCCATTTCTTGTGGCGGCGCGGTTACCGCTGGCTGGGCCGCTTCACGTCGCATATCGGCCGCTGGTTGACCGGCATCGAAATTCATCCCGGGGCGACGATCGGCCGCCGTTTTTTCATCGATCACGGCATGGGCGTGGTAATCGGCGAAACCGCCGTGATCGGCGACGATTGCACCTTGTATCACGGAGTGACCTTGGGCGGCACCAGTTGGAACAAAGGCAAACGCCACCCGACCTTGGGTAACGGCGTCGTCATCGGGGCCGGGGCGAAGGTATTGGGACCGATCGAAATCGGCGAGGGGGCGCGGGTCGGGTCCAACTCGGTGGTGGTCAAACCAGTTCCCGCCGGAGCGACCGTCGTGGGAATCCCGGCGCATATTATCGACCGCAAGGCCAAGCAAAAGGCCGCCAATCGGGATGCGATCGCGCAAAAAATGGGGTTCGACGCTTACGGGGCGACTGCCGATATGCCGGATCCGGTCGCCAACGCGATCAATCATATGCTCGATCACATCCATGCCATGGACAAGCAGTTGGAGAGCTTGAAGCAGGTGCTGAACGAAGCCGGCATCGAATGCAAGCAACAGGCGATACCCGAATTGGATCAATTCGAAATCAAGGACAACGAATAAAGGTTAATTTAATGTTAATTGTTGACTGATTTACTGGGTTTTATTATAGTGTCCCTACATTCTTTAGGCTAATAAGGATCTTCCAGTGCGATTAACAACGAAAGGGCGTTATGCCGTAACTGCAATGCTGGACTTGGCGTTTCACAGCCAAACCAGGCCCGTCACATTAACCGATATTGCAACCCGACAAACGATTTCACTGTCTTATCTGGAGCAATTGTTCGCTCGCTTGCGCAAAGCCGGCATGGTCAAAGGCGTAAGAGGTCCGGGCGGGGGCTACAAGTTGAGCCGCGGCGCGGAGGACATCAATATCGCCGATATCATCGTCGCGGTCGACGAGCAAGTCGATTCCACCAAATGCGGGGGCAAAGGCAATTGCCAGAACAATCAGCATTGCTTGACCCACGACTTATGGATGGGGTTAAGCGACCAGATACGCGAATATTTGTCGGGAATCAGTTTAGGATCGCTATTGGAGCGGGAATTGGTTTCTGAAGTCGCCAGGCGGCAGGACATGGAACTGGAACAAGTGATCGAGATTCAGAACAGGCCGGAGAAAATGTCCGCCTAATGATCTATTTCGACCACAATGCCACCACGCCCATCGATCAGCGGGTGCTGGAGGCGATGCAGCCGTTTCTGCAGTCGTTCTACGGCAATCCGTCGAGTCTGTACCGGCTGGGCAGGCTCGCCCGCAGCGCGATAGAGACGGCTAGGGAGCAGGTTGCGGGCTTGGTCGACGTGCAACCGAACCAGATCATATTCACCAGCGGCGGCACCGAAGCAAACAACCTGGCACTCAACATGTTGACCCCGTCTTCGGTAGCGGCCGTGTCGGCGATCGAGCATCCTTCGGTCGTCGAGCCGCTGTTCTACCGCCAAGCGAGCTTCAGGGAGCTCAGCCTGATCGGCGTCGACCGCAACGGCTTGGTGAAAACCGGGGCAATCGACGGGTTGAAGCTGAAACGGGACGATTTGGTTTCGATCATGTTGGCCAATAACGAAACCGGGGTGATCCAGGACATCCCTGCTTTGGCGGAGAGATTCCGGCAGCGGGAGGTGATTTTTCATACCGACGCGGTACAGGCGATCGGTAAAATACCGGTCTCGTTCGATCGCTTGGGGGTCGATTTGATGTCGGTGTCCGGGCACAAGATATATGGGCCTAAAGGCAGTGGCGCGTTGGTGGTCGGCAGGGATCTCGAATTGCGGCCGATGATGTTGGGCGGCGGCCAGGAGCGCGGTCTTCGGGCCGGCACGGAAAACGTAGCGGCTATCGTCGGTTTCGGCAAAGCCGCCGAGTTGGCGGCGAGCGAACTGGCGGTGCGCCGGCAGCACTTGCTCCGTTTACGCTCCAGACTGGAGCAGGCTCTGGGCGGGATCGCCGGCGTCACGATATTTTCCCAACGGGCCGAACGATTGCCGAATACGGTGCAGGTTTCGATCGCGGGCGTCGACGGCGAAATGTTGCTGATGCAGCTGGACAAGCAAAATTTGGCCGTATCCAGCGGCTCGGCATGCGCCGCCGGCGG
>JBNLFT010000229.1:0-4085 GCA_050305675.1 Methylococcaceae bacterium
GCTGACTAATTAGGGTCAGATACAGATTAAATGCAATAATTTGTGACATTTACCACTCAAGAGCGAGATGTAACCCTCTATGGCTCGTCTACCTAGAATATCTGTAAGCGATCGATAAACCGCATCTAGCCGTCTTATTTCAATCCGTTAATATAGGTGGTATCGACAGCCCAAGGCAGCAGTTGTTCGATGTCGGCGAGTGTTTGTGCTTTTGGCAGTTCTGTAAAGATATGCCAAAGGTAACGATAAGGTTCCAAGGCATTGAGTTTAGCCGTCTCGATCAGGCTGTAGAGGTTGGCGCTGGCCTTGGCGCCGCCCACGGTATCGGCGAACAACCAGTTGTTTCGGCCAATGACGAAGGGGCGGATGGCGCGTTCCACCGCGTTGTTGTCGATGGCCAGCCGCCCGTCTTCGCAGTAGGCGGTGAGCGTGTCCCAGTGTTTGGTCAAGTAGGCCAAGGCTTTGCCAATCAGGCTGCTGGGGACGACTTGGGTTAGCGACACGTCGGCCCAGGTTTTGATTTCGTTCAGCAAGGGCACGGCGTGTTGCTGACGGATGCGGTATCGGTCGTCGGCCGACAGCGATTTGATTTGGCTTTCGATACGGTACAGTTTTTGGATCATGCCCAAGGCTTTGCTGGCCTTACCGGTTTTGGGCCGGCCTTTGCCGGTGGCTTTGTACGCTTCGTCGAATTTGCGGCGCGCATGCGCCCAGCAGCCGGCATGGCGCAAGCCGTGGTTGGCGCACACGCTGGCATAGGCGGCGTAGCCGTCGGTTTGTACGGTACCGCTAAAGCCCCGCAGTAATTGGTTGGCCACGGCTTGACTCCGGCTGGGCGCATAGTGGAACAGGACCACCGGCTGTGCGGGCGGTCCGCCGCGTCTGACCCAAAGATAAGAGTGCGATTCGGCCGCCCGGTCCTTTTCCTTGAGGACTTGGATGCGGGTCTCGTCCATTTGCAGTACGGGATGGGTTAACAGCGCTTCGTCCAGCAGATTGATCAAGGGTTGAATCAGCTGCCCTGAGCGAATCATCCAGTGGGCCAGCGTGGCTCGGTTCAGTTCGACGCCGAGGCGGGCGAACAGCTTGCTTTGCCGGTTGAGCGGCAAGGCGTCGACGAACTTGCTGGTAGCGACATAGGCTAAAAGCCCCGGCGAGGCGTTGCTTTTGGGGATGGGCTGCGGCGGCAGCGGTGCCGTCGTAACCTCCGCCTGACAGCAAGGGCAGGCGTATTTTTTTCTGACATGGCGGATGACCTGCACTTTGGCCGGAATGATGTCCAGTTGTTCGGCAATGTCTTCACCGATGACTTTTAAGGCATGCCCCTCACTGCAGCGGCGCCGGTCTTCGGGCAACTCGTGCACGATGTCGACGCGGGGCAGTTCGGACGGTAAAGCCTTGCGACCGGGTTTGCGTGGCGGTGCCGATTCGGGCACGGTGGTCGTCTCAACGCCGGCAACCGTGCCCGAATCGGCATCGATGCCCGCAACGTCGGCGTCTGTTGGGTCTAAAGTCTCGGCATAAGCCTCCGCCTCGTTGAACAAATCGGCTTGCTCGGCACGGTACTTTTCGCTGTTGGCGCTAAAGCGTTTGTGCAGCAGCAGGTTGATCTGCTCTTGCAGGGCGGCTTTTTCACACTGCAGCGACGCATTTTTACCTGATAGCGTGGCGTTCTCGGATATTAACTGGTGAAATTGCTTGACCAGATCACGCGTGAAATCGCGTAGCGCCTCCGGATTTTCAGGCAGTTCCAGTTCGGTTTTCATGGGGGTTATTATACCCCATAGGAAGCATATAACCTATTGAAATAATAAGACAATACATCAAGTAACCGACTTGAAATTCAGCGTTTTATGTGGCTGCATGCGATTGATGTCGTAGCCATCCAACAGCCAATTCAACTGCTGCACCGTCAGCGCCACCGTGCCGGTTGCATCGGCCTTGGGCCAACAAAAGCGTTCCTGTTCCAAACGCTTATGCCACAGGCAAAAGCCGTTTCGCTTCCAGTACAATAACTTCACCGCCGTCGCCGAGCGGTTACGAAACAGAAACAAACTGTCCGTAAACGGATTCAAGCCCAACTGTGCTTCCACCAATACCGCCAGACTAGCCATGCCTTGGCGAAAATCCACCGCCTGCGTACACACGAACACCGATAGCCGGTCGTTTTGCGGCCGCATCATGATAAAGTCTGAGCCAATCGCTGCAATAGCACCGCCCCGGTCGCGACATCCGCCTGAACAGAGCAACACAACCCGCCCGGCAAATCAAACGATAACGTCAGCATGCCCGATTCAGGCGTCTGCGCCCGGATCAGCGTGACTGCTTGAAACAACGATCCCGGCGCCTTAGTTTCTGGAAACGCTAAGGTCGACAAGCGTTTCCGCATTGCATACAACGTACTGATCGCCAAACCCTGTTGCCGCGCATAGGTCGCCATACTCAAGCCTGAGCGTCGTTGCCGTTTGATATGCTCAAGCCACCGCCGCTGAGCAACCGTCAGCGTAGCTTCGGATTGGGGTAATTCTGTCATCGGCAATCTCCTCGTGTTGATTGCCTAACAGTCTCACACTTTTAAACCGCAGCGGCTATATGGGGTTGATGGAGCATTAACGCTTAAGATGGTTTTGATAGTTTTGCTTGAAATGGGAGTCGGAAGATGTTGTCATTGACGGGTAACCTCATGATTCGTCGTGGAATATCCCCTCTTATTGAGGGCGTGAGGTTACATTTTATAAACAACCGGCCGTCGAAGCTTTTCTCCGCGTTAGCGGCTTCGTCCAACTAGCTGAATAATATAAATATGATATCTAGCCTCGGTAATTGGAACGACCAATAATGTTAAAATATGGTTACGTTTTCCGGTCGAAAAGGTGAAACAATGGGAGCGCATCAAACCAGTTTATTTGGCACCGATTTGCTTCAGCAATTGGATGAACACGATCCGCTGTTACAGCTTGCCTCCGTTATCCCTTTGTCTCAGTTTGAAGACGCTTTTACGGTGCACTACAGCCCGGGTATCGGTCGTCCTGCCAAATCGATTCGCCTGATGGTGGGTTTACTGCTACTGAAGCAGCTGGAAAACCTGAGCGATGAACAAGTCGTCATTCAGTTCAAACGCAATCCCTACTATCAAGCGTTTTGTGGTTTTACCGAATTCAGCCAGACGCATCCCTGTCACAGCACCGAATTGGTCCATTTCCGCAAACGCATCGGACAAGCCGGAGTCGAGAAAATTTTTCAGATGAGCGTGCAGTTACACGGGAAAGCGGCACAAGAAGACACGGTCAACATCGATACCACGGTTCAAGAAAAAAACATCACTTACCCAACCGACGCCAAATTGGCCATCAAAATTATCAACCGCTTGCACAAACTCGCCAAAGCCGAAGGACTTCAACAACGCCGAACGTATCAGAAAGAAGTCAAATCGCTGCGTCTGGCCATTCGTCACTTTCGCCATGTCAAACGCCGGGCCAAGGCGAAAAAGGCACTCAAGCGTCTCCGAACCATTGCCTATACGCTGATCCGAGAATTGCGTCGGAAGTTACCGCATTATGCCTTATTCGAACAGTATCAGAAGGACTTTCTGTTTTACGAACGGGTGCTCAATCAACAACCCAAGGATAAAAACAAAATCTACTCGCTGCACGAACCGGATGTGTATTGCATCGCCAAAGGCAAAGATCACAAACCCTACGAATACGGCAACAAAGTCTCCATTGCCACGACCGCAACGTCTCATGTTATTGTCGGTGTTGTCAGTCATGCCGACAATCAGCATGACAGCAAAACATTGCCGTCTGTCCTTACCCACGTACGAGAAAGTCGAGGCAAAGACGTCAAACAAGCTGTTTGCGATCGGGGTTACCGGGGGCGGAAAAAAGTCGGCGATACCGGCATCATTCTACCGGGATCGCCACTGAAGCGGGATAATCTCTATCAACGCGACAAAAAACGCAAACGTTGTCGCCGCCGAGCAGCCATTGAGCCGATCATTGGTCATCTAAAAGCCGATTTCCGACTGACTCGAAACTTTCTCATGTAAGTGCCGCTATTTTTGCGAAAGCTTGTTTTGGGCATCC
>JBNLFT010000230.1:0-4085 GCA_050305675.1 Methylococcaceae bacterium
CCATCGTATCCACAGTGTAGGCCAACTGAAAACCGGCTCGCAGGATATTGCGTTGTGAGGCTGCACCTGGCCGGGTATGAACCATCGCCAGGTCACAGCCAGCTTCGACCGCGGCCGCCAAGCGGGGAATGTTCTGGTCGTTGGCGAAGATGGGTATGACGACCCGCGACTCGTGAGTTTCGACGCCGTGCAGCGCCTTCAGCAACTCGTAATCTTGCAGCACCATTTCGCTAGCAAAGAAACGGGCCGCCAACGTGGCATGCAACGAATGCGGATGCAGCACCGCACCCACCTCCGGAAAACGTTTATACAAGGAGGTGTGCAGCAGAGTTTCGGCGGACGGTTTCTTGCCGTCCAACGATTCGCCGTCCTTGTCGACCAGCATGATATCGTCCGCGGTCAAGCGGCCCTTGTGCTTTCCGGACACGGTAATGGCAATACGTCCGTCGCTGAGCTTGGCCGAGAAGTTGCCGCTGGTGGCGGGCACCCAACCTTTACTGTCGATAAAACGCCCGGCCGCAACCAACTGCCCGGCCACACGGCTGAATTCGTCGTCACTGCTCATGTCGGATCGGTTCTCAACTCTAAGTTAATGAGCCGCATATTGTACGCTGAAACAGCGGCCGTTCGAGCAAAAAATCCGCCCTGCCCGCGGAATCGACAACGTTGACAGTCGAAGCCGACGCTTGATAGTTTTAGTGGAAGCTGGCGGAATTCGCTGCCGTTCCGCTGTCGCCGTTAGAAGGGGCGATAAGTTAGCCACCGGCGAGCGAAGACGGAACTCGAACGGCGCTTTGTGATCGATCGTTGCATAGCGGATACCGAAAATGTTTTTTTGAGCCTTGGAGTCATGATGCTGACACGACGCCGTTTCTTAAGTTATAGCGCCGGCGGACTATTGGCTGCCGCGGCAGGCTGCCGGCCCCCGGCTATCGAACTGCTGTCGAAGCGCGACGCAATGCTCGGCTCGGCCGATCTTTCCCTGGCCGAAAAAGAACGGTTGCAACACTCGGCAAAACTGATGTTGGGCTATCCGGTGAACATGAACGCCCCGCCGGACGGTTTCTTCCTCTGGCGCAAGCAGTTGCAGAATGCCGGTATCGGCGCCATCCCCTACAACAACGTCGGTAATCCGTTCGCCGACAGCCCGTTTCCCTACAACAGCCACGATTTCGAGCGCGAGTTGATCGGCAATTTCGGAAAAATCTTCGGCTTTCCGGCCGCCGATACCTGGGGATTTCTCTCCCACAGCGGAACCGACAGCAACATGCACGGGATGTATATGGGGCGGACCCTGCTGAAGGGCCGCACGGGCATGCTGCCGAAAGCCTACTTCACCTGCGAAGCGCACTATTCGATACAAATTCTACGGGACTTACTGGGTCTCGAAGCGATCGTCGTCGGAACATTGACGGACGGTTCGATGGATCCTGAAGACCTGGAGCGGAAGATGCGGCAAAACCCGGACCAGCCGGCATTGGTCGTCGCGACTGTCGGTACGACGTTCAAGGGTGCGATGGACCGGGTAGACCAAATTAGGCGAAAACTGAAAAATCATCCTTATTATCTGCATTTAGACGCAGCGTTATTCGGCGGTTATCTGCCGCATACCGAACGCGCCGACGAAGTGATGCAGCAGGACCGTGTCAACGGCGTACGCTACCATTCGATCGCCGTCTCATGCCACAAGTTTTTCGGATTTACCTCGCCTGCCGGGTTGTTTATTACCCAACGGGGTATGTTCGACGAATTCAATGAACTGTTCAGCCGCATCCACAATCCGGAGTACATCCAACACGTACCGGGAACAATTACCTGTTCCCGAGACGGCGTAAAACCGGCTGAGTTTTATTTCTATTCGACGCCGGAGGCCATCGCCCGACAAGCCGTCGAGACCGAGAATATGTTGAGCCTGACGACGTATCTTATGGAACAGATGCGACGCCATCTGCCGCATCTGCAACCGCAACGCGCCAATGACGTGTCGAACACGATTTATTTTAGAAAACCCGCCGAGCATATCGTCAAGAAATATTCGCTCGCGACCATGCATTTGAAAGACCAGCGAGGCGAACAGGAATATGCTCACGCACTGGTCATGCCGCACGCCGACCGCAACGTGATCGACCAATTGCTTAGCGATCTTAACGACGATACCTCAACCAAAAAGCTCTAGCTCGAATATTTCATGAAGGGAATGGAATTTCCGGAAAATCGGGCGAAGAAGATTGGACAAACATCACGAATGCCATAGCAAGCTCTGGCTTGAGTGATTTTGTTCAAGATTCGAAGTCCGATTGTTCAGAAAACCATTCAGGCCCAAACCGTACTCAATAAAAATGAGTCATATGAAACCTAAGACATTGGCTTCAAATGCGTATTTCAAATAGTAAGGCCGCCTTTGTGGCTCGAACAAGTGATAGGGACCAAGCCATTGGGTTTAACAGGCGGCATGTTTGCCGGGTACGGTTTGGGCCTGAATGGAGCGAGCGAGCCGCAAGCTATGCAATAATCATCGGTCGATCGGGCGACCGGTAGCCGGCGTGTCGGAAGGAGGCTTGCGACAGGCAGCGGCGGCAAACGGTTGCGTCGAGTCGTTCACGATAACCGGTTGCCGGACTCTGACGTACACGGCCTGTTCGGTTCTGAAGCGTTCCTGCATTTTCGCGGTTACGCCGTCGTCGGCAAGCTGCTGCAAGAGTTTCTCGGCGCGGAACTTTTCTCTGAATAATCCCAATGAGATCACTCCCCTCATTTCGCCCTTTCGAAACAACCACAAGTCGCTGATGCCTTTCTCTTTAAGCATCGTTTCGTTTTGCTTCGATTCCTGGAAGGTCTCGCCCGCCGGATAATAAACCAAAAAGGCGTAAGCCACTTGCTGCTCCCGATAAAAGGCTTCCGTCCGTTTACGATCCAGGTGTTGCGTTTTTATCCAACCATTCAACTGCCGTTTGTCGTCGAACGGTCCGACTTCGTAACAGACTTCCTCGGCGGGTGCCGCCTCACCGTCGACGCCGTCGCTATCGGTCTGCTCGCTCGCTTCCGGCTCCTGCTTCGATTCGGCAGAAGTGACCGGCGCTGCGTTTTCCGCTCGAGCGATTTCCGTCGGCATTTGATTCTCCGGAATCGCCGGCGTTTCGACGTCGCTTTGCTCGATTTGCCCGGCATCGGAATCTTGCTGCCGGTCGCCGGCGTGACCGTTCTCCGCCGCCGAATCGTCCGCGCCGAGCGCACTAACCGTCGGCAATTCAGGCTCGGCCGATAGGTCGTCCGGCTGCACCGTTTGCGGCGAAGCTGCCGTCTCGGCCTGTTCCGAGGCGACGAAAACCGTTTGCCGTTTATCGTCGTCGGTAGCGGTTGCGTTATCCGGTAGTTCTGCCGCCATTGACGTTGCCGCCTCAAGACCGGCGTCTTGCCGGTCGACGGCAACGCCGGACTGCGCGGCGGCTGCCACTGTTAGGCCGTCATCCACGGCGCGGTCGTCGGCTTGGGGGAGTCCGCCGGCGGCGACAATCTTGGCGCTAACCTCGTCTTCGGGCGAAGCCGGCGGATGTATCCGCTCAGCGGGTGGGGCCGTTGTTTCGTCCCGCGTTTTGGCGCTGGTTAAAACGGGCGAGGCGGACAATTCGCTCAGCAACAGGATTTGTTTTTCGCCGGCTGCGGACGCCTGCTGGCTGGACATCGTTTGCAGCGGTCTTTGCTGTTGCATTTCCCACAGGAAAAACACTAGGTTTGCCAAAACGATGGCAAAGAATGCGTACTTCATTTGCCGCCGTAACATTCCAGGCAATATAGCGCCAACCCTTTCAGCACGAAATCGGGTTCGACGACGGTCCTGACCGCCAGGTTGCGGGCAATAATCCCGGCATCGCCGCCGGTCAAAATGACGTTTTGCTGATCCGGCTGGCGCGACAGCGCCAATTCGATCAGGCCGACGGCGGCATAGAGCGTTCCACAGTAAATCGCGCCTTCGGTATGGTCGGCCAGCCCCGGGCACTGAACCACTTCGCTAAACGGCAAATCGGCGGTTCCCCGCAACAGCGATTTTTTCATCAACGTCAGACCGGGGCTGATCAGGCCGCCCA
>JBNLFT010000231.1:0-4033 GCA_050305675.1 Methylococcaceae bacterium
TTAAAGCAAACCATCGCGCAACTGGAAGAAAAGTGCAGAACGTTGAGCGAAGAAAAAGAAGAGCTGGCGAGAAAATATAAACTACTGTTCAAACAGTCGGAGAAAATGAAAGCTTTTCTGGATTCGCTGAGAAACAATCACAATCAACAAGACTAACAGACTTGATTTTCCGCGCCTTGCCTTTTGGCAAAGGCGCGGAAACGATCGCTATTTGATTTTCGCTTCTTTATAGATCACATGCTTGCGAACGACGGGATCGAATTTTTTGATCTCCATTTTTTCCGGCATGGTTCGTTTGTTTTTGGTCGTGGTATAAAAATGACCGGTTCCTTCGCTGGAAACCAATTTGATTTTATCGCGCATATTTTTTCCCCTTAAACATTTTCGCCGCGTTTGCGGATATCGGCCAAGACGGTATCGATCCCTCGTTTGTCGATGATGCGCATCCCTTTGGCGGATACTCTCAAACGAACCCAACGATTTTCGCTTTCAACCCAAAATCTATGCTGGTGCAGATTAGGATTAAACCGTCTTTTGGTTTTATTCTGGGCGTGTGATACGTTATTTCCGGTAACGGGACGCTTACCCGTTACTTGACATACTCTGGACATGGATTACCTCTAATGCGTGCCTTTGTTCGAAAGTTAGCCGCTCTTTATACCAAAAAAACTTTTTCCGGTAAACAGCACAGTCTAAATTAAATTTGGTAAAATCGCCGTTTACACACCCACTTTACCATAGGTCTGCCGATGAGCATTAAATTAGGCATGGTGATGGACCCCATCGCCCGGATCAACATCAAGAAAGACACCAGCTTCGCGATGCTGCTGGAAGCCCAGGCCAGAGACTGGGAGTTGCATTACATGGAGCTGAACGATCTGTATCTGAGCGACGGCCAGGTCTATGCGAAAACTCGCATCCTACGGGTCAAGCGCGATCCCGGCGCCTGGTACGAATTTACCGTCGAGCAGGACATGGCGTTGTCCGAGCTCGACGTCATTTTCATGCGCAAGGACCCGCCTTTCGACCAGGAATATATCTATGCCACCTATCTGCTGGAACAAGCCGAGCGGGCCGGTACGCTGGTCGTCAACAAGCCGCAGTCGCTCAGGGACGCCAACGAAAAACTGTTCACCGCCTGGTTTCCGCAATGTTGCGCGCAGACATTGGTCGCCCGCGAGCCGCAGCGTATTCGGGATTTCTTGCGCCGCCACGGGGAAATCATACTCAAACCCCTTGACGGCATGGGCGGCGCTTCGATTTTTCACGTGCGTGAAAACGATCCCAACCTGAGCGTCATCTTGGAAACGATGACCCACCACGCCTCGCGCTTCATCATGGCCCAGCGTTACCTTCCGGAAATCAAGGATGGCGACAAGCGTATCCTGCTGGTCGACGGCGAACCGGTTCCCTACGCGCTCGCCCGCATTCCGGCCAGCGGCGAAACGCGCGGCAATCTGGCCGCGGGCGGCAGAGCCGAAGGACGGGAGCTCAACGAACGCGACCGGTGGATTGCCCGCCAGGTCGGACCCACGCTAAAGGCAAAGGGGCTGTTGTTTGTCGGGATCGACGTGATCGGCGATTTCCTGACCGAAATCAACGTCACCAGCCCAACCTGCGTACAGGAACTGGACCGGCAATTCGGGCTCAATATCAGTGCCCAGTTGATGGACCATATCCAATCCAAATTGCCCTAAGATGTCTCCCTTCCCTTACGATCCGCCTCCGATTTCGCACAGCGACGCTTTGCTGACGGCATTATTCATCGCCGCCATCTTACACGCCGTTTTGTTGATGGGACTGAATTTCAGCATTCCGTCCCCGGAAAAGGTGCGCAAACCGATCGAGATAACGTTGTCCAGCTCGTCCGCCAAGAAAGCGCCGAAAAAAGCCCATTACCTGGCCCAAGACAATCAAATCGGCGCCGGCGAAGAACGGAAGAAACCGGAACCTCCGAAACAAAAGCTACCCAGCCAAGGCGCCGCGCAGCAGCGTAAACCGGCCGACCAACAGAGCACGAGCAAACCCCGGGTCGAGCAAAAGAAGATCACCGTCGATAAAGCACCGGAAAACATCGAGAATACGGTCAAGCCCGAACCCCCAACCCCGTCCGATCAGATCAAACCGCAATTGACCGCGGAGGCGCTGCAACAGCAAATCGCTCAACTCGGGGAACAAATCAGGCAAAGCCGGCCGAGTTCTGAACTCAGCCGGATCAAATTTGTCAATGCGGTCAGCACCCATAAATATGTTGCCGCCCAATACATCAGGGACTGGGAGAGAAAAGTTGAACGCACCGGCAACCTAAACTATCCTGAAGTAGCGCGCAAGAAAGGATTTTACGGCACGTTGACGATGGACGTAGGCATCAAGGCCGACGGCAGCATATACAGCATGCGCATTACCAAATCATCCGGCAACCAGGCCCTCGACGAAGCCGCCAAACGCATCGTCCGCATGAGTGCACCTTTTGCCGCCCTGCCGGCCGAACTGCTCGAGGATTTGGACGTATTGGTGATAACCCGAGTGTGGAAATTTTCCGACGAATCCGGGATGACGACCCGTTAACTTATATGACAACAGCCACCTATCTGAACAATCAATTCTTGATCGCGATGCCCAACTTGGCCGACCCGAGTTTCGCGCACACGGTCACCTACTTGTGCCAACATAACGAGGAAGGGGCGTTGGGTATCGTGATCAATCGCTCGTCCGGCCTGAAACTCGGCGATATTTTCGAGCAAATGAAAATCTATTCACCCTATGAGCAGGTAAAGAATATGCCGATTTTTGCCGGCGGCCCGGTGCAACAGGAAAGAGGATTCGTCATCCACAGCCCCTGCGACAAGATCTGGGATTCCACAATCGCCACCTCCGACACGATTTCGTTGACCAGCTCACGCGACATTCTGGAAGCCATAGCCGCCGGAGACGGGCCGGAACATTTTCTGATCGCCCTAGGCTACGCCGGCTGGGGCAGCGGCCAACTGGAGCGCGAGATCGTCGACAACGCCTGGCTGAACACGCCCTGTTGGGAGAATATCATCTACGACATGCCGATCAATCAGCGTTGGAACGCGGCGGCCAGCCAGATGGGCATCGACATCAGCAAGCTGACCGCCCCCGCCGGGCATGCCTAAACCCGATCCGTTGCAACCCTCGAGCGACGGAACCTACCTCGGCTTCGATTTCGGCAACAAGAAGATTGGCGTCGCCGTCGGCCAATCCGCCACCGCCACCGCCAGCCCGTTACTCACGTTACGCTCGCCCAACCAGCGCATAGACTGGGACGGCATCGGCAAACTAATCGAGGAATGGCGGCCGGCCGGATTGGTGGTCGGCATCTCCAAACAAGCCGACGGCTCGGACAACGTCGTCACGCCGCGAATGCAAAAATTCTGCCGCCAACTGGAGGGGCGATTCCGGCTGCCGGTGTTCCGAATCGACGAAACCTTGTCGACATTCGAGGCCAAACAACTGTTATTCGACGAGCTCGGCGTCGGAGCTGGTAAACTATGGCAGGTTCAGGATCAACTGGCGGCACAGTTGATTTTGCAAAGCTGGCTTAACTCGTACCCATTGACATGACGATAACGACCGAAGATATCCCTAACTTGTTGGACACGCTGGAAACGGAACTGCGAGAAAAAATCGCCTCCCGGCGATTAAACGACCCATTGATGATAGGCATACACAGCGGCGGGGTCTGGATCGCCGAACGCCTGCACAAGCGCCTAAACATCAAGGAACCACTGGGCCTGTTGGACATTTCCTTCTATCGCGACGATTTTTCGCAAATCGGCATGAATCCGAAAATCAAGACCAGCCAACTGCCCTCCCACGTCGAGGGACGCGACATCATATTGATCGACGACGTGTTTTACACCGGTCGCACGGTGCGCGCGGCGCTGAACGAAATTTTCGACTATGGCCGTCCGAACCAGGTGCTGCTGGCGGTGCTGATCGAGAGGGACGGCCGTCAAATTCCCTTGCGCCCCGACTGCTGCGGCCGTCGAATTACCCTGCAAGCGGG
>JBNLFT010000232.1:0-851 GCA_050305675.1 Methylococcaceae bacterium
CTGAATTTCCTTGCTGGCCTTGTGCATGTGGCCGGGGTACCACTGGATGTGCGTCATGACTCTTGGAACCGGAAAAACCAATTATTCTACCGTATTTGACAAGCGCTGTGGCGTCTGCGATTTGCTAGAATAGACGCTCGTCTTCCTACCGGAGAATTCATGGAAACCCTAATGCGGGTCGCGCACGGCGAATTTTCCCTGCAACGTTTGCCGCTGCGAGCGCACGATAGCCTGCAGGCCTGGGACGCCGCCGACGAGTATTTGCTGGAGCAGCTGGCGGCCGACAAGCTGCCGGATAATGCCGGCGTCGTCGTTTTGAACGACGGTTTCGGGGCCTTGGCGGTGGCTTTGAGTCGGTATCGGCCCACGGCGATTTCCGATTCCTGGTTGTCGCAGCAGGCCACCCGTATCAACCTGGAGGCGAACCGGATTGCTGCCGAACAGGTGACTTTGTTGACCAGTTTGCAATTGCCCGAGCCGCCGATCGACTATTTGTTGATCAAAGTCCCCAAGACTCTGGCGTTGCTCGAGTACCAGCTTATTCGTCTGAGGCCTCTGTTGAGCGAGCGGAGCCGGGTGATCGCCGCCGGCATGGTGAAGAATCTGCCGCCGTCGCTGTGGGCGCTGCTGGAGCGCCTGATGGGTCCCGTAACTACGTCTTTGGCGAAAAAAAAAGCGCGCCTGATCGAGGCCCGTCCAGCCGATCGCGGATGGGTGCCGGACAATCCTTACCCTGTCGATTATCGCTTGGATAATTCCGATCTGGTCTTGTGCAATCATGCCAACGTGTTTTCCCGCGACCGTCTCGATATCGGCACCCGCTTTTTACTGCAACATTTGCCGGACAACCC
>JBNLFT010000232.1:1570-4011 GCA_050305675.1 Methylococcaceae bacterium
CAGGCTCGCAAAAAATCAGGGTTTATAACCCGACCTTGGAAGCGAACGGCTGGCAGTCGCGGCACACCATCGTCGAGATCGTCATCGAGGACATGCCCTTTTTGCTGCAATCCATCGCCATGGAGATCAATCAGCAGGGTTTGACCAACCATTTGGTCATCCATCCTATATACAATGTCGTCAGAGACGAGCAAGGAGACTTCATCGATTTCGCCGCCGCGGGCGGGGAGTCAGGAAGCGCGGAGTGTTTGCTGCATCTGGAAATCGACCGGCAGACCGATCAGGGCCAATTGGATTTTCTGCAGCGACGTTTGCAGAACGTGCTGATCGACGTTCGCGCGGCGACTCAGGACTGGCCGGCGTGTCTGGAAAAAATGCGCGCGGTGATCGCCCAGTTGAATCAGGCCGAGTCGCAAGAAAACGTCCAGGGTACCGGTAGCTCCGCATTCTTGCAATGGCTGCACGACGATCATTTCGTCTTTCTGGGTTACCGAGAATACGAGCTGGCGCAGCAACCGGGCAAACCGGGGTTCGTCCCGATAGCCGGCAGCGGCCTGGGCATACTGCGCGACAGCATCGCCAAGTTGCCGGATTCGACCCAGACGCCAATGTCCGCCGATGCGTTTGCCAGCATCGACAACCCCGAGCCCCTGCTAATCACCAAGGCGACTTCCAGGTCGACGGTTCACCGGCCGGTGTTCATGGACTACGTCGGCATCAAACAATATGCGGCGGACGGAACATTGGCGGGAGAAAAACGGTTTCTCGGCTTGTACAGTTCCAGTGCATATCTGGCTGAATTAAAGGGCATACCGCTGGTCAGCGACAAAATCCGCTATGTCACCGAACGCTTCGCATTCCGCAAAAGCTCGCACCGCGCTCGGGCGTTGTCGTTTATCTTCCAATCTCTGCCCAGGGACGAGATATTTCAGGCCGACCGGGAAGTGCTCTATGAATGCGTTTCCGCGGTCATCCGGTTACAGGAACGGCAACGGGTGCGGGTGTTCGCGCGGCACGACGTCTACGGGCATTTCGTGTCGTTGCTGGTGTTCGTCCCCAGGGACCGTTATCACACCGAATCGCGGCGCAAAATACAACAAATACTGTTGGAAGCCTTTTCCGCGCAAAACGCCGATTTCAGCGTGCAACTGTCTGAATCCATCCTGGCCAGGATTCATTTTATTATCCGTACCGAAATCGGCTGCTGCATCGATTACGATGTCAGGGAGATCGAGCAGAAGATCATCGAGGCGTTGACCGACTGGCGGGACGAGCTTCGCGCGGAGTTGTTGAACTATCACGGCGAGGCCAAAGCCAATGCTCTTTACAACGCCTATCAGGACAGTTTCGGCGCGGCCTATAGGGAGGACAATTCGAGCCGGACCGCGGTGCTCGATATCGAGCGTTTCGAGCAGTTGTTGGATCGCGGCGCGCAAGCCGAATCCCTGCTTTACAGTCCGTTGACGGCGATGCGGGAGAAGACCCTGCGCTTTAAACTGTTCAGTAGGGGGCAGGCGTCATTATCGCGCAGTTTGCCGATGCTGGAGAACATGGGCGTTAAGGTCAGCGACGAGCGGCCGTATGCGATCGCCAAGAAAGGGTGCTGCGACGACTTATGGATGCACGATTTCGGCTTGTTGATCGAAGGCGATGGCGCCAGCCTCAATCTGGACAGCCTGAAACCGAGATTCGAGGAAGCGTTCGAGCAATGCTGGCAGGGGCGCATGGAGAACGACGGTTTCAACCAGTTGATTCTCAGGGCCGGCATCGATTGGCAGCAGGTCAATATTTTCCGTGGCTTTTATTTGTACCTGCGGCAGATCGGCATCGCGTTCAGCCAGGCGTATGTTGAATCGACGTTGGCGAATAATCCGGAAGTGGTGAGACTGCTGATCCATTTGTTCGACCAGCGCTTCGATCCATCGCTCGCGCCCGACGAGAACGGTTGCAGCGAATTGTGTGATGCGATCGAGCGGGCGATCGACAAGGTCAGTTCGCTGGACGAGGACCGAATTCTGCGGCGCTATCTGAACTTGATCCAGGCGGTCGTGAGGACGAATTATTTCAGACAGCCGCAGGACGAGTTGGGGGTCCCTTACTTCGCCGCCAAATTCGACTCGGCATTGGTCAACGGCATGCCCAAGCCTGTGCCGTACCGGGAAATTTTCGTGTATTCGCCCAGAGCGGAGGGCATACATCTGCGCGGCGGGCCGGTCGCTCGCGGCGGGCTGCGCTGGTCGGACAGGCGGGAGGATTTTCGAACCGAAGTATTGGGCTTGATGAAGGCGCAAATGACCAAAAACGCCGTGATCGTGCCCACCGGGGCCAAAGGCGGCTTCGTCGTGAAAAACCTCAATAAGTTTCCGGTGCCGGAACAGCGCCGGCAGGAAGTGGTCGGTTGCTACCGGATTTTGATCAAGGGCTTGTTGGATCTGACCGAC
>JBNLFT010000233.1:0-4000 GCA_050305675.1 Methylococcaceae bacterium
GGCATTGGGATGGGCCGAGACATGAGTGCCCGCGATGTTGGCCAGTTCCTCGATGTATTGGCGCAACTCTTTGGCGCCCAACGCGCAGTTGAAGCCTATCGAGATCGGTTCGGCGTGGCTCAGCGAGGTCCAGAAGGCCGCCGCGGTTTGTCCGGACAAGGTACGCCCCGAAGCGTCGGTGATGGTCCCGGAAATCATGATCGGCAGCTTGTAACCAATCTGTTCGAAGTGCTGTTCGACGGCGAAGATGGCCGCCTTGGCGTTCAACGTGTCGAAAATCGTTTCGATCAAGATGATGTCGGCACCGCCGTCGACCAGACCCTTGACCGCCTCGCCGTAGGCCTCGGCCAGACCGTCGAAGGTGACGTTTCTGAAGCCGGGATCGTTGACGTCCGGCGACATCGATGCGGTACGGTTGGTCGGTCCGAGGACGCCGGCGACGAAGCGGGGTTTGTCCGGGGTGATAGCGGTGACTTCGCGGGCGGCTTCTTTGGCCAGGCGGGCCGATTCCCGATTGATTTCATAGACCAGAGACTGCATCCCGTAGTCGGCCATGGCGATGGAGGTGGCGTTAAAGGTGTTGGTTTCAATGATGTCCACGCCGACGTCGAGATACGCCCGGTGTATTGCCTTGATGATATCGGGCTGGGTCAATGACAGCAGGTCGTTGTTGCCTTTCAGATCGCAATTCCAGCCGGCAAAACGTTGACCCCGATAATCGTTTTCTTCCAGCTTATAACTTTGTATCATCGTCCCCATTGCTCCATCCAGGAACAAAATGCGCTGCGCTAATTGCCGTTTCAGTGATTCGTAATTATTCATGATGCTTAAATTGATCCGAGGGCTGATTTTGCTTCAGGGAGTTGCGTTCGGCTGTTGCCTTAGTGCGATCCAACATATATTATTAAATACTAATATTTTAACAGGAGAGTATCATGTCTAAACCGGGCATACTGCAGGTTATTAAAAGCGTCATTGCCGCCGGTATCGGCGTACAGAGTAACAAGAACCGGGAAACAGACTTCCAGCACGGTTCATTGTCCAGTTATATCGTTGTGGGAATCATTGCGACGGTATTGTTCATTATGACGCTGGTATTCATCGTCTCTAACGTGACTTCATGACAACGGGTAACCGTCCGATTTTAACAAAAAAGCCCGGGATGTCCCGGGCTTTTTTGCGGGCAGGAGACTAATTCGAATTAGTCCGACGTTTTGAAGCTGTTTTTGATACTGTTAAACATTTCCTTGATGCCGCCGAACAAATTCGACGCGGTCAGGGCTTCGTTCAGGATGAATTTGGTGCGGATGAAGGCGACGGACAGGAAACCGGCAAGCGGCGGTACCAATTCGTAAAGGATGTTCAGGAACATGCCGCCGGAGCCTTTTTCGTTCAAGTTGCGGTCGCCGACGCTGGTTAACGAGCGATCGTATTCGGCGCCGATATCTTCACCTTGGTAGGTATCGATGATCACGATGTTTAGTTGCACAAACAGCCATTGGACGGCAAAGAAGACGGCAACACATCCGGCAACCCAAAATAAACCATGAGGTTTTTTAACTTTAATGACAGCCTGGTATGCCCAGATTGCCGTCAAGACCATAATAATACCACCGATCATTTTTCTTCCTCTTTGTTGTTTTTATGTAGTTAGACATGCAAATAAAGGCTCATACTACTCATATTCGACGCATAAGGCAATTTAGGAAATATTCTTCGCGGCGCGCGTCGCGAATTACCAGCCGAAGACTAGCGAACGGCACCGTCCGGCATTGCGCCCGCGCGGTTCGGGTATCGGTAACGCGCGTGCTCTGGCTGGCGACATGCGTTGCTCTCTGCCGGAATAAATTTGGTATGAACGGCGTCCAAGAGGTTGCGCAGGAATATCGCCGATCATCGAGCAATGGACTTGTCGGCAGAAATCGCTTCGATGCCGCAGCACGGCTGCTGTCGGAGCGGTGCACTAATTTGTTGCGACTCATGGTTGAAAGACTAGTAAAATTATAGGCTTATATGGCCTGTTATGGGTGAGGGCGGAGGCGGGCGCGGCGTTTTGCAGGCGCTTGGTTTGGATTGCACGATTTTTTTCGCCGATGATTTACTTGACTTTATATGGTTCTAAAGTAACATAATGCCTTCCGATGCCATTGTTTCGGCACATTATTTACAACAACTATTAAAGGTAGGACACTCATGGGAGCGATCTTAGACTTAACAGAAATGTTAAAAGAGCCAGCAGGTATGATTGGAGCGGTTGTAATTATCGCTGCAGGATATTTTTTCGTTAAATGGGTTTTCTCTGAGCCTAAAGACGAAGAATAAGCTAACAGAATTAGCTTCGATTGTATTTCAAAAAGGCCGTTACTGAAGTCAGTGACGGCCTTTTTTATTGTCCTTTCATTGGCTCTTGCTCGGATAAATCCCTTATAATTTGTACATTTTTGTCCGCCCTGAAAAACGATGTACAAATATCTCTACAGCACGATCCATAGACTTTATCGACAGCAAGCTCCGGCCACCGGAATCGGACTTTTCCGGCTGTTGTTCGGCCTCGTTACATTTCAGGAAACGCTGTTCCTGCTTTATTTCAATCATCTGATCTTCGACCCGATACCGTATCTGGACGTCGAATTTCCGATGATATATCTGTTCCTGTGCTTTTGGGCGGCGACCGCTTTCTGCGTCGCCCTCGGTTACCGTTGCCAGCAGGCGGTGATCGCTAACTATCTCTTTTGGCTGGTGTTCGTCAATTTCACGCCGATGCAGCGCGATTTTGACGGTGGTTTCGATCTGTTCATGACCGGTACCAATTTTTTCCTGATCTTCATGCCGACCGAGAAGGCGTTCGCCATCGACGCGCTGCGGAAAAAATTGTCGCGACCTTTTGTGCATTATTCCGCCTATCCGCAACAACAAGTCTCCAGGTTAGCTTACTATTTGCCGGTTGCCATCTGTTTGGGTTTTCTTTATTTCGACTCCGCCATCCATAAGCTGTTCGCGGAACATTGGCGTAACGGCCTCGGCGCATGGTTGCCGTCGTCGATGCCTTATTATGTCTCCGCGTTGAACATGTCGTGGCTGCTGAACAACGAAATGCTCCAAAAAACGATCGGTTATACGATCATCGTTTTTCAGTTTACTTTCATTTTCGTGTTTCATGTCCGTTCATTGAGGCCGCTTTATTTCGCGATCGGGGTCGGCCTGCATCTGGGGATTACGTTGAGCTTTAATATTTATCCCTTCGGCATGGGAATGCTTATATTCTATACTTTGGTCGCGCCGTTTTCATGGTATCGCGCAATCGGTTCCCAGTTGATTGCGAAAAGCCCGACGTTGACCGTTTTCTACGATGAACGGTGTCCTCTGTGTAACCGGACGGTCCTGATATTCAATCATTTCGACGTTTTTCGCCGCATCGACTTCAAGGGTGCGCAGAGCTACTCGGCCCAATATTCGGCTTTGCAATCGGTGAGCGAAGTCGAATTGATGAAAGACCTCTATGCGCTGGACAACCAAGGCAGCGTTTATTCCGGGGTCGATACCTATGCTCAGATCCTGAGGAAAATGCGTTATCCCGCGTTGTTGGGGTGGATGTTGCAGTGGCCTGGAATATATCGCCTAGCCT
This sequence comes from Methylococcaceae bacterium, assembly GCA_050305675.1. Taxonomy (GTDB): domain Bacteria; phylum Pseudomonadota; class Gammaproteobacteria; order Methylococcales; family Methylomonadaceae; genus Methylomarinum. The sequence continues at coordinate 3,626 of JBNLFT010000233.1, forward strand.
GCCTTTATTATCGAAAGGTCGCCGATTCGAGGATGCGTCTTGCCTGCGACGAGAGCTGCCGTTACGACACCGGGCAAGTTGAGCGTTCGCTGTACGATCGTTGGTTCGACGTCGACGATGCAACCGTCGCTAAACGCGTTTGCCATCGGGTCAGTAAGTTTTTAGTGTTGCTGTTGCTGTTGCAATTGAACAGCAGTATCCACTACGGCATCGTTTATCGCCTGGATATCGATACCAAGCGGAACGCTTTGACGCACGCCCTGGCTGACGCCAGTAATTCGTTAATCATGCTGTCGCAGACGTTTTTGGGGATTACGCCGCATGCACTTTATCTGCATGATCATTTCGAGGGCTACAATCATCTGCTGGCCTTGT
>JBNLFT010000234.1:0-3993 GCA_050305675.1 Methylococcaceae bacterium
TGCGGAAAGCTGAATAATCTTGGCCACCCCGGCTTGGGAGGCCGCCTTGAAGAGTGCGATGGGCGCTTGCCGGTGCAGCGTGGCAAAACGCTGGTTTGCCGTTTCGCCGATGATGCCGACGCAATTGATCACAGCATCGATCTCGGCCAGCAACGGCAACCAAGCCGACGGTTCGGTCAGTGCCGCGAAATCCAACTTCCGGATTATGGTGTTCGGGGATGCAGCAGACAAGCGTTCGGGGTGGCGGCTGCAGGCGATGACGCGGTGTCGGTCGCGTTCCAGCGCGGCCAACAGATGGCGGCCGATAAAGCCGTTGGCGCCGGTCAACAAGACGTTCATGGCCGGCCTCCCGCGTTCGAAGGTTCGTCTGCCGGATTCGGCGCCGGCCGGAAACCGGCGGCCAGATCGCGTACGCCCCAGCCCAGCACGGCCAAGCCGAAGACGCCCAATACCGTGGACGGGAGCCCGTAGTCGACCGCCACGATCCGGTCAGGCTCGGACAGCCAGCTCGCCAGTAGCGGCGCTAACAGCGCCAGGTAGGCGCCGCCGTTCACGCTCAATAGCAGATGGGTGACCCTTTCGACGGCCGCCAACTTGCGGGTTCGGTCTTCGACGACGAAGTCGCAGGCCGTCAGCAGCAATTCGATCAGAAGCACCAAGATTAGCGCTCCGGCCCAGAGACCGTGCCATTCGGCAAAGGCCAGCGCGAAAAAGATCCCGCCGTACAGCAACTCCCTCGCGCCATGGATTTTCTGCTCCAGCGCCGCCAATGGCCGCTGCGGCAACCGTTCCTTATATTCGTGGTTCCAAAGTACGTCGAAGCCGCCCAGTACGGCTTGCACGATCAATAAAGCGAGTACCCAGGTCATGGTTATTACCTCGTTGTTATGATGGTGGAAAACAGCATAACGAGGCGGGTTGCCGCGCCCTTCCTGATTGATAGATCAGAAACAGGTTTTTGTTAAGTGATTGTTTTAGATTGGTTTACTATTGCTCCAAAATGATCATTTCGGAGACGAGACGGCCGCCCCGGCGGCGGCCGATAGCGGTTTATGTTTCGGATTGGACCTGTTTTCGGTATTGGCCCGGTGCGATGCCGACCAGCTCCCGGAACGCGGTATAGAAATTCGACTGGGTGTTGAAGCCGACCGCCAACCCGATTGACAACACCGATGCCTGCGGCTCGTCCAGCAGCAGCTGTTTCGCCTCTTCGACCCGGTGCTGGCGGATATAGCGAGAGAAACCTTGCTGGAATTCGCTATTGATCAGTTCGGATAGTTGGTGCGGCGTTAATTGCAATTGTTCGGCCAGCATCGCCAAATTCAGCGACTCCAGCCGATAGATCTTGTCCTGCCGCATCAGTTTTTGCAGCTGTTGCAGTACCGCCTCGCGGTCGATGTTTTTCAATGTCGATTCGCTATAACTGGCTTGCACAGCCTCGGCGAGGTCGAGCTCGATCGTCGGGAATCTCAGCAAGGTCAGCGCGGCGGCGAAGAACGCAAGGCCGATCAGGATGCTATAGCCGACAATGAAGGTCGCCGCGGTCAGTAGCGGCCAGACGAAGCCGAGTGCGATGACGGCGATGGCGATGACGAAAAAGGCGGCCAACGCCAGCAGTTCGAGCTTGAAACGCCGCCGTTGTCGGCGCAGCGAATAGACGACGGCCGCCAACCATAACAGATAGCCGCTGCCGACTAAAAAAGCCAGCGGCACGGTCCAATGGAGCGGCAACAACTGAGCCAGCGGCAACGGCAGTGCGTGCAATAACTGGCGGGGTCCGAACGCGGCCGCCGTCAACAGGCGATGGGCGTAAAAATAAAAACTGGGTGCGACGACGTAGAGCAAGCCGATATAAAGCGGAGAAAAGATCGTTTGGGCTTCGCCGAAGATCAGGAATCGCAAGTGCAGCGATTGCAATGCGGCTAGCGCGACAATCAGGGTAAAACCGGCCAATTTTCCCGGCAATGTCTGGATCGTCGAACGCTGCAACAGATTGCCCATAATCAGCAATGCGGCGGTGAACAGGGAAAATCCGATTGATAACAGGGCGATGAGCGGTATCTCGATCATGTTTGGTAGGCAACGGGTCAATTTGGGAACTGCTGGTTTTTCAGTATTTCCCGGAGTCCGGGGATGCACGACCCAAATCAATCGCAATAGGAGATCGATTTGGTGAGGTCAAGAAAAATCGCATTTTTCTTGACCGAGCGCTGCGCAATCCGGAACGGATTTGTCCGGCGCCCCCCTCAGTATAGCCCCGTCGGGCGAATGGCCGGATATCTGACAGATGTTTTTACAATCCGATATAATACCGCCTTTTTTTCACCGCTTTAGGATCCTTTGGAAGCCATTCCCGAACCATGCAATTCGAATTATTACATACCGATGGCCACGCGCGCCGCGGGCGCTTGACGTTTCCCCGAGGCGTCGTGGAAACTCCGGTTTTCATGCCGGTCGGCACCTACGGTTCGGTCAAGTCGATGACGCCCGACGAGTTAACGGGAATCGGCGCGCAAATCATACTCGGCAACACATTTCATTTGATGCTGCGGCCCGGAATGGCGGTTATGAAGGCGCATGGCGGCCTGCACGGCTTCATGCAATGGAACAAACCGATCCTGACCGATTCCGGCGGTTTTCAGGTCTTCAGTCTCGGCGCCTTGCGCAAGATCAGCGAACAAGGCGTGACCTTCAAATCGCCGGTCGACGGCGGCACGATTTTCATGGGGCCGGAGGAGTCGATGCGGGTGCAGCGCGATTTGGGTTCCGATATCGTGATGATTTTCGACGAGTGCACGCCATATCCTGCAACCGTGCAGGAAGCCGCGGATTCGATGCGGTTGTCGTTGCGCTGGGCCAAGCGCAGCAAACAAGCCCATGGCGATAATCCGTCGGCGTTGTTCGGGATCGTGCAGGGCGGCATGTACGAGAGCCTGCGCGGCGAATCGATTGCCGGCCTGGTCGACATCGGCTTCGACGGCTACGCGATCGGCGGCTTATCGGTCGGCGAGCCGAAGGAGGAAATGCTGGCGACCTTGGACGCACTGCATCCGCAAATGCCGGTCGACAAGCCGCGCTACCTAATGGGGGTCGGCACGCCGGAAGACCTGGTCGACGCGGTGCGCCGCGGCATCGATATGTTCGATTGCGTGATGCCGACGCGCAACGCGCGCAACGGCCATTTATTTACCCGCGAGGGCGTGATCAAAATCCGCAACAGCCGCTATCAGCACGATACCGGCCCGCTCGACGAAAAGTGCGGCTGCTATACCTGCCGCAATTATTCGCGCGCTTACCTGCGCCATTTGGATAAGTGTCGGGAGATGCTGGGCCCGCGCCTGAACACGATCCACAATCTTTACTACTATCTGGAACTGATGCAAGGGCTGCGGGATGCCATTGCCGGAGGCGCACTGGACGAATTTGCGGCTGACTTTTATCGGCAACGAGGAAAAAGCGTGCCGGGTGTGGCATAATAAAACGATTTTTTTCGGCCTGATGCCGGGTAATTTTTTATAACGATAACAATTGAGGATAACGATGAGTTTTTTGATTTCTGACGCGATGGCCGAGGCGGCGGCTCCGGCGGTTCAACAACCGGGGTTCGAAAGTTTGATATTTCCGCTGGGTATTTTGATTTTTTTCTATTTTTTGTTTATCCGTCCTCAATCCAAGCGCAATAAAGAGCAGAAACAAATGCTGGCTGCGTTGTCGAAAGGCGCCGAAGTTGTGACCACGGGCGGAATTTTGGGCAAGGTGGCCGAGCTCGACGACAATTTCGTCAAATTGGAAGTCGCCGAAAACAGTTTCATTCAGGTTCAGCGCCATGCGATCGCCAATATGATGCCTAAAGGCACCTACAAGGCGCTGAACAAAAAGGTCGCCCGTAACCAGTAGATTTCTTCCATGCTTTAGTTTCTCATTACGCAGTGACCGGCCGCCCGAGACGGGCCGGTCCGTGAGCGTTACATCTAACGGAATAACAATGCAAAA
>JBNLFT010000235.1:0-3958 GCA_050305675.1 Methylococcaceae bacterium
AGGGTCTGCAGCATTCCGGCCACCCGGTGCAGAACGGGTAACAGCAAGCTATCGCCGCCTTCGCCGAACTCCACCCGCACCGGAATTTCGTTGAGTTTTTTCATCGTTTCGCCCCGCCGCTGTTAGAGAAAAACCTGTTATCGTTACTCCGTTCGCTTTTTCCGGCTCACCGGAGCAGGTGCAAAGGAAGGATCGGGAACAGCCCGATATCGTCCGCACGTTAACTTCCCCCGGTGGCGTCCGGCCAAATTCGTTCCGCCTGAGCGCAAGCCAAATCGGTCTAGCTTGTTGCCTGATTCGATGCTAGCAGGCGAAAATTACATTACCCTTAATCCCGTATTGTTTTTCCAAAAACCCGCTCCAACCGAACGCTCCATGCCGCTGATTGCGGTGGTCGAATCATACGGCGAATGCTGACATCCTCGCCGAGTTACGTTAGCATTAGGCTTCGTTTACAGACCTGCAGCTTTCGATGAAAACGAAACTCCCTCGGCACCCTTCACCCGACGAATTACAGCCGTTGCACCAGCTGTTTCAAGCAGGACGCTTTCAACAGGCGGAAAGCACGGCGCGCTCGCTCTTGTCCCGCTACCGCAAAGCGCCCGTCCTGTACAACATCATCGGACTCTGCCAACAAAGCCAGGGGCAATACCGTGAAGCCTTGGCGAGTTTTCGCAAATTGATCTCGCTGGATCCCAGAATTGCGGAAGGCCACTTCAATCTGGCGTTACTTCATTCGCAGTTCGATAAAGTGCAGGAAGCGGTCTTCAGTTACCGCAAAGCGCTACGGCTGAAACCGGATTTTACGGCCGCCCACTTTAACCTGGCGGCTCTGATGCAGGCACAGGGGCAATTCGATGAAGCCGCCGATCACTATCGGAAAGCGGTTGCGCTCGAGCCATCCTTTTTCGAGGCACTAGCCAACCTCGGCACGGTATTGCAACGGCAGGGTCGGCTCGAAAAAGCGGGCGAATGTTACCGAAAAGCATTGGCGCTCAACGACGATGCGCGCGGACATTTCAACCTGGGAACCGTCTTATACGGGCTAGGACAACACCGAGAGGCCGTGCAGTCGTTTCGGGAAGCGATCGCGCGCGACCCGAATTTTGCCGACGCCTGGAATTCCCTCGGCGAGACGCTACGCGACAGCGGCGAGATGGACGAAGCCGTCCGTTGCTACCGTCAGACGCTCGCCGTCGATCCGACCCACGCCCGGGCCAAGTACAACATGGGAGAATATCTTTTCCTCGCCGGGCGCCTGCACGATGCAATCCCCTATTTCGAGTCGTCCGATTTCGCCGACAGCCGCGAGCGGGCATTGCTGTGCCTGTACAAGACCGAACAGTTCGAAGCGTTCGAACAGCGCCTCTCCAAGGTGATTGCCGACGGTGCGCATAACTCGGTGTTGCTCGGCGCGTTGGCCACCCACTACGCCGGCAATTTTCGGCAACCCAATCCGTACCGTTTTTGCCCGTCGCCGATGGACTACGTACGCCACTGCCGAATCGACGAGCTGACCACCCCCGACAGCCCGCTGCTGCAGGAATTGCTGCACGATATTCGGCATTTGGCGATCGCGGAAAGAAAACAAGGACGCCTGTATTACGGCATTCAATCGGCCGGCAACCTTTTGCTGCGCCCCGAGCCCTCTTTTCAGCGCCTGGCCGCACTGATCCGGGATAAGATCGACGACTACCGGCGACACTACGCCGGCAGCAGCGATGGTTTGATTAGCGATTTTCCGCGCAGCATCGAGTTTACCAGTTCTTGGTATTTACGCATGAAACAGGGGGGCTACCTGAGCTCGCATATCCATGAGGAAGGCTGGATCAGCGGTTGCGTCTATCTTAAGCTGCCGAAACGCGGGGACGATCATGAAGGCAGTTTCGCCTACAGTACCGATGGCGACGATTATCCCCGCCTGCACGACGACTTCCCGCAGCGGATCGTCGACGTCGAGGTCGGCGACTTGGTGTTATTTCCCTCGTCGCTGTTTCATCGCACGTTGCCGTTTCAATCCGACGAAGAACGCGTTTGCGTCGCCTTCGACGTCAAGCCGGCGTAAAACTCGGGCCGCGAAGCCGGTGCCGACGCGCTGTCCGCACTGTTTTTTACTCGCCGCCCATCGATTCCGGCGCAACCCGCAGCACTTCTTCGATAGCCGTCAGTCCCGCCAACACCTTTTCCACGCCGCTCAGGCGCAGGGTACGCATACCTTCCCGCAACGCCGCTTCATGAATGGTCAGTGCATCGCAATTCTCGACGATCAATTTTTGAATGGCGGGACTGTTGGGAAACACCTCGTAAATCCCTATCCGCCCGGCGTAACCGGTATTGCGGCAGTCGTTACACCCGCGCGGACGATAAATCGATTCCGGTTTTCGGATCTTGAATGGCTGCACCAGTACCCGCCATTCGTCGTCGTCCACCGTGGTTTTCTGTTTGCATTTCGGACATAAGGTCCTGATCAGCCGCTGTGCCATAACGCCCAGCAGCGTCAATTTGATCAGATAGGGTTTGACGCCGAGCTCCAATAGTCGGGTGACCGCCGACGGCGCGTTGTTGGTGTGCAGCGTCGACAGTACCAAATGTCCGGTCAGCGACGCCTGAATCGCCATTTCCGCGGTTTCCAGGTCCCGAATCTCGCCGACCATGATGATGTCCGGATCCTGCCGCATCAACGTCCGAATGCCGGAGGCGAAATTCAAACCGATATTGTGTTGCACCTGCATTTGGTTGAAGGTCGGCTCGATCAACTCGATCGGATCCTCCACTGTGCAGACGTTGACTTCGGGCGTCGCCAGTTGCTTCAGGGTCGAATAAAGCGTCGTCGTTTTACCCGAACCGGTCGGCCCCGTCACCAGGATGATGCCGTGCGCCTGCCGGCTCATTTCCTGCCAGACGAGTTGTTCGTTCTTATTGAAACCCAACTCGGAAAAGTCGCGCAGCAGGATTTCCGGATCGAAAATCCGCATGACCAGCTTCTCGCCGAAGGCGGTCGGCATCGTGGACAACCGCAGTTCGACCTCGGTTTCGTTTTTCAGCGTCTTCAAGCGCCCGTCCTGGGGCCGCCGCTTCTCGGCGATATTCATCCGCCCCAGGGTTTTGATCCGGCTGGTCACGGCATCCATCACCGCCGGCGGCAGTTCGTACACGTTGTGCAAAATGCCGTCGATCCGAAAACGGACGTTACCTCTTTCCCGCCTCGGTTCCAGATGGATGTCGCTGGCACGCTGTTCGAACGCATATTCGAACAGCCAATTGACCAGATTGACGATGTGCTGATTGTTAACCTCCAGATCGCTTTTTTCGCCTAATTCGACCAGCTGTTCCAGATTGGTGAGTTGGCCGCCGAAGGCATCGGGCCGGTTGGACGCTCCCTTGACCGACTTGGAAAACGCGTAGAGCTCCTGGGTATAGCGGGCGATATCCTTACCGTTGGCGTAAACCCGCTTCAGTTTCTTTTTCAGCATGTGGCCGAGGTCTTTTTCCCATTCGCGGAGAAAAGGCTCGCTGGTTGCGATGGTAACGCTGTGTTCGTCCACCGCGACCGGTAAAAAACCGAAGCGTTCGGCATAGGGTTGGGCACACACCGCGGTGACGCCGACGACGTCGATTTTAAGGGGATCGATAAAAAAATACGGCAGCCCGACCCGGGCGGCTATCCATTGCGACAGCTTCTCCTGGGTGAAGTGCCGGCGCAAACGCCCGTTTTCCGTCTCCTGATAAGCGCAAATCACCTCCACCGGCCGCTTGTCGCGGTTTTCCCAATGCAGCGAAAACCGGTGCAGTTCGCGTTGCTCGCGCTCGTCGATCAGCCGATCGGCCAGCATCCAGTCCAAAATCTCGTCGACCGTCAAACGGTGTTCGTGCTGTGAGATATCTTGTTTCATAATGCGATAATAGGATTCCGTCCTGTAATTATGGCACGGACTGGAGATCCCATCTGTGTGATAGG
>JBNLFT010000236.1:0-3958 GCA_050305675.1 Methylococcaceae bacterium
CGGTCGGATTTCGCCTTCGCCGCAGTGCGCTTTTCCACGATTTCCGAACCGGCCTCGAGCGATTGGTTTTTATTGTTTTTGACCATTCCGGCGATCGTTCCCGGCTCGCTAGCGGGCGCAGCCGCTGCCGCGACAATTTCCGTTTCTGTCGGCAACGCGAGTGTCGGAAGTGTTTCGACTCGTTTGCTTTCGCGTACCGGGTCGATTCTTTGTTTCGCTGATTCCGGCGCGGGCTCAGGAGGGTCTTGGTTGTAGCGCCCGATCACGACATAGCCCAACAACGCGGCATTCAAGACCAGCAATGGGATCAGCCAGCGGCCGTGACCGCGTCTGTTCGCGCCGTTGTCGTGTCGCAATTGCGCGGCCAGGTTCCGTTCCCGGTTTTGTTGTCTTTCCTGCTCGGATTTGCGTAGGGCGTTCAGTATATAAGACATGTCAATCGTTTCGTCGTAATCGTGGGCCGTACTCGTCGGTCGACCGGTTCTGCAAGTGAATCATAGTGCGTGGCCCGACGACACCGTCTGCTTGTAAGTACTGTGTTTGCTGGAATGTCTTGACCCGTTGTTGCAAGGCCGAATCGAACAGGTCGGCCGCGCCGGAATCTACGATGGGATCTTGCCCCGTCGCCAATTGTTCCCGCAGCCACAATACCGCGCTCGACCGTTGCCCCGGAGAAATTAGGTCGACAGCGCTTAGCGGCGATTGCCAAAGTAGCAGGAAATAGCCCTGCCACAAGGAAAGCACTTCGTGCAGCGCGAAATCGATTTCGGTTCCCCGGTGGCGGAATATCGGCCGGCCGTCGTGCACCGCAACCAACAGCAAATGGCGTTTTTGCTCGGGAGTGACGGCAAACTCCATGACGACAGGGCGGTTCAGCGCCACCAACTCCCGCCATGTGGTGTGGTCCGCCAGGCAATTGACCGGCAGCTGGTCGCATTGATCGGCCGTTGCCGGCGGCAGCCCCCACAGCGCCAACATATCGGCGAAGGCCTGTTGTAAGGTGAATTCGGGCGCCTGCAACACGTGTTGCAGCGATCGCGGCGCCTGCCCGGAAGCGTTGAGATCGGCGCTTGGGTTATGCGCGGACGATTCTCGTCGATCGCTGCCGGCTTCGCTTGTTAACGGCGCGGCGGCCGTCAACGGTGCCGCAAGTTCGGAGACGGCGGCCGCTTCGACGGCGGGAAGCGTAGCCGGCTGCAAACGTTCGGAAACTATGGCCGCAACGGCCGGCCAATGATAGTAGCCGGCCGCCACGACGCTCGACAGCAGGCCGGCCCATAACAACGCTTGTCGTCGTTTCCGCTGTTTGATCAGCAATTGGCTGTCGATTTCCCTTGCCGCTTGGGCGACGATGGCGGCCGTTACCCGGCGACTGTTATCGACGTAGGCCCCCAGCAAGGCCCGGTCGCAGATCAGGTTTATCAACCTTGGGATACCGCCAGACAAGCGATGGACGGCCCTCAGTGCGGCCGGGCTGAACAGGCCCGGATCGCCGTCGCTGACGGTCAGACGGTGCTTGATATAGAGTCCGGTTTCGCTGCGGCTCAGCGGTTGTAAATGATAGCGCGCGGTGATGCGCTGGTTCAGTTGCCGCAACTGGGGAGACGCCAACATTTCCTGCAGTTCCGGCTGGCCAACCAGAATGATTTGCAGCAACTTTTGCTTGCTGGTTTCCAGGTTGGTCAAGAGGCGGATCTGTTCGAGAACCGGAAAACTGAGATTTTGCGCCTCGTCGATCATCAACACCGTGCGCCGGCCTTTGGCATGCGCTTCCAGCAGATGATCATTGAGGCTATCCACCAAGTATTTCAGCGTTTGCCGGTATTTGTTGTAGGCGATCGCCAATTCGTCGCAAATGGTCGCCAGCAGTTCGACTGCGTTGAGTCTTGGGTTCAACACCAGAGCGAGATCGACCTCGTCAGGTAGTTGTTGCAGCAGGCACTGGCAGAGCGTGGTTTTACCCGTGCCGACCTCGCCGGTCAAGGCGACGAATCCTCCGCCCCGGGTAATACCGTATAGCAGATGCGCAAGCCCTTCCTGATGGCGGGAACTCATGTAAACGAAGTGCGGATCCGGCGCGATGGTAAAAGGCGCTTCGCTAAGGTTAAAAAACTGTCGGTACAAGGGTATAATTCTTCGCTAATTCAGCGTTATCAAGGTATTGGAAATGCAACACAAAAACAAGTGCCAACCGCAACCCGACTTTCAGGATGCAAGCGCGAAAAAAGTCAAACGCATTGCCTCGATCATCTATATCTGCGTCATGGCCTTCATCGTCGGCGGCTCCTACCTGCATCAGCAACGGCAACAAGCGCCGACCGCCCACCAGGATACGAGCGGTTTCAGCAATCCCTGAACGCGGCGCGGGATTCGCTCAGGATATGGATTCCGCCCTTGATCACCACCAGCGCGATCGCGAAACCGATCAGGAGGTCGGGGATATTGGAGCCGGTCCATGCCACCAACGCTCCGCTGAATACCACGCCCAGGTTGGCGATCACATCGTTTTTGGAGAAAATGTAACTGGCCCGCATGTGCACGTCGCCGTCGCGGAAACGGGCGATCAACAGTACGCAAACGCTGTTGGCCAGCAGCGCCAGAGAGCCCACGCCGATCATGAACAACGACTGCGGCTCGCTGCCGTGCAGCAGTTTCTGCAGCACTTCGAAGGCGGCCGCCAATCCGAGCATGATCTCGATGACGCCGCTGCCGAATGCGACGCCGGCTTTATGGCGTGCCGCCTTGCCCACCGCATACAGGCTGATGCCGTAAACCGAGGCATCGGCCAGCATGTCCAGCGAATCGGCCATCAGCGCCGTCGAATCGCTGAGCAGCCCCGCCGCCAGTTCGATCGCGAACATCACTGCATTGATCGCCAACAGCCACCACAACACCTTGTACTGTTCCCGGTCGGAACATTCTACCCTACACTCGCACTCGCCCATGCTCAGCCTTTAAACAAATTTCCGAATAGACCCTTGTCGCTGGCGATTTGCTCGAGCCGCCGCCTGGCCGCTTGACCGACGTCGCCGTCGCCCTCGGCGTCGACGATTCGCTCCAATACCGCTTCGCTGTTCTTATCCAACATGTCGATCGCTTGCAGCCTCACCGACGGGTAATATGCCCGCAAGGCCGCCAGCTCGCGCAAGTATGAATTGGCGTTACGTAATTCCTTCAACATGACTTTTTCCGGGTCGCCGGTAAACAAGTCGCGCTGAAGGCTACCATATTGCTCCTGGATCAGCACCAGGTCGCTGCGGTTGATTTTCACCGCTTCGGTGGGATCGTCACAACAGCCCATCGCTAACCTCCTAAAAAATGTTTTGTACACGAATAATAGCCTGGCTGCGGGTTCTCGGCATCAGGCGCGCGGAGGACCGGCCAGGCATCGATCATTATTCCGGTCTTAAAGTAAATGACGGCCGGCGCTTAATCAAGCAAGCCCGCATTGACGAAAGAGCGGTAGGTTTGCATACCGCCGGATAGCACCCTGACTTTGAAACCATGCTGCATCAGCAAGCGCACCGCATAATAGGCGCGTTGGCCGACGCCGCAAATCAGCCAGATCTCGCCGCCGGCAGTCAATTCGCCGCTGCGGCCGCGCAATTGTTCCAACGGGATGTTAATCGCTTTGTTGATATGATCGCCCGCGAACTCGCCTTCCGAGCGGACATCCAACAGCATATGATCGACGTCATGCAGATGCTTCCAATCGGCCAGTTCCAGATCGTGCCGTAGATTATTGGCGGCAATCATCCCCGCCATGTTGACCGGGTCCTTGGCGCCGCCGAATTGCGGTGCGTAGCACAATTCGCTTTCCTCCAGATCGAATACCGTCGCCCCCATCTGCAGCGCCATTGCGATCACGTCGACGCGTCGCGTCACGCCGGCCTTGCCGACCCCCTGCACGCCGAGTATTCTGCCGTCGGTACGTCGATAAATGAGTTTAAGGTGGATC
>JBNLFT010000237.1:0-3935 GCA_050305675.1 Methylococcaceae bacterium
GAGGTAACATGCACCCCGAAGTCGGAAATTTGCTTGATCGTCAATTGCGTCTTACTCAAGGATTCGGCGATCGTTTGCAGATCGGCGCTTATGCGCGCGCCGTTGCCGGTCTGGGCGCCGATTTGCGCAAACAACCCGGCCGCCTCGTCGCTGGCCTGGCGCAGCCGGGCCGCGGCGCGTTCGCTTTCCTCCGGCAATTGCAGCAGCGAGGACAACAGCGTGTCGAATCGTTCCACGGCGGCCGACGAACGCTCCGCCTGTTCGCCGATGGCTGAGGTAACGGCGTCGCTCGCCTGAGCCAGTTGTTTGAAGCGCTCGACCAGATCGACGAACTCCCCGCTGCTCAGATTGTGCGCGGCGATATGGTCGTTAAAGGCGGCCAACGAGCGGCCGGACGCGGTCAAGGCGCTGTTGAAGTGGCCGAGTTCCAGGGTCATTTGGCGGTAATCGGTCTTGATCACCGCCTGTTCGCGGGCCAGTTCGCCAACCACCGTCCGGGTTTCGGCGAGTTTTTCGTTGAGAGCCTTCAGCGGAGCCTCCAACCGGCGGGCGAAAATGTCCTCGGGAAATTCCGTCTGTTCCAATTTATCCCGCAAGTCGGCGAGCGTCGCCTCCAGCGAACGGTTGATACGCGAGTTCTGTTCGCGCATCAACCCGGCGTTCTGTTCCGCCTGATCGCGCAGTAGCGCGGCACTCTGCGCCATCGCCGCTCCGGCGTCCTCCAGCGCGCGGCGGATGGCGCGCTGGGTCTCGTCGTGCGACAGTTCGAGCTGCATCGACAGCGTCTTCGCCTTGCGCACGAAATCGTTGGCCGCCTGTTCGACCCCCTCCAGCATCTGCCGTTCGGCACTACGCAGATCGACCTGGAAATTATTGATGTAAATGCGCACCGCCAGACCGAATATCGTCGTGGTCAGGGCCAGGCTGAAATTGGCGATGATCGCGTCCAGCGCCATGCTGTCTGCGCGGTAATGGTACAGCGACACCACCAGCGCGATCAGCGTGAACAGGAAGCCGAGATAATAAACACTGTCGGCGAACTGTTCGAGGAACGGACTGTCCCTTCCGCGCCGGTATCCGATCGCGGCGTAAAACGCCATCAAGGCGAGCGGAATCATAACCGACAGCGTGTTGTAACCGAAACTCTGCGGCAGCACGATACCGACCACGCCGAGCACCAGCGCGGCCAGAAAAATCTTGCGGATGTCGAGCACGTAACCGGCGTGATGGTTGGATGAAGGCGCGTTCCCGAACATCGTCTCAGCCGTCGATTTTTTCGATCAACGTCACCTTGCCGCCGATCGCCTCGATATAATCCGCCCAGAAATAGGCATGACGTTTGGTCTGCAGTTTTTCCGCGCCGTCGCGGCGGACATATAGTATCTCCACTTCGGCCCCGCGGAGGTCGGTTCTGACGCGCTGGAAATAGGCGCTGTCCTTCAGTTGGGCGAAATCCATCTGGCTCCGGTAATGCGACCATTCCGGCGTATGCTGCAGCATGTCGGAGACGATGACGATTTTTTTCCAGGCCTTTTCCGCTTCCGGCGGAAAGGCGCTGAGCGACACCACCTGGAGAATTTCCATGATCGGCGAGTGGGTGGCGTTTCCGGGCTGCATGAATCCGGCGATAGCCTTATCCAACGGCCGTTCGAATCGCTCCTGCCAACGCTGCCGGATGCGTTTCGGATTTTCGTACAGGGCGTTGGCGTCGTCGCCGCTGCGCGGCGCGCAAACCTCGAAATCGGGGGCGATAAGCTCGCGTTGGCGATCGTCGATCACATAGAGGGCGACATGGGTGCCCGCCGCCAATTGCGCCTTGAAGGCGTCGAAGTAGCGGGTCAGAAAACGCTGCTGCACTTTATTGTAGGCATCGGTTTTGTCGAACACCACGGCAACATAAGCCGGACTGCCCTGCAACGGGCACAACGTGGCGGCGTCGAAAGCTTGTTGTCGTTGGTGGCGGTCGTACCAGAAATAACCCAGGGCCGCGACCGCCGCCGCTACCGCGACGATCAGAAAGCAGCCGAACCGATTCTTGAGCCGGGTCCGTTGTTCGCGTTTGCGGTATCTTGCCATGACGCGTTAAACCGTTTCTTGAGCGGTCCGGGGAGGCAGAAAATCCGGGTCCAACTGGCGTAGTTTCCGAAAAAACTCCGCGTACAGCTGCTCGATTTCGTTCGCCCGCTGCTGGCAATAGGCGGGAAAGTTCAAATAAAGCTCCCGCTGCGCGTTCACCGATTCGATATCGTCGTGGGCGCCTCGTAACGCGAATTGCCGCTTGGGCTTCCATTCGCTCTTGAAATAAGCCGGCGACGGAGTCCGCCGGTGCGCGCGGTTGATATCCCGGTAGCGGTGGATCAGGGCGTTGGCACAGGTGAGTAGATTGGCGATGCCGTGGTGATACTCGGCGATGAAAGCCTGCTTCTCCTCGACCAGATGCACCAGCCGGGTATGCTTCATCGCGACCGCCTGCTTCATGTCCTCCAACCGCTCCAGAAATTGGCGGCGTATGCTTTCGATCTGTTCGATCACCTCGTCGCGCTGCTCCTCGTAGTTGTCGTAAGAACCCCTGAGCCGCCGGTGCAGTTTGCCGTAACCGGGATAGGGATCGTCCCGCTTGTAGCCGTCGAGCAAGGCGAACATGGAAAACAGCAGCCCCATGCAAAACAACATCCAGGAATTGATATCGGCCAATGCCAGCGGATCGGCCTTGAACCGCTGCAGTGCCTCGTGACCGGCGCCGGCGGGGTTGACCGCGAACAAATCGCGGTAATGCGCGACCAGCAAATTGAAGGCGACGACGGCCGCGGCGTATATTGCCAGCATCAGGTAGGCGGAAAGCCGTTTCCACCAAAACGCATGGTTTTTGTAGCGCAGCAACGCGCCCATGATGAAAAAGGCGGTGGCGATGTTGATCGCGGCAATGATGACGGCCTGGACGACACCGCCGAGCAGCCCCAGCTCCGAGCCCTCGGCGAAGAAATAGCCGTTGCCGGCCGATTCGACCAGCCAAAAAACCAGGATAATGGCGAAATTCAACAATTGCGAATCCGGATAATGCGGCATCCTACCGAGTTTGTGGTCGACGCGAAAGCGCCGGTATTCGTCTTCCAGCTCGTCGCGCTCCTGTTTCAGCGCCAACAAGTCGCGAAATTCCCGGCTGGTCAGGCTTTCTATTTCTAATTTGGTGTGGCTGGTTTGGTTGGCGATCGCCGCGCGTTCGTCCTGCAAATGGGTGTCGGTGATCGAGGTGTTGCGCCGGCTCAGGCCTTCGTTGGCGATTTTGTTGAGCGCCGCCATCCGTTGTTCGAAGTAATTCTGGATTTCACGCTCGTTACCGTCCGGCGTGGCGGCTTGCGACGACGGCAGTTCCTTGGCGCCGGACTGGACCGCTTTACCCTCGATTGCGAATTCCTCGAACAGCCGCTCCAGAGCGACGGCGCAAGCCGCCGACAAATTGCCGGCCGGCAAGCCGGGGGAGGAAAAAAAGCGCGTTATTTTCGAATACCAATTATCCATTCAGCGTCGGAACAAGACCATAGCAGCGCGAAGTTTCCTTCTGCCGCCGCCGGCTGCGGTACCGTCCGCAGCGAGCCGAGAAGGACGCTTCAATGGTGCAACTATAGCGTAATTAGCAGGCGGCGGGGGAAAATGGCCGGCTACGCCGGAATCATTCGGCGGACTCGACGATTGCGCCGTCGCGGTCCAGCAGATGGTTCAGGGCATCGATTATGCCGTTCGCCACCGCATGCGGCGGCAATTGAAAAAAAGCGTGCAAGGACAGGGTCTGATCCTGTTGGTATTGGTCGCTACGCTCACGATGCTGCTCTAACCAGCAGATGCGCACGGCGTGATCGATCAGGGTCTCGGTAACCAGGGTATCGTCGACATAAAGATCGGGATTGTCCTGAAAGATCAGCGCCAGCGCCTGCAAG
>JBNLFT010000238.1:0-3872 GCA_050305675.1 Methylococcaceae bacterium
GCCGTTAATATTGCGTTATGTAACAAAGAGTAATAGATCATTTCCACGAATCTGCACGAACAAAACCCGACAATCCGCGCAAGCGTGTACGCTCACCTGCGTTCTAGGCCGCAGATTGCAATTTGTTGCCAAAAACCGACAGCATCACGCGATACCGAGTCCGAATATTAAACTGCCACTGGTAATCGAGGCTCGCCATACCCCTTCCAACCGCTTCAGTCGAACAAATTTCAGGGCAGCAAAACTCAATTTCGTATCAATCCGCTATGCAACGATTGCCCGGCCAACCTCAACGCACAGAAAAAGAAGTACCCCGAAATTACGGACAATTCAAACCGTTATAACGACTGACTCAATCGTAAACGACTGAAAAGCGATTCAATTTGGCTTAGTAGAACCTAAGAAACCCGCCCGCTTCATCGAGATAAAGCGGACGAGACCGGTTCTCAAACCTTGTTACGCAAGTATCTTTCGACCCCGGTCATAGGCTTCGACGGGATAGCGAGCTCCGTACTGGCTTTTTCCGCCAGATATCTGGCCACCCCGGTTAGCTCTTGCGCGACCGACTGGGATTCCTGAACACTTGCTTCTAACGGCTCAACGTCGTCTTCGGCGACCTTTTGTTCCTCGCGTTTCGCAGACGATTCTGCCTGTGCATATCTTGCGGAAACCGATTGTCTAGCAAGGTACTTGGTTACACCGCTCATTTTGGGTCGTTCGTTGACCGAGTGTTCGATGCGATCGACGTACTTATCGACGCCGGTTGACGTGTCTACGACTCTTTCCACCAATATTTGCCGGGTCAAATATCGGGCCACGCCGGTCGGAGTTTCTTTTACGATCGACGCCTGCTTGGCGAGGTATTTCGCCACACCGGTTTTCGCAGGAGCAGATCCGGAAACGCTTACCCTCTTCGCCATGTATTTGGCAACCCCCGTCGCCGTCCTTTTGTTAGCGGAACCCTGCTTGGCAAGATATTGAGACACGCCGGTGGCAGCAGGGTCAAACTCGTCCTGTACCTCAGGAGCCTCGGGCGATTCGGATTGCGTCTGGGCCGCCAACAAAGCCGCCTGTTCTTCGGCCTCGATGCATTTCGCCACCAATTCGGCCGCTGCCGCTTTTCTGGCGGCCTTCTCGATTTCGTATAAATACCGCCCGACGCCGGTGGTTGGCAGATTCGCTTTCTCGTCTTTAGCCAATCTGGACAGATAGTTGGCCACCCCGGTTGCTACCGGCTTTTCTCTATTGATGATGCTTTGTCTGGCCAGATAACGGGCAACACTGCTGGCGGCCGGCTTTTCTTTTTCGGACAGAATTTGCCGGGTAATGTATTTCGATACACCCGTGCTGGCCGGCCTGTTGCCTACACTTAGAATTTGCTTAGCCATATATTTGGCGACTCCGGTCGCCGGGTCGTGCTTATGGCTTTTTAAATACTTGTCGACACTCGTCGCCGACGGCATTTTATCAAGATAACGAGCCACTCCGGTCAACTCATTTGACGACGCATCTTTTGCTTCCGATCCGGATGCCGCATGATCGTCGAAAGAAAACGTAGTAAGTGTGCCCAACAAACTATTTATCAAACTATTCTTCTTCACCTGTGTCCGCCCCTTTTGTATATTTCTTATGTATAAAAAGTACAGCTCCCTAGTCATTACACATTATCAACGATGAAGCCGAACCCTGATAAAGCTTAACTGCCGGCCTGTCAACGAACTTCCTGTAGACCGAGTCGATCAAACCGGAACAAACCACTGTCGCTGCGGCGTGCCGCCTGCGCGCAAAACAATAAAAAGCTTGAAACATCGAAAAAACGGGCGGATTAGATTTTCCGCCCGTTTCTTAAATTGCCTATTCCAGGTTGGCGTGCCTGCTGCGCATAACCTCTTCGGCAATACCCTTATCGTGAATGATATGGGATATCGTCGATTCGAGAAAAGCCAGCGTAGACAATTCAAACACAGTTCCCATCGGCATGCCCTTTACTTTCTCATAAAGTTCGTTTTTGCCAATCTGGAATACTGCATCCGCCAAATCCCCGATAGTCGAATCACTTTTCGCAGAAATCAGGACAATATCGGCCCCAACCTGTTTCGCCCTCTTGGTGAACGAAATCAGCTGTTCGGTTTCACCCGAACCGGAAATCACAATCAGCAAATCCCCGACTTTAATACTGGGGGTAACGATCTCGCCAACCACGCTAACATCGTAACCGCCATGCATTAACCGCATGGCGAAGAAATTCCCAACCAGCTTGGAGCGACCGGCGCCGGAAATAAATATCCGCCCCGCCCGATCCAATAAATAAGTCAGTTTCTGATCGTAATTTTCCTTGGTCGAATCCAGTATTTCTCTGATTTTTTCTACGACAAGTTGCTTATGCATGATTAAACCGCTGCCGCATCAACCAGTTCGCGAATTTCGCGAGCGGCCTCGGCAGGAGAAGGCGCGCCATAGATAGCGGCACCGACAACGATGATGCCTGCGCCGGCTTCGACGACGCTTTGTACGGTGGATTGTTTGATTCCACCGGCGACGGAAACACGAACGTCCAGTCCCAGACCGGCAATCTCGTTCAGGTCGGCGAAAGGCGTTTGACCGGCCGCCTGCGCGTCCAGACCGGTGTGAACACCGACGATTTGCGCGCCGAGTTCGGCAGATGCTCTTGCGCATTCGGCCTTGTTAGGTACGTTGATCAAGTCAACTTGTACTTCGGCATTGTGCGCTTTCGCCGCTTTTACGACGCCGCCGATAGTTGCCAGACCGGATACGCCCAGTACCGTGCAGATATCCGCGCCAGCCGCATAGAAAGGAGTCGCTTCGTACTCGCCGGCATCCATGGTTTTCAGATCAACCAAAAGCAATTGATTCGGGAATCTTGCTCTCAGTTCTTCAACCAGCTTCAGACCATTGTATTTGATACATGGTGTACCGATTTCGAAAATGTCGACGTAAGGAGCGACTTGATCCGCAAGTGCTACCGTTGCATCGAAATCTAATGAATCTAAAGCCATTTGAATTAATGGTGTTGCCATGTTATATGCTCCGTTTGTTACAGTTATTGTGAAAACATAAAATTACCAGCTAACGTTAAACTCTAAAACAGTTAGAGCATTATTGTCAATTTACCGGCATAACTGTATGTTTAAATTTTGTTAGAATGAATCTCATTCCGGCGACACACAAACCCGTCAACGCAACGCGTCGACTATCGGCACTCGCCATTCCGGCGACGTTTGGTTATTGAAAAACACGATACCCCGGGCCTGTGTCCAGGGCGAACCGTACCATAATTTATCGCAGAGAAACAACACCATGGCAGTATTTTCCGAGATTCGCGCCCTGATCATCGATATGGACGGCGTTTTATGGCACGGCAACAATCCCTTGCCCGGTTTGAACGACTTTTTTGCCACGCTTCGCAGACAGCGGCTTCCGTTTGTCCTGGCGACCAACAACGCCAGCCTCACCCCCGAACAATACATCGCAAAACTCAAGGCCATGAACGTTGCGACCGAGCGCAGCGAAATTTTAACCTCCGGCATGGCGACAGCACATTATCTGGCGCAACGTTACGAACCGTCGGAAACCCGCGTCTTTGTGATCGGCGAAAGCGGAGCCAAGCAACCCTTGCTCGATCAGGGATTTATCCTGACCGAGATTGACGATGTCAAAAACGGCTCGCCGGCATCCGGCGCCGACGTCGTCGTCAGCGGCCTGGACAGAGACCTCTCCTGGGCGAAACTAGCGACTGCCGCTTTGAACATCCGTGCCGGCGCGCATTTTTTCGGAACCAATGGGGATGCCACCCTGCCCACCGAGCGCGGATTCGCTCCCGGCAACGGAGCGACGCTTGCCGCACTGGAAGC
>JBNLFT010000239.1:0-3859 GCA_050305675.1 Methylococcaceae bacterium
CACCGGTGTAAGAGCAAGCCGGGCAACCCAGTTCGTGCAACGCCATGCACAATAGCGATATCGTGACTTGTTCGCCTGTCGATAACAGGACATCCATCTCCCTGTCGGTAGGCTGAGCTTGAATTTCCTTGGCCAGGGCCACCAGGCGATTGGTTTCGCCGCTCATCGCCGAGACGACGACGACGATTTGTTCGCCCCGGTCGTGAGCCTTCTTGATTTTTTCGGCCACCGCCTTAATGCGCTCGACCGAACCGACGGACGTACCGCCGAATTTATAGACGTAAAGAGCCATGCTAAATTTGCTTCGAATCCAGTAGAAATTTGTTATTCGCCGAGCCGCTGCCGGACCCAATCGGGCACTTGTTTTAACGCCGCGTCTAAATTGGTGGGATCGTTGCCGCCGGCCTGCGCCATATCGGGACGGCCGCCGCCTTTGCCGCCAACCTGGGTCGCAACCGTATTAACCAGTTCGCCGGCCTTTAGGCGCGAGGTTTGATCTTTCGAAACGCCGGCGATCAAGCTGACCTTGTCGTCTTTGACGGTCGCCAACACGACCGCACATGTTCCCAATTTGTTCTTGAGCTGGTCGACCATGTCGCGCATCGCTTTCGGGTCGACGTCCTCCAATTTGACAGCCAATACCTTGATCCCGTCCACTTCAACGGCTTGAGCGCTCAGTTCGCCGCCGGCCGAGCTCGCCAGTTTCCCTTTCAGTTTTTCCAGTTCCTTTTCCATGGCGCGAGTTTTCTCGAGTAACTGGTACACTTTTTCTGCAGCTTTGTCGGGGGAACTTTTCATCAACCCGGCAATGCTGCCCAGAATCTGATCGCGAGCGGCCAGCCAATCCAGTGCCGCTTGTCCCGTCACCGCTTCGATGCGTCTGACGCCGGCGGCCACGCCGGTTTCGCTGATAATCTTAAACAGCCCGATATCCCCCGCCCTGTCGACATGGGTACCCCCGCATAACTCGGTGGAAAACTCGCCGATACGTAAAACCCTCACCTCATCACCGTACTTTTCACCGAACAACGCCATCGCACCGGCTTTAACGGCATCGTCTTTGGCCATGATTTCCGCGGAGACCTGATGATTCAAACGAATTTGCTCGTTGACCAGGCGCTCGATGGTCGCTATCTCGGCAGCACTCAAGGGTTCGAAGTGGGAAAAATCGAACCGTAGACGCTCGGCGTTAACCAAGGAGCCTTTTTGCGCGACGTGCTCGCCCAATGTTTTCCTAAGCGCCGCATGCATCAGATGCGTGGCGGAATGATTCAGCTCGGTCGCGGCGCGTTTGTCGGCATCGACTCTGGGCCGGCAAACGGCGTCGGCGACTACTTCACCTTGCGCCACCACGCCTTTGTGCAAAAACAGATCGCCGCCTTGCTTTTGGGTGTCGCGAACCTCGAACGTGGCACCATCGGTTTCGATCCAACCGCTGTCCCCGACCTGACCGCCGGATTCGGCATAGAAAGGCGTCCGGTCCAACACGACAACGCCTTCTTCGCCTTGTTGCAATCGAGAAACAGGCTGTCCCTTGCTGAACAATCCGACAATCTTGGCGGTTCCTTGCAACTGCCGATAGCCGGTAAACTCGGTTTGACTATCCAGCTTGATGTCCTGATCATAAGCGGCCGCAAAATGTCCGCCGGCTCGCGCCCTTTCGCGCTGCGCCGCCATTTCCACTTCGAATCCGGCTTGATCGACGGTCAGGCCGTGTTCGCGCGCGAAATCCGCGGTCAAATCGACCGGAAAACCGTAGGTATCGTACAGCAGGAACACGCTGTCGCCCGGAATTACCCGGCCTTCCAATTTAGCGATGCAGGACTCCAGTACCTTCATCCCTTGTTCCAGCGTTTCGGCGAAGCGTTCCTCCTCTTTTTTAAGAACCCGCTCAACCTGTGCCTGGGCCTGATGCAACTCGGGATAGGCGTCGCCCATTTCCGCCACCAACGGCGCGACCAGCTGGTAAAAGAACGTTTCGTGAATACCCAGCCGATAACCATGGCGGATGGCCCGGCGAATGATTCTGCGCAACACGTAGCCGCGGCCTTCGTTGGACGGCAAAACGCCGTCCGCCACCAGAAAGGCGCAGGAACGGATATGGTCGGCGATCACGCGCAGGGAGCTATTGTCCAATTCGGTCAGTCCGGCCAACCCGGCCGCCGACTTCATAATGTTTTGGAACAAATCGATTTCGTAGTTGCTGTGAACGCCTTGCAACACCGCGGCGATCCGTTCCAGCCCCATGCCGGTATCGACCGACGGCGCCGGCAGCGGCGTCAGCTTGCCGTCTTTGTCGCGATCGTATTGCATGAAAACCAGGTTCCATACTTCGATGTAGCGATCCCCTTCCTCATCGGGACTGCCCGGAGGCCCGCCGGCCACCTCTTCCCCATGGTCGTAAAAAATCTCGGTACATGGACCGCAGGGACCGACATCGCCCATGGACCAGAAATTGTCTTTGGCGCCGATCCGTGAAAAACGCGCCGGGTCAACCTTAACGTCGTCCAACCAGATCGACGCCGCTTCGTCGTCTTCTTCGAACACCGTCACCCACAGCTTTTCCGCCGGAATGCCCAATTCCTTGGTCAAAAAATCCCAGGCGAAATGGATCGCATCATTTTTGAAATAATCGCCGAAGCTGAAATTACCCAGCATTTCGAAAAAAGTATGGTGGCGAGCGGTGTATCCAACATTTTCCAGGTCGTTGTGCTTGCCGCCCGCGCGGACGCAACGTTGGCTGGTAACGGCCCGCGTGAAATCGCGCTTCTCGCGTCCTAAAAACACGTCTTTGAACTGCACCATCCCGGCGTTGGTGAACAACAAAGTCGGATCGTTGCCGGGCACGAGCGAGCTCGACGGCTGGACGGAATGCCCCCTGTCGCGAAAAAATTCCAGAAAAGCATTGCGCAATTCCGCGCTGGTCATATATTTCATCATGTTTGTTTTTCTTACTACTGTATTGCGTAATCCCGACGGTAGAAAACGTCTACCGATCCAACCTGATCTCCAACCGCCTGCTCAGCTCCTTGATCATCTCGCCGCTGAACCCTCGTTGCTGCAGAAAACGGCTGCGCCTAAGCCATTCCTTAACCGACAATCGTTTATCGGCGCCATATTTTCCCAGATAAATATTTTCCAGACGCTCGAACCAGCTTTCCGCTATGTCGTCGACCAAGGCGCTCAAATCGATCGAGTCGATACCGTGCTGCTGTAGTTCGTAACCGATTCGTAAGGGACCGTAGCCTTTTTCAATCCGTTGCCGGGCGTAGCTTTCGGCAAAACGGCGGTCGCTCTGCCAACCTTGTTCCGCCAACTGCAAAATCGCTCTTTCCGAAGCGGCGCGCTCGAATCCGCGCCGGGCGAGCTTATCCTCCAATTCCTTACGACTATGTTCGCGCCGGGCCAGCAATCTTAAACAAACACCCTGTATTTGTTGATCTTCGTCGCTCACGGCTGGCTATAAGATGGCAAATCAAAAATCCGCAGTGATAAAAGTAGTCAACCTCGTCGTAACAGGCCGCCGGCCACGCCCTCCGTATCCTGCAACGCGCCACCCATGTCCGGTCACAGGCCGCCTCAAGCATCGATCGATCGAAACGATTCAGTCGGAATCGGGTTGCTGCGTTTCGGCACCTTCGCTCTCAACCCTTTTTTTCGACGCACCGAATACCTCAGTCCTGATCGCCGCTTCCAATTCTTTGGCCTTGTCCGGATTGTCTCTCAAGTATTGTTTCGCGTTGTCCTTGCCCTGACCGATTTTTTCGTTGCCGTAGCTGTACCAGGAACCGGACTTTTGCACGAAACCGTATTGCACGCCAAGGTCCACCAGTTCGCCATAAAAGGAAACCCCCTCGCC
>JBNLFT010000240.1:0-3827 GCA_050305675.1 Methylococcaceae bacterium
TTGTCGCCGGCTTTCCGCGCCAGGGACCGGAATAGCCTGCGGACCGACCATATGATTTGATAAACATCGCTTTCAATAACATCAGGCATGAGCGTTCGAATCCTAATGACAACTTGGTTGTCATTATCATCATTGACAACTGACTTGTCAATTTAGCTTAGCCAGTTTGCCCTGTTGCGCCGTTCCGCTTATCCACTCCGTCAGCGGTTTCTGCCGAAATTAATGGTTGCCCTGCGTTCACGGTTCAACGATCATAGCAACGAAAAATTAACCGCACACTCACGACCGAATCGTTATGAACGCCAAAAATCCCTGGTTCTCCGTAGGCGCCGGCGCCGCCGTCGGCACCCTCGGAGGCCTGATCGGCCTTGGAGGCGCCGAATTTCGATTGCCGCTTCTTATCGGCGTTTTCGGTTTCTCCGCACTTCCCGCAGTGATTTTGAATAAGGCGATGAGCCTTGCCGTCGTCGCCTCGGCGCTGCCCTTTCGCGCGTCTGTCGTGCCGTTTCGGGAGCTGCTGGCGCATGCGGACATTATCTCGATCCTGCTCGCCGGCAGCCTCGCGGGAGCATGGTTTGGGGCCGATTGGGCTACCAAACTGAAGACCGCCACGCTCTATCGCGTTCTATCGGTCCTGCTGGTCGCGATCGCGATCGTTTTGCTGTTCGGCCACGATCCGACGGTTCAGCCCGTGGCCTCGCTTTCCGGCCTGTCGCTGGTCGTCGGCGGAGCGGCGGCCGGCTTCGGCATCGGCGTCGTCGCGTCGCTGATGGGAGTGGCCGGCGGCGAACTGCTGATCCCGACCATCGTCCTGCTATTTGGCGCCGACATCGTCCTCGCCGGCAGTCTGGCGCTTGCCGTCAGCCTACCCACGATGATCGTCGGTTTCACCCGATACAGCCGGGATCAAAGCTTTTCGGTCATCCGCAGTCAGCGCCATTTCGTAACCTTCATGGCCATCGGCTCTCTGTTGGGCGCCTATATCGGCAGCCGGCTACTCAAGATCGTCTCCACCGACATACTGCTGCCGCTGCTTGCCGGAATTTTGCTGCTGTCGGCGCTAAAAGTCTGGAATCATGCGTGACCTTAAACCCGTTTTCGGCGGCGTAGAAATTGGACCGGGACCGCCCGGTATTTGGCTCAGCCGTTTGCCGATGCCTCATTAGTGTCCAACGCAGCCAGGATGGACGGATAGTCGAAGCATTCGGCGCGGCCGGATAAAGTGCGGCCTAGCGGCGCATCCAGCTCGCCAATTTGCCGAATGACGCTCGCGATGCGTTTACCGTCCAGGCTCTCCAGCGCGTCCCTGAGCCCGCGACGTAGCGGGGCGGGCAAGTCGGCCAACATTTCCGGCGTTAGCTCCGCATACGCAATCTCGGAGTCTTTGCCGCCGTCGCGATAACGGAATTCCACACCCAGTTGGCACGCCAAGCAGCGATAGATTTCTCCGAACCGGTAGGGTTTGCGCACAAGATCGTCCATACCGGCATCCAGCATTTCCCGTTGTTGCTCCTTGAACGCCGAGGCGGTAACGGCGACGATCTTAACGGATTTACCCGCCGGCAATCGTCGGATCATCCGAGTCGCTTCGATGCCGTCCATCAACGGCATTTCGTTATCCATCCATATCAGATCGGGGCGCCAGTCTTCGAACAGTTCCAAACATCGCTTACCGTTTTCGGCCACCTTCACGTCCATACCGATATCGGTCATCAGCCGGCTAAGCAACAACTGATTTTCCCGTTGATCCTCGACGATCATAATCCGATACCGGGGTTGACCGGGCGCCAGGCCGATCACTTCGCCGGAATCGCGTATGTCCGGCCCGAAGATTTCGGCCGAGCTTGCCGGAGCCAGCGGCAATTCCACCCGAAACAATGCCCCCTTGCCCAATGTGCTCTCGACGGCGATATTGCCGCCCATCATCTGTACGAACTGACGAGTAATAGTCAAACCCAACCCGCTACCTTGTTTTGCATCGCCTTCGCTAAGTTGCACAAAAGGCTCGAACAGACGTTGTTGATCGTCCGGCCGAATGCCGGGACCGGTGTCCTCCACTTCTATCAAAAGGTGCGTGCCGCTATTGTTCTTAGCGCCAAGACGCACTGTCACCGCTCCTTGGTCGGTGAATTTCACGGCGTTGTTGATCAGGTTGATGATAATTTGACGAACCCGCGATTCGTCGCCTTTGACGTAACGGGGAAACGTCGACGATTGATCGAACAATAGGCGCAAACCTTTTTCTTCGGCGCGAATTTGCATCATTTTGGTGACATCCCGCACCACTCCCTCCAAATCGAACGGCGCCACCTCCAATTGCACGCGGCCGGCCTCGATCTTGGCCACATCCAGCACGTCGTTGATCAGGCTTAGCAGATGTTCGCCGCTGCGGTTGATGATATCCAGACTTTCGCGCTGGTTCTTGGTCAGCTCAGGATCGCGCCGCATCATGTTGCAGAAGCCGAGTATGGCGTTCAACGGGGTCCGCAGTTCGTGGCTCATGTTGGCCAGGAATACGCTTTTGGCCTTATTGGCCGAATCGGCGGCATCGCGCGCCAGCTGCAATTCGGCCGTACGTTGCTGCACCGTATCTTCCAGGCGATCCCGATAGCGTCTAAGCTCTTCCTCGGCCCGCTTTCGCTCGGCGATATCCAAGGCGATGAACATCAGATGCACTTTCCCATCGATGTCGACGCGCGAGATGAAGCCGTCCAACGAAACGATCTTGCCGAACGAGGTGTGCACGGTCATTTCTTTATGTCCCACCAAATTGTCGTGGAGCGCGGATTCGGCCAGCCCCTCCAAACCGGCCTCGGACCAGCAAGCGAGATTCCGAAAGTTTTGCCGCCTAAGCTCGTCCACGGTTCCGCCGACGATTTCCGCCATCGCCTCGTTGGCAAGCACGCAGTTCCCGGTATCCCCTTCGTACACGACCACTCCGGCCGGCGACTTGGCCAGCAGCGTCGCGGTAAAGTCCTGTGCCCGACGGCTCGCTTCCTCGGCTAGCCTGCGAGTACGCATCTCGGCAAGCAGAACGCGCTGTTCGTCGATCAGCGTCGCCAACATCAATCCCATCCCTATGGCGGGACTCAGCAAGGCAAACAGCGTAAATCCGTACGGCGCGAACCAGCCGTCGCGGGTAAACGGGTAGGAGGCGGTACTTAGCCCGTGCAGCCACAATAAGATAGCAAGAGCGCTCAGAC
The DNA here is from genome assembly GCA_050305675.1 of Methylococcaceae bacterium. Taxonomy (GTDB): domain Bacteria; phylum Pseudomonadota; class Gammaproteobacteria; order Methylococcales; family Methylomonadaceae; genus Methylomarinum. The sequence continues at coordinate 3,204 of JBNLFT010000240.1, forward strand.
CCCAATTTTCACGTTCCCTGCGCAGACGCCAAAGGTGGAGGCCGGCCAACCAGAATAAACCGGCGCCGGCGAAATGCGGCGGTATGACGCGCCATAAGAAGGAGAGATCAAAGCCGCGAGCGGCAACGTTCCACAACACCAGCAGTGCCGGAACGATCCACAATGCGAGCGGGACCCGTTGCGGCTGTCCGTAGGCGCGAACACCGAGCCATAAAGCAAAAACCCAACCGATATACAGCACTTCGTTCGCCAGGCCGGCCGCGGGCGTTCCGTCGGCCGGCAGCAGTTGCAGCGCCAAGCGGAGACCGTAGCAAACATAGGAAACCGCCATAAATCGATAACTGGTTGAGGTTTGATCGGAACGGGAGGCTTTCGACAAGGCAAGGTAAAAAAAACCGATCAGAAAGGAAATCAGGCAGGAGATTGCCATTACCGTCGGAAGGGAGTAACTATTCAATATTGCCTCCGAATCGAGAGAATGCCCGGAAATCACGTCCTTGCGATTTCATTGCACCCCATAAATATATGCGACGGGTTAAAAAAAATCGAATTGACGCCCTGCCGGCGGGATCGACAGTCCAAACCGATGGGTCCCTTTTAAGCCCGCTCCTTATCGCCGGGGCT
>JBNLFT010000241.1:0-3760 GCA_050305675.1 Methylococcaceae bacterium
GCCAGCAAATTCGCGTTGCGCGGATTCGCCCAGGCTTTGCGCGACGAATGCGCGACCGGCAGCGTCAGGGTATCGTTGATCAACCCGGGCATGGTGCAAACGCCGTTTTTCGACGACTTGTCATTTTTGCCGGGGGACCAGCCCGGCCAGTCGCTGCAGGCCGACGACGTGGCCGATGCCGTTTGTTATATCCTACGGGCCGGCGAGCATATGGTGGTCGATGAAATCAACTTGAATCCGCGTAACAAGGTGGTGCGCTTTAAGGGCAATAAGGGAGACTGACGAATTCGGTTTTTCGGCTGGCGCAGCCAATAATGTGTAAGCGGGGATGCCAGTAATCAGTAACTATAAACCACGGGTTTGAATCGGCGGCTCGGCCCGTCAAGGCTACGGCAGGGTATTCACGCCGTAGCTCGAATGCTTGGCAGGATACAGTAAGCTACCAGCCCGGACAGTTCGGAAAACCATTCGGGGGCAAACCGTACCCGGTAACCATCTGGCACCGTAACCCCAATGCCTTGGTTTTCAACACGTATTTCGACTGCCCAGTCCGCCTTCGTGAAATATCCGGGGTAGCCATATTCCGTTATAATCGTTAAGTGAACTCGATATAACGGCCATCCATTTTATGCTTTCCAGACTCATCGTATATTGCGCTTATTATATAAAGGGTTCCTATCGCTACGGTCGCTGCAAGCGCTTCTTTTTTCAGCTGATGGAAAGCCCCGACAGCCGAATGCGCAAGCATTTCGATCTGTTCATGATCGGCTTGGTCATGGTTAGCGTGTTCGCCCTCATTTATCATGTCGAACACGCGAGCAGCCTGGTTGGCGACTATCTGGAGCGGTTTGCGGTGACGGTCTTCATCGGCGAATATCTGATCAGGGTTTGGCTTTATTCGGATTCCCACCGTATCGTTATCGAACAATACGAAAAGGCCCAATTTCTGAACGTTCGCTTCAATTTATTCCGGGCTTTGAAGATAGTCGTGGCGAAAAAACTGGACTATATGTTGTCGCCGTTCGCGATCATCGATTTGTTGGCGATCCTGCCCAGTTATCGGCCGTTGCGGATCTTGCGGATCTTCCTGATTTTCCGTTTATTCAAACTGTTCCGCTATTCCAACAGCATCATGGTGTTTGCCGAGGTGCTGGCCAACAAACGTTTCGAGCTGATCACGCTGATGGTGTTCATCGGCTTTTTGGTGTTTATTTCCAGCATTGGCATTTATCTGTTCGAACACGATGCGGACGGCGGCCGGGTGGACGATCTGTCCGACGCCTTGTATTGGTCGATCGTAACCTTGTCGACCGTCGGTTACGGCGATATCACGCCGCATACGGTCGGCGGGCGGCTGGTCACGGTAACCTTGATTTTGACCGGTCTCGGCGTATTGGCGTTTTTCACCTCGATCATCGTCGCCGCCTTCAACGAAAAGATGCCGACGCTCAGGGAGAACCGGACCTACGCCGAACTGGACCGCTATAAGAATTTCATCATTATCTGCGGTTTCGGCCGGGTCGGTCAGGAGATCGCCCGCCAATTGGCCAACGACAAGCAGAAGTTCATCGTCATAGACCGCCACCAGGACAAGGTGGACAGCGCGAAACATCAGGGTTATCTGGTTACTCACGGCGACGTCACGAAAAACGACGTGTTGGTCAAATCCGGAATCAAACGCGGTGCGACGGCGGTGTTGTGCGTTACCGGGAGCGATGTCACCAACGTCTATGTTACGTTGAGCAGCCGCCATCTGAATCCGTCGGTGCAAATTATTTCCCGCGCCAATCGCCACGACAACGTTAAAAAGTTGTATCAGGCCGGTGCCGACAACGTCATCGAACCGTTCGAGATCGCCGGCTTGCTGGCCGCCCAGTACATCGGACAGCCGGTGGCCTTCGAGGTGATTTCGGGAATCCTTCAGGAGCAAAAGCACATAAAACTGGAAACGATCATCGTCACCGAAGGCACGATGCTCGATCGGGCACGGGTCGGAGACATCGATTTCAAACGCTATAAGCTGACTCTGATAGGACTGATCAGCACCAATCCGATCCATCTCAAACACAAGAAGAATATCTATCCGCTTAAGCAACAGCATTTTTACTTCAACCCGGAAGCGTATTTCATCCTGCGGCCGCAGGATATTTTGATGGTGTTGGGACGGGAATACGGTATCACCCATTTCCGCGACCAGATCGAACAAAGCGGCTTGTTAAGCGGAAAAATATTATGAAAAACATCGTCGTGTTCGGTTATAACCGGCTGTCGGTGGAAGCGATGAAACGGTTGGATAGCGAAAGCCACAATATCGTGATTGTCGACCAGGACGTGGAACGCGCTTCGCAGGCGGCGGAAAGCGGCTACGCCACGGCCGTGGTCGATTTCCGCAACGACGACGAATTGAAGGCCATCGGCTTGGGCAAGAGCGTCGATACCATTTTCTGCTTTTTACCGGATGATTCGGAAAACGTGTTTTTGACCTTGTCGGCCCGGGCCATCGACCGCAATCTGACCATTATCGCCATCGTCGAAGACCCGGACGCGGCCGAAAAACTGATGGCGGCGGGAGCCAACAAGGTGATCGATCCTTACCAGATCTGCGGCCGCAAAATCCACGAGTTGATTAAACGTCCGGATATCACCAATATCATCGATCAAACGGTGTTCGGCCGGCATGATTTGAACGTCGCCGAGGTGGTGATCCCGCCAGGCAGCGTGTTGGAAAATACTTACAGCAGTCAATTAAAATTGAATGAAGACCATAATTTGGTTCTAATTGGAATCGTTGACAAGGAGTTGGGTGAAGACTTGCATTTTGCGATCGGGAAACAGGATCATCTGCTGAATGCCGGAGACATACTTGTCATATTAGGCCCTTCGCGGGATATCAGAGCTTTTAAAAAAGAAGTGACTCATGTTAGAGAAAATTAAACTTAATCCTCGCACCTGGTTTTTTATCGGTTTTTTCGCTTGTTTCTGCATGCTGCTGATCGGCGCCTATTTTCAACTGGTCAAGCAACTGGAACCCTGCCCGTTGTGCATCTCCCAGCGTATCGCGATTTTCACTACCGGTATCGTGTTTTTGGCTGCGTCGATTCATAATCCGCTGTCACTTGGGCGCAAGATTTACGCCGTTATCGGAGCCCTTGTCGCCCTGTGTGGCGCGGCCATCTCGACCCGCCATGTCTGGCTGCAGAATTTGCCCCCCGATCAGGTCCCCGAATGCGGGCCCGGACTGGATTACGTCTTCGAACATTTTCCGTTGTCGGAGACGCTTAAATTGATGCTGAACGGCACCGGCGAATGCGCAGATGTGTTGTGGACTTTTCTGGGTCTGAGCATCCCCGGTTGGACGCTGGTGGCTTTCCTGATCCTGGCGATCATCAGCATTCTGCAATTTTGGAACAACAACACGTTGTTGACAGCACGAGGGCTGGATGATGAATAAATGGCCTGGACTGCTCGCCGCAGCTTTATTGATATCGAGTGCCGGCGCCGCCCTCGCGGCCGAATCGCTGCCGGCGGTCATCGACGGCCAGCACCGCAGCGCCGAAAACAAGACCCGCGATCGCTACCGGCATCCTGCGGAAACATTGGCGTTTTTCGATGTGCAGGACGACATGACCGTGGTCGAAATCTGGCCCGGCGCCGCCGGCTGGTACACCGAAATTCTGGCGCCGTATCTGAAAGACAAGGGGATGCTGTACGCCGCGCATTTTTCCCCCGCTTCGAGCGTGCCTTACTTTCGAAACAGCCT
>JBNLFT010000242.1:0-3743 GCA_050305675.1 Methylococcaceae bacterium
TTGTTCGGCGAGTTCGCGTGCCTTTTTCTCTTCCTGCTGGCGCTTATCGCGCAGCTGCTGCAATCGACGTTCCTCGGCCGCGCGTTGTTCGGCCACCTGCTGCTGTTTTTGTTGTTTGTCCGCCTCGACCTGTTTCAGGCGCTCGGCTTCCTGAATGATCTGCTCGTCGTCCAATACCGACGCCTGAATGATTTCCGGCAACGGTTTTTGCGTCTTGACTTGCGGCTCGCTGCCGAAACTGAAGCCGAACAACAACAGCAGACCAACATGCAGACTCAAGGCCAACACAAAAGACAGGCCGAATTTATGCAAATCACTCATGATCACTGTTCCAGCGGGGACGTCATCAACCCGACGCTGGGCACGCCCGCGTTTTTCAGCGCCGCCATCACCGACACCACTTTACCGTAATCGACCCGATGATCGCCGCGGATGTAGACCTGAGTTTCCGGCTTGTTGCGCAATACCGCGGCCACCCTGACCAACAAATCCTTCGGCTGCACCGGATCGTCCTCCGGCTGATCGCCGATGTCTATAAAATAGCGCCCCGAGCGGTCGATCGAAACGATCACCGGCGGCTCGTTCTTCTGCTCCACCGGCGCGGTCACCGCCTGCGGCAAATCGACGTCGACCCCGGTCTGCACCAGCGGAGCGGTGATCATGAAGATGATCAGCAGCACGAAGGTGACGTCGATGTACGGCACCACGTTGATTTCCGCCATCGGTTTTCTTCTTGCGTTACGCCGGCTCATTTGTGCAACGCCTGCCGATGCAACAAGGACACGAATTCGTCGATGAACAGCTCGTAACGACCGGACAGCCGATCCAGGCGGGTCGCGAAGCGGTTGTAGGCGATAACCGCCGGAATCGCCGCGAACAGGCCGATCGCCGTCGCGATCAGCGCCTCGGAAATGCCGGGCGCGACATGGGCCAGCGTCGCGTGCTTGATTTCGCCCAGCGCGCGAAACGAATTCATGATGCCCCAAACGGTGCCGAACAAACCGACGTAAGGGCTGGTCGAGCCGACCGTGGCCAAAAACGGCAGCGTCTCGTCCAAGCGGTCGAGTTCGCGCGACAGTTCGATGCGCATGGCCCGTTGCGCGCTTTCGACCTTGACCTCGGCGCTCAATTCCGCTTTTTGATGCATTCTGGAAAATTCCTTGTAGCCGGCCATGAAGATCTTTTCGATACCCTCCGGTTCGATCTCGTGGCTGGCGAGTTTGCGGTACAACTCCGACAGCTCGCCGCCCGACCAGAACTCTTCTTCGAAATCGTCGGTGATTTCGACCGCCTGCAGCAATTCCTTGCGCTTTTGGAAGATAAAGGTCCAGGACAGCAGCGAGGCGGCGAGCAGAAGCACCATGACGAACTGCACGACAAAACTGGCTTCCAGCACCAATTCAATGAAAGAGACGTTACCGGTCATGACAGATATTCCAAAATTGCGGATGGTATGGCTTTGGGCCGCATGCTTTGCGCATCCAGGCAGGCGATGCGGACCTCACCCTTGCATAACAAATCGTCGTCGCGAACGATTTCCTGGGCGAACAGAAAACTGGTTCTTTTCGCTTCGGTCACTTCCGCACTGACTTGAATCTGTTCGTTGAAACGCGCCGGTTTCAGATAATCGACCTGCACCGAACGCACGACGAAGATGACTCCCTGGTCGTCGATCAGCCGATCCTGTTCAAAACCGAAGGAACGCAACATTTCGGTTCGGGCCCGTTCGAAGAATTTCAGATAATTGGCGTAAAACACCACGCCGCCGGCGTCGGTGTCCTCGTAGTAGACCCTGACGGGCCAGTTAAACTTTTGCATACCTCTAGAAAGCCTGTTCGTCGACTTTGTTCGCTAATAGTTCAATTAAATATCGAAGATGTCGCCGCTGGCCGGTTCCCGTTCCGGCGCCCGCAACCCGAAATGCAAATAGGCCTTGCGGGTGACGATGCGCCCCCGGGGAGTGCGCATGATGAATCCCTGCTGCAGCAGGTAAGGCTCGAGAACGTCCTCGATCGTTCCGCGCTCCTCGCTGATCGCGGCGGCCAGCGTATCCAATCCGACCGGCCCGCCGTCGAAATGTTCGATCATCGACAACAATAATTTTCGGTCCAGGGAGTCGAAGCCGTTTTCGTCGATTTTCAACATCCGCAACGCCTGACCGGCAATGTCGCGATCGACCAGGCCGTCGCCTTTGACCTCGGCGAAATCGCGTACCCGCCGCAACAGGCGATTGGCGATGCGCGGCGTGCCGCGCGAGCGCCGCGCCACTTCGTCGGCACCTTCCTTATCCATAGCGATGCCCAGCAGCCCGGCGGAACGCAGCACGATGCTGGCCAGTTCTTCGACGCTATAAAATTCCAAACGTTGGACAATGCCGAAACGGTCGCGCAACGGTGACGTCAGCAATCCGGCACGGGTGGTCGCGCCGACCAGCGTGAACGGCGGCAAATCGAGCTTGATCGAGCGCGCCGCCGGCCCCTCGCCGATCATGATGTCGATTTGGTAATCCTCCATGGCCGGATACAGCACTTCCTCGACCGCCGGACTGAGGCGGTGGATCTCGTCGATGAACAGCACATCGTGCGCTTCCAGGTTGGTCAACAAGGCCGCCAGATCGCCGGCTTTATCCAGCACAGGCCCCGAAGTTTGCCGTATATTGACACCCATTTCGGTGGCGATGATGTTGGCCAGCGTGGTCTTGCCCAAGCCCGGCGGTCCGAAAATAAGCACATGGTCGAGCGCCTCGGCGCGCCCCACCGCGGCGCGGATGAAAATCTCCATCTGCTGGCGCAGTTCCTGTTGCCCGACATAATCGGCCAAGCGTTTGGGGCGGACCGCGCGGTCCAGCCGCTCCTCGTCCGACGACCCGTTCGCGCTGATCAGACGGTCGCTTTCAATCATCGTACCGCTCCCTGCAGGGCCAGACGGATAATGTCTTCGCAGCTCTTATCGTCGGCGGCCACCGCCTGCACCATCTTCGCCGCATCTTGCGCCTTGTAACCCAGCGCGCACAACGCCGAGATCGCTTCCTGTTTGGGATTGGCCGCGGCGAAGCCGCCTTGCCCGGCGCTTACTGTAACGTCCGTAGCTGACGACTCGCTTAAATCGGGCAAGCGGTCGCGCATTTCGATGATCAACCGTTCGGCCGTCTTTTTACCGACCCCGGGCAGACGCACCAGCGAATGACTGTCGTTATCGCGGATGCAGCGGTGAAACTCTTCGGCGCTGAGGCCCGACAATATCGTCAGCGCCAGCTTGGGGCCGACGCCGTTGACCTTGATCAAGGTACGGAACATCGCCCGCTCGGTCTCTTTGGAAAATCCGAACAAAATATGGGCGTCTTCACGTACCACCAAATGCGTATGCAGTCTGACCTCGTCGCCCAAGGCCGGCAAATCGTAAAAAGTGGTCATCGGCGCTTCCACCTCGTAACCCACGCCGTGGACATCGACCACCAACTGCGGCGGCGACTTCGACACCAACTTACCGCGTAAAAACCCGATCACGAGCGCACCTTCCGCAGGCGTTTCGCGGTTTCCTGATGGTGGCTGTGGCACAAGCATATGCCCAGCGCGTCGCCGGCATCGATCTGCATCTCGCCCTGAATATTGAGTAGAATTTTCACCATGTGTTGAACCTGCGCCTTTTCGGCGTTACCCTTGCCGACCAAGGCCTGCTTTACCTGGCGCGCGGCATATTCGTAAACCGGCAAATCGTTGCTCAGCGTCGCGCAGATCGCCGCC
>JBNLFT010000243.1:0-3734 GCA_050305675.1 Methylococcaceae bacterium
CGGCTTTAGCAACAAACCTAATGCGCCTTGGCGATAAGCCGATCCGATTTGCGGCGCGGTGTCGTCGCCGAGGAAAACGAAAGGCAGCGAGCGGTGCTTCAGGTAGGCGATGATATCGTCGGCCGCCGGAAAGCGGTTGTTCACGAGGACGAATTCCGGCTGTTCCCGTTGGATCTGCTCGAAAATGTTTTCCCCGTCGTCGAGAGCTCGAGAGACCGTAAAAGCCTCTGGCGGGAGTGTCGTAACCAGTCGTTCGGTGTGTTCGATGTCGTCGTCAATGACAAATAATTTTTTCGGCATACAATAAGATCCTTTTCCCTAAACGATCCGGAAGGTTAGAATTCGTTAAGATACGATCGCAGCGACTGCGCTGCGCAGGCGGGGTGTAGGCCGTAAGCCTATTTTAAGAAAAAAAAGCAAAATGTAAAGTTATAAACCAGAGTGTTTATATTACTTATTGATATTACAGATGTTTTTTAGTATCTGTCGGTTGGCCTTTAAAACAGCTTTACCCACCCTGTTTAAAACGGTGAATCTGGCGCCGCTGCTTCTTATTCGGTTTGCGTTCCCTCGGTGAATAATCCAACAGGAACTGCTGTTGTTTCTGCAGAGCAATCTGCTCTTTACGGCTGGCCCGGCTTTCCTCGCTCTCCTCGTACAGCAACATGGCCTCGCTGGCCGGTCTGCGCTGCCGGTTGATCGCGGTTACCGTAATGTCCCAGCTGTATTGGTCTTTGCTGATGAACAACCGGCTGCCGGGCTTGACTTCCTTCGAAGGCTTGCAGCGTTGGCCGTTGTAATGAACCTTGCCGCCCGCCACGGCATCGGCCGCCAGTTTGCGCGTTTTAAAAAAACGCGCTGCCCAAAGCCATTTGTCGATGCGCAGGGATTCCGTTTCAGACAACGTCGTATCCCTGTTCGACCCACTCCTTGTAGCCGCCGGCCATGCTGACCGCTTTGCCGTAACCGATTTTATGCAGTGCCTCGGTCGCCAGGGCCGATCGGCCGCCGGTTTGGCAATACACGATAATTTCCTGTTCCTGCTGGTCCTGCAGTTGCGGATCGGATCCAATCTTGAATTCCAGCACGCCGCGCGGAATATTCACCGCGCCGGGCAAGTGGCCGGCGGCGAACTCGGCCGGTTCCCTGACGTCGAGAACCGGGGTTTCGGAAAGTTTGGTTTTTGCCGCTACGACCGAAATTTCGCTGATTTTTTGCTTGGCTTCGGCAACCAGATCCATCGCGGTTAAAGACATGAAGGCCTCCTACGTTCAAAAAATATATTAGGGAAGGATAATATTGAGTCGTCTTTTTTGCAACGATAGTTCATTTTTTCGATAAAAAAGTAGTGTTATTTGGTTACAATAAGCGTCCGTTATACGACACGTTATTTTCCCGGGGAAATCTGCCATGAATTTTGAGAAGGTTGTTTTTGGTTTTTTTGTAGTGTTGGCGTTGACGTTGAATTTCGGGTTCTTTTTGGGAGAAATGGATAATCCGGCCCATCATAATGTGTTCGAGCTGTTCGCCGTGATCATCGTTAACTTTATCGCGACCATTTTGAAATTCGGCGACCGCTCCCAGATCGGCGCGGTGTTATTGGCGACCAGTCTCGTCGCCGATTTACAATTGGTGACGGCGGCCACCTATTGGACGGTCGTCGTACACATCACCGAGACCGGATTGACGCCGGATGTCATGGCCAGCATTATATCCTTTACCGGCGGCGCGTTGCTGGCGAATATTATTTCAACGGTCATTCTGGTGACCGAAACCCTGATGTCCCGCCTATAAGTCGCTAACTTAGTCCATTTGCTAGATAACGTTCGCTAATGGTTGCCTCGTCAATAGATATTTCCCGCGTTTCATTCATTGTCATGCGCGAAATGCGGGCTCCGCTCATCGCGCTGATTGCCGTTTATTCGGTTTCCGTTTTCGGCATGGTGTTTATTCCAGGTCCCGTGATCGACGGGGAAGTGCAATACATGAGCATCTTCCACGCCTTTTATTTCATGACCTATACCGCGACGACCACGGGTTTCGGCGAAATTCCCTTCGAGTTTAGCGATGCCCAGCGCTTTTGGGCGATTGCCTGTCTCTATGTAAGCGTCATCACCTGGCTGTATGCGATCGGCAGTATTATCCACCTGATACAAAACCCTTTCTTCGTCCGGGCGTTGGCCGAGTGGCGCTTTGCCAAGAGAGTGGAACGGATAGTGGGGCCGTACTTCATTATCTGCGGTTTCGGCGATACGGGAAGCGTCCTGACCCGGGGGTTGAGCGACTACGGGATGTCGGCGGTGATCATCGATTCCAGCGAGGAGCGGATCAAGGCGTTACAACTGCGGAATTATTCCGTATCGATGCCGGGGCTTTATGCCGACGCCAGCGTGCCGAAACATCTGCTGGAGGCGGGAGTGATGCGGGAAAACTGCAAGTTCGTCGTCGCCATCACCAATAACGAGGAGGCGAATTTAAAGATTTCGGCGCTGGCCCGTTCGCTGAATCCGAAGATAGGCATCATCACGATGTCGAAAGTGGAGGTGTTCGAAGAAACGTTGGCGACGCTGGGCGGCGAGGTGCATATCGTCGATCCGTTCAAGACTTATGCAAAAGTTCTGGCGGCGGCGATGCACAACCCCGGTTTCTATGCCCTGAACAACTGGTTGGTCAGGGAGCATGGAGCTAGTCTGAACAAATACGTCAATCCGCCGCTGGGGACCTGGATTATTTGCGGTTACGGCCGGATGGGACACGAGGTGAATCGGGTGCTGACCAAATACGGCATTAAAACGGCGGTTATCGACCCTCACGATTCGAAGGAAGAAGAGCATATCGAGCGCTATATCGTCGGCAGGACCACGGCAAGAACGCTGAGCCAGGCGGGCATCGAACACGCGGCGGGGATCCTGGCCGGTACCGACGACGACGGCCACAATCTGGGCATCTTGCTTAACGCGCGTTACTTTAACCGCAAGTTGTTCACCATCGTCAGACAGAACCGGCACCAGAATGCCGTCGCCTTCAATGCGTCCGAAGTGGACATGATCATGCAGCCGTCGTTGGTGACGGCGCGGAAAATTCTGTTTTTGTTGATCGCGCCGTTATTGAAATCGTTCTTCCGTTATCTGTTGGCTAACGAGCCGGGACGAATGGAGGAAATGGAGCGGGTGATTACCGAATTGCGCGCCAAGATCGGCCATAAGACGCCCCATCTGATTACCGTCGACTTTAACCGGGAAAAGAGTCCCTCGGTTATCAAGTGGCTGGACGAGGGCAAAACGGTGTTGCTTGGCGAGCTATTGTCCGATCCTCGCGGCCGGCACAAGAAACTCGATATGGTGGTGTTCGTGATCAAGTCGGGCGAGACCGAACACATCTTGCCTCAGGACGATTACCAGATTAAGGACGGAGACCAGTTGCTGTTTTGCGGCACCTTGCTGGCGCATCGCTTATTCAACGCCACGATCAACAGCGAATACAAGCTGTTTTATATTCAAAACGGCTTGTATTTGCCCAGAGGCTATGTCGCGCGCTGGTGGTTGAAGAAAATCAACAAGGAAGGCCTCGACACCTACAACTATTGATGCACGGGCGTTGCCCCCGCGGCGGGCGGGGGCGATCCGGATTACAGCGTTGCCTGCTGCTTTTTCAATTCCTTCAGTTCCTTGGGCAGGGAAAAGACCACCTTCTCTTCGATTCCCTGGTTTTCGACGATCGATGCGCCGCCCCAT
>JBNLFT010000244.1:0-3723 GCA_050305675.1 Methylococcaceae bacterium
CTTGAGTGATTTTGTTCGAGATTCGAAGTCCGATTGTTCAGAAAACCATTCAGGCACAAACCGTACCCAATAAACATGAGTCATATGAAACCTAAGACACTGGCTTTAAATGCGTATTTCAAATGGTAAGGCCGCCTTCGTGAAATATCCGGGTTAAGTCTTTATGCCGATCCCTTTATGCAGCAACCACAGACTCATGCCGGTTAGGCAAAGCACGAAGCCGCCGGTGATCAAAAACGCCGACGACACCTCGACATCGCTCACGCCGGTCAATCCGTAGCGGAAAGCGTTTACCATATATAGCAAGGGATTTGCCAAAGCCTGCGGTTGCCATCCCGGCGGCAGCATCGACACCGAATAAAATACGCCGCCCAAATAGGTGAGCGGCGTCAAAACGAAATTGGGAATAATCGAAATATCGTCGAAACTATCGGCGAAAACGGCATTGATGAACCCGGCCAACGCGAACAACCCGGCGGTCAAGAACCCGATACCGAGCGTGACTCCCCAGTCGTAGACCACGATGTCGGCAAACAACGAGGCTATTGCGGCCACGATCGCCCCCACCAACATGCCGCGGCAAATACCGCCGGTGATATACCCGCCGAGAATGGTCCAATTAGCTGCCGGCGAGGCCAGCAAGCCTTCGATATGGCGCTGAAATTTCGTCGAATAAAACGACGCGACGACATTAGCATAGGCATTGCTAATCACCGACATCAGGATGACGCCCGGAACAATATATTCCAGGTAACTCAGGGTGCCGATCGAACCGATTCGATCGCCGATCAGGCGGCCGAAGATCATAAAGTACAACGAGGTCGTCATCGCCGGCGGAAGCAACGTCTGCGGCCAAATACGCACAAAACGGCGCACTTCCTCCGCGACGATGGTTCGGTAGGCGATCAGGTTATTCATTGATCAGATCCGTGAACCGTTGCTCCAAACGGTTGGTTTGGTTTTTTAAGCTCACGACCTCGATGCGCTCGCGCATCAAATGCCGGAACAATTCGCTCAAACTGTTCCGCTGGGGTACGCTAGCAACGAGCGTACGCGGATCTTGCAGTGCCAACCGAAACCCTGCGATAGCCGGCAAAGCGAACAAAGGGCGCGCCAGGGTCAGCAGATAGTGATTGCAATCGACCTGCGCAACCAATTTGCCGACGCTCGAGCGCTCGATAATACGGCCCCGATCGATAATCGCGACATGCCTGCACAAGCTCTCGGCTTCCTCCAGGTAGTGCGTGGTCAAAACGATGGTCGTGCCTTGGCGATTGATGGTTTGCAAGGTATCCCACAGCGAACGGCGTATTTCGATGTCCACCCCGGCCGTCGGCTCGTCCAGGATCAGCAGCCGCGGCGAATGGACCAACGCCTTGGCGATCATCAGGCGCCGCTTCATGCCTCCTGACAACCGCCTCGACACCGTATGTCGCCTATCCCATAACGACAGTTGCCGCAAACAGCGCTCGCTCTCGACTCTGGCCTTGTTTTTCTTCATGCCGTAATAGCCGGCTTGGTTCAATACGATATTTTCGACCGTTTCGAATTGATTGAAGTTGAATTCCTGAGGCGCCAGACCGATGCAACTTTTGGCTTTCGCCGCTTGCCTGTCGAGATCGTAACCGAAAACGGTAACGCTGCCTTCGGTTTTGGTCGCCAACGAACTGACGATATTGATTGCGGTCGATTTGCCGGCCCCGTTGGGCCCCAATAACGCGAAAAAATCGCCCTGCTCGATATCGAGGTCGATGCCATGCAGCGCCGTTACGCCGTTGGGGTAGCTCTTTCTGACATTGCGGATTGAGAGCGCGCTCATAAACCGGAAGCCGCCGTTAATTCGGGATAATAGGCCACCATCATGCGTTTGCAGTATGCGACCAGATTGGCTTTGGATCTGGCGTGTTCCTGCAGCGGGGAGGCAATGGGGGTGGCGACGGTGTTGATTAAGATTCCGAAAGCGCTGGCATCGAGACTACTGGGCTTGGCGCCCATGAAAAACGGCTTGTCTCCCAAGAATTCCGACAACGCGTCCAGATCCAGCTTGCCGAGATGAAAAACCTCCTCCGCCCGGTGTCTGCCGATTCCGTGCCCGTAAATTTGTTTTCCGATGATCAGCCGGCGGTACACCCAGGCGACGAAATCCCGGACCAGCGGCGGCAGATCGCCGAAGATGGCTTGCTTAGTACAATGCCAGTTTCTCTCGCCGTATTGCCAACGGGCGAACATGCCGGCCCAATAAAGATGTTCCTCGAGCAACCGTTGCATAGCCAGCATGATCGACCGTTGTTGCTCGTCCAAATGCCGATCCAGAGCGTCGCCGTAACGATCTTTCAGATATTCGACGATAAAGCTGGAATCGCTTATTTTTCTGCCGTCGGCCTCGATAAAAGGCAACTTTCCCTTAGGCGCTGTCAGCGGCATGGTTCCGATCGCCTTGTAAGGTATTTCGGCCATCCGCAGATAGGTCTCTATTTTGACGTTGAATTGTCCGAGATTCGGTACTCCCCAGGTGGGTTTGAATTGATACAGCGTAATCATGCGGTCTCCTCGGGTTAACGGCGTTTTTTGCTTAATCGGCCATAGCATATCGGTGCGTCGGCAGGACCCGTATGCGGCGGCATATATACGTTGCCGCCTATCGGCTTCCCGCGAACAAAGCGCGAGTTTTTCCCTGCCTATCCTTCTTTTGTCCGGGGCTGATTGTTCAGGAAAAGATCCAAGCCCGATGTTTTGCCAAACGCATGATCGCGATTCGCTTCCGCACCCGGTTCGCCGCTAGTCGTATAATAATTGCGATAAAAGTGAGCCACGGAATGGATAGAGTTACCTCTTGAGGGGGGGCGGCTTATCGTTCCATGGCTCACTGGCGCTAAAGGTTAACCATTGAGACGCCGGCTGTTAAATGATTTAACTGCATAGCTCCATTAATGGAACTCATACGGCCAACACGCTCTGGCCCGGATACTTTTGAAGGGAATGGAATTTCTCGGAAATCTGACGAATCAGCCTGGACCGACACGACGAACGCCATAGCGAGCTCTGGCTTGAGTGATTTAATTCGCGATTCGAAGTCCGATTTCCATGTGGAATATCGGGGCTATAGGAAGGACGATTACGAAAACTCGCGGACTATCCGACATACGTTTCTGCCGGAGTTGGCGAAAGTCCGCAATGTACCAAAAATAGCGGCATCGCCGAGTCAACGCACCGCGCCGCGCATCCGAAAGCGTCTCGTCCGCCGCAAAAATCTGGCTCGAAACAGGTTGGCAACAGAAAACCGACGACAATTTACCGGCAGAAAAACTCCGATGGAAAAAAGAAACCGTCGCGATTTGGCAGGTGGCGATTGGAAGTAAGAATTTCAGACTTGAACGGTAACAAACCCGAGCTAGGTTCGGCCGCCAAATTGGGGGCTATAAAACCAAATGGGGTGAACGATGGGGCTCGAACCCACGACAACCGGAATCACAATCCGGGGCTCTACCAACTGAGCTACGCTCACCATATCATTTGAAAAAGAATGGCACGCTTGGCAGGATTCGAACCTGCGACCCTCGGCTTAGAAGGCCGATGCTCTATCCAACTGAGCTACAAGCGCAAATCTTGGTCGGGGTAGAGAGATTCGAACTCCCGACATTCTGCTCCCAAAGCAGACGCGCTACCAGACTGCGCTATACCCCGAATTTGACCTTCTATCCTGAAGCAGCGATGCCGCCTCGT
>JBNLFT010000245.1:0-3706 GCA_050305675.1 Methylococcaceae bacterium
CATTGGCTTTAAATGCTTATGTCAAATAGTAAGGCCGCCTTTGTGAAATATCCGGGCTAACCGCAACGTCATGCCGTTAGCCCGATCCGATCCATTCACCGTTTCGGTGAAGAATCATTGCCCTCCCCCGCCGAAGGCGTCGCGGCCTCGGCTAATTTGGCGATGAGCAGCGCCCGAGTTTGCCCCTTCAGATCGTCTTCCAGACTTTCGCAGAGACTGTTTGCCAGCATGAATTTCTGCGTCGTTTCGAGGCGGCCGTGAAAGATCGATAACTGCCCGATCGTTTTGCCGTAAAGATAGAAGTTAACGCCGGCAATCATTTCGACGATGGCTCCGCTGACTATGCTGATGACCGGCGCATTCATTCCATGACCGACCAGAACCAGCCCGACGGCGGCCAGAAAAAAAACCAATCCTACGATGCTGGCCGCCAGCGCCCAGCGAAAACTCCGCCGAGCCTGATCCAGCGCCAAGTTGTAATAGCCGTGGAGCAGTTGAATCTGCGAAGCCGTTATTTCCCGGACGTCGTCCTGTTCCGCATCGGCCAATCGCGCGACCGCCCGCTCGATTTCCGTTTCGTTGCCGGGAACCATGCCCAAGGCCGCCTTACCGTCGAAGGTTATTTTCCATTTGCCGCTTTTGCGCTGTTCGAGCAACCCCTTGGCCGCCAAGCCCTGCACCGTCCGCTCCACCACCTCGAGTGCGAGGCCGGCACGTTGCGCGACCGGCCATAGCGGTCGAATCACGCCGTCGTGCAACTGTTTAAGCACTGCCTTTTCTGTTTCCGTCAACTCGTGCATATTCGCTGATTTGTATACAAACGCCATTGCATGACGTTTAAGTTAAGTGGCTGCTCTCGCCGGCCCAGGCTGTGCTAACGCGGGCAGCCTGAGTCTTGGCGCCATCATTTTTTCACTCGCAACTCGAAATTATCGAAGTCCACTTCCGCCGACAATCCGTCCTTTTTAAAGTTATATAAAATAAAACCGATATTACCTATCGTTTGCGTGCTATCGGAAACCTCGCCTCTAAATTTTCCATTGATAAACACTTTGATAGTCGGGCCTACCGCCTGAACGGCAATCCGGTTGAAATTCGTCATATCGATATTCGGTATATAGGTCCAGTCGATTAAGACCTTATTATTTTCTTTATTGTTTACATCGATATACTCAAGAATATAATATTTATTACCGATCAACATCAATCGATAATTTTTATTATACGACGCTCTAAATATTATTCCTGCAGCCAGATTATTATCCGGATTGGAATTGAATCGTAAGTCCACGGCGGCATAAAAATCGGACACCGGCTCATATTCGGAAAACCTCGTCTGCCACCAACTTTGTACAAATAACGCTTCCCATCGGTAATTCCCGGATATTATCTTGGTTTCGAATTTACCGCCGCCATTTTCAAATGAATTGGTTTTCCATGTCTTCTTATCGGTAAAAAACGAATCGTTACCGATCTCCTGCCAATCCTCTTCGGAACCTGCAGAATTGTCATTGCTTTCGGACGCTTTGTCCGCCGGTCCATTGCCGGTCTCGACACCGTCATGCTTATCTTCGGGTATGACGATTTTTTCGATTGGCATGGCATAGATGAAAATCCCCATCGCCACCAATATGCTGCCGATCAATGCGGTGAATTTTTGCCGGGGCTGGGGAATCGACAGCTTGCCGCTTAAACCGCCGGAAACCGATAACAACAAAAACAATATTCCCGAGACCACCAAAATAGTCGGTAAAGATGTTTCTTTCAGTGCGTTTAATAGCTCGATCATGACCCATTTCCCCAGTCGGATATCGCCCAGCGCAAAGCGGCGTAGAATCGAAAAGCAAGAATAACGTTGTTAACCAGATCGTATCAATACTATTGCGGAATCGCGCTTCGCGCCAGAAATTTATATAGCTATGACAATTGGCTGCGAAAATTGCTTTCGAAACTTTGGGCGATCGCATCCTTGCCAGGCGGATAAGCCACTAACGCATGGCGGTTCTCGCTCGCTTCTTCTATTCTCTGTCCGCGGCTTCCCTATTCGAGGCGTCATAATCGCAAACACGGCATTTGCGTAGTGCCAAAGTCGCCAAACAGCAGCTTACGATCCGTCTGATACAAAAATCGAGTGTCCCGACGCAACGATCTCGCCACTGTCCCGTAGCTATTGGTGTTTACCGATCCGTTAACGGTTCGTTACAGCAGTTCCCTGCGATCCACCGCCCGCACCGTCCCGGCGAACGCCCACACGACACGGCGGTACCATGAACCGCCAAAGTAGGTCCAGAACACGTAACCTTCCCCATTGCCACTGACCACCTGCTGCACGTGGCCTGCCGGCGGCGCGGCGGGATTGATCTGGGCGGCGATATTGGCTTCCTGGTTTGCCAACGTGTCGGCGGTATAACCTTCCGCAGGAGAAATCAGGTGAGCGAAAACCTTTCCCGCCGGGGCGGTAAAGGACGCGGAGGAACATCCGGAAAAAGGCCCGGTAACCACCCAGCTTATCGGACCGCCGGCCGCGATAACCGGGGTATAGGTACCCAAACCTCGACCCGCCGTCTGCGCCACACCGGCAAGATTCGCGGCGCCATTACCGATATAAGGAATCCAATAGCCCTCGCCGACGGCACTTAGACTCAGGGTCAACCGTCTATTGACGGCATCCCACGCCGCATCGATTCGATTAACCTGTTCTGTCACCGAATCGGCGACACCCGTTGCAAAAGTCAGGTCGGAGGGTTGCTGCAAAACGGTGAAGCCCGGTGTGGCATGCAATTCCCTAATTTCATATCTCCCGAACAAGCCACGTTCCAGTCTTTGGTTGATTTGAGCGCCATTCATTTGATTCTCCTTTTAGTAGAGGGGTCGATTACCAAGGATGTTAGCGTTTCTTTATATTCCATGGCAACGCATTTCCCCGGCAAACCCAATAGCGGTGAAACCGGAGAAAAGCGGTATTCGGGAAAATGAGGCACGACCGCTTTCCGAACACATGAGGATGCGTCGGATTCTGCAGAACAGACGAGTCCTGCGCCGTCTTATTCCTTGCGTCAGACGAAAGGCGTCTGATCCCAGGTTCGACCGTCGAGATCGCGTCCCGACTTATGCATACCGACCGCCCACATCGTTCGCGGTTGCGCGGCGGCGTCGATAAAACGATATTGTTTCTTGCGGCCCGGATTTTCCGGCGGATAGGGCGACCAATGCCCCCATTTGCGAAAGTGAAAAGCGACATTTGCTTCCAGGCACTGGTCTCTTAGCGAACGAAACCAGTCGGGATGGCTGGGCCGGGCCTTGGCTCCGCTTTCCCCGCCGGCGACGATCCAATCCACGGTCGAACCCAACCAAGGAGACAAATCCAGCGGGCCTAACAGCGGCTCGCAGGATAAAAAACGCACGCTGGCCGGAATCTCGGCCAGCCAAGGTAAACGCAGTTCCGCGCACCGCTGATTTTCCACCGTGAAACCCAGCCAAACGTTGTCCGGCCATTGCCGCCACGGCGCGAGTTTGCCGATCTTGTCGTGGCGTTTGGTCAACAACAGCCAATCCAGGTTGGGCGTCGCCCTAATCAACTCGGCCAATCGCAATCGCCAGCGATCCAAATCGCGCCGGTCTTCGAAGACATCGGCCATGGAAGCGCAAAACACCCGGTCGCGCCGCTTCGCTTCCGCCGCGGCAAGATCCCATTTAAGCGGTTGTC
>JBNLFT010000246.1:0-3686 GCA_050305675.1 Methylococcaceae bacterium
TGGCATTCGTGATGTTTGTCCAATCTTCTTCGCCCGATTTTCCAGAAATTCCATTCCCTTCATGAAATATCCGGGCTCGTTGTCACACGGACAGCTAGATTGTATTGAATCGAAATTAGTTGTGCAAGGTCTAGCGTTCGTTAATTTCTATCGCACTATTATGGTGCATGTTTATCCGAGTTGATTGATTCTGGTGCGGGGCCGACTGCTTCAGCTTCCACTTTCGCCCGGTTCTAGTACAAAAATCAACAATATCTATCGCTGGCATACGATGTGCTTCATCACTGGCATGTATGACCCAACAGTCTGAGATCGTTATGCTTACCCATCTTGTGACCCTGACATTCTTTAGCCTGTGCCTTTTGGCAACATCCGTCCATGCTACCCAATTCGGCACCACGGTCCCCATGAGCAAGAAAGGGACGGCGACCTACTATGTCCCGGTCGAATTCGGCGGGGTGGTGGGCAACGAGTTGATGGTGGACACCGGTTCCGATTACGTCACCATTAACAAGACCACTTTGGAATTACTGAAGGAACGCGGAAAGGTTGACTATGTCAAGCAAGTCGGGGGCACTATGGCCAACGGTGCGGACATCGTGGTACCGATTTATCGCATCGCCAATTTGAATATCGGTTGTTGCTGTATTCTCCACGACGTGGAGGCGGCCGTATTCGAAAGTACCGAGCGTCAGATACTCGGTTTGAGCGCACTAAAGAAAGTTGCCCCGTTTGCACTCTCGGTGGATCCCGCGCACTTGATTCTCAGCGATTGTAAGGGCCGTTCGCCGGCTCTTGCCAAGAATTAGACGGCTACGCCCCGATGCGGGGCTGCATCCGATCACGCCAACTCTCCGCCAGCGGCCGATGCCTGCTTAAACTCCCTTATTCGATAATCGCCGCGGACTTGATTTGCGCCCATACCTTTTGTCCGGCCTGAATATCCAACAGGTGCGCGGAGCGGCTGGTCAAACGGCATAGCAAGGGGGAGCAACCGTTTACCTCCAAGCGTACGATCTTGATGGCCGGGTGTTCTCCGGAACCGATTTCCCGGATCACGGCCGGCAGTCGGTTCAATATGCTGCTCGGCGTGGTAGCGGATTCTTTGGTCAAACTGACGTCCCGCGCCAAAATTTGTAAGCGGACCGCATCGCCGGTAGCGAACCCTAAATCCCTTACCCAGACGCTGCCGCCGGCGAACTCGGCGCGCGCCAGATGCCAATTCCGATCCTGCTCCACGATCCGAGCCTTTAAAACGACCGCGGCTTCCTCGTCGGGGCGGACCGGCAGATCCAGGCGGGCCAGGGTTTCCGTCAGCGGACCGCTGGCGACCGCCTTGCCCCGGGACAGGATTACCAGGTGATCGGCCAACCGTGCAACCTCGTCGTTGGAATGGGTAACGTAAAGAATCGGGATCGCCAATTCGTCGTGCAGTTTCTCCAGAAACGGCAGAATTTCCCGCTTACGCGCCTGGTCCAATGCCGCCAGCGGCTCGTCCATCAACAACACCTTCGGGTTGACTGCCAGCGCACGGGCGATGGCGACGCGTTGCCGTTCGCCGCCCGACAGCCGGGTGGTTTTCCGGGCCAGTAAATGGCCGATGTCGAGCAGTTCGATCGCCTGTTCGAGCGAGATTTTGCCGCCGTCGCCCGCCGCTCTCTTCAATCCGTAATGCAGATTCCCCTTGACGCTCAGGTGCGGGAACAAGTTGGCTTCCTGAAAAACGTAGCCGAGCGGCCGCTTGTGGGTGGGCAGAAACAACTCGCCGTCCTGCCACAGCGACCCGTTGACCGAGAGCCGCCCGGAGGCCCTTTCGAGGCCAGCGATACAGCGCAGCAGGCTGGTCTTGCCGGAGCCCGAATGGCCGAACAGTGCGCTGACGCCGCGACCTGGAAGCGACAGCTCGACGTCCAGCGCAAAGCCCGGATAATCGAGTCTAAAGCACGCCTCGATCGAGCTGGTGGTGGTCCTGGTTGGCTTTTTCTCGGTCATGGTCTCGAATTGATCTGATAATTTGATAAGGCAACGGTCGTTACCGTATTCAAATAGTAAGGCCGCCTTTGTGAAATATCCGGGTTAGGATCGTCAAAACGACAACGTGGTCTGGGTATAGAAATAATCCGCATCGCTCGTGTCCGTCGGAGCGCCCGGTGCGTTCTTGGCGAAGTCGCCCTTGAACAGGTGAGCCCATCCGGTTTCCAGCATGACAACCTTCGGAATCGCAGCCCAGCGCAGTCTGGTTTCCAGCAATTGGCCGATATAGCTGCCCGACTGGCCGCTGGTATCGCGCAGTCCGGTGCTCGCCCAGGAGTCGCGTTTCTCCGCCAACCAATGGGCTCGGTGAGCAATGAAGCCGTCGAGATTCGAAGCCGGCTTGAACTCTAGACGGACGCCCGGGGAGTTGATATTGGCCCGGGCGAAGGCGCCCCAAATTCCGGTCGGTCCGAATTCGAAGCGCCGTGCGCCGTACAAGGTTTCGAAGCGGCCGTTGTGACCGTCATTGGGGTCTTCGTCGCCGCTGGCGTAGTCGTATTGTAGCAATAAGCGGGGCGACCAGGGCAGGTCGAAGGTGTAGCCGAAGGCGACATGACCGAAATAGGCGAAATGATCGAGCTTGGTCGTGTCGCTTGCCGCTGTGGAAGCGTGCGAGGTACCGGTTTGCAGTGCCGCTTCCAGCTCGAAGTCCGGGCTGTTTGCGGCCGGGTTGCGATACCAACGGAATCCCGGCGTGGACAGATTACGATTTTTGCTCGCGGTGTTGGCGGTGTCTTGCTCGCTCAGTTGAAAGAAATACAGTTCGCCGGCGCTGTCCAACGGTAATTGGTCGACGCTGAGGAAGGAACCCGCGAACAGCACGTTGAAATTCTCCTCGTCGAATTCGACGGTCCCGCGGCGGATGTCGTTGGCGTTATTGGGCAGCCGCGATACCGGCATTACCGCGAAGTTGCGCCACTGCCAGCGGCCGTTGGCGACGGTAACGTCGAAGCCGTTGAAGCTGTTTATGGTGTTGCGGAAGCGGTTTCGGGCGACCAGACGACGGCTGCCGACGTCCATCGTCTGCCGGCCGAATTTGACTTCGGCGGTGAGTCCCGAACCGAAAAAGTTCGCCGTCCGCCAGGCCAAGTATGCCTGCAGCAACTCCGCCTCGTTGACCAGCGTCGTATTGACCGGGGTGCCCGCATCGTCCAGTTCGCTGCGCGAGTCGATGAATTCGGCGGCCACGCGGAATTGCTGATAGCTTGCCTCGGCAAAGAATTGGGTTCTGAAGGCCAGGACTTGGTCGCCGCCATCGCGGTTCTTGTTAAAGCTGTTGCTCAGCGTTTCGTAGCGGGTACGTTGTTGTACCGAGAACGCGAGCCAGTCGGGGAGGCCGGCGGCGTCGTGGAGTCTCCACGGCGCCGCGGGAGTTTCCGCTCCGCGAGCGCTGGAACCGCCGGGCAGTAGCGTCAGTGCGGCCACGAAGAGTACAGTTTGTCTCATATCTTTCCTTATCAATTCGAATGTGAAGTCGCCCGAGCGTCTGGCTCGCTTGGCAGGGGCGGTTTTTCTATGGTCCATGCCTGCGCTTGCCCGGATTGACGGTGTACATGACCAGCAACACCAGGAAGGAAAACGCCAGCATCAGCGCCGCCAGTTGGTGGGCGTCGCCGTACTCCAGCGCTTCGACATAGTCGTAAATCTGCACC
>JBNLFT010000247.1:0-3658 GCA_050305675.1 Methylococcaceae bacterium
GCTTACCGGGTCACTTAACCCGATGAACATGCCGCCTCTCCCAGCAAAAATCAGGCAGCTACATTATGTTGGATTGCTGGACCGGAACATTCCGGCGGAAAGTGTCAAAAAATTTTCCACCCGGCAGCACAATGCCGCATTCGTAGCTTTTCCCGAATTCGGACATCTTTGTTGTTGGGAGACTATCTGGAGCCGGATATTGGCCGAGCTCCCGGCTGGTTGAACGGGCTTCCGATCAAAGTCGCTAATAATCGACCAGGATCAACTCGACCTGTTTGATGCTATTATCGCATTCCTCGATGCTCGACTTGACCTTCCGTTTGAATATCACCCCCATCGGTTCGCCGTCCATTTCTCTGGAACTGTATTCGTTGAGCAGCTTACAGGCGTCGTACATCGCCACTTCGGCTTGCCGCAAACGCAAATCGTTGTATAAATCGTCATCGGTCGACATCATGATCCGACTGGTGATCGAATTTTGGCGGCGAAAAACCGCCTCGGCGTACTTTGCAATTTCATCGTTATTGCCGATAGTCGTCAATTCGGCGCAACCTGAAGCGACTAAAAGCACGACCAACGCCGAGGACCTTCGTAATAGTTTTAATAGGGTCATCAGATTTAACTACAACATCGATATTTATTACTACCGGCTATAATATATGACGCTGGATAAGCAAGGGATTCAAGCTTGAAACACGGGGCATATACACCGTCTCGACGCCTGACAGGAAACAATCTGCGATAATTTCATAGCCATATTATTATTTGTTTTGCGTGCGCCAATAATACGCCAGCATGCTGCCCGACACGTTGTGCCAAACACTGAACAGCGCCCCGGGCAGTGCCGACAGACTGGCAAAATATTGTACCGCCAACGCGACGCTGAGGCCGGAATTCTGCATACCGACCTCGATTCCGATCGTTCTGGCGGTCCGTTCGTCGTACCGTAGCAGCCGCGCGAACCAATATCCTGAAGCCAGCCCCATCAAATTGTGGACGCAAACGGCAACCAATACCGGCAACCCTATGCCGCTCAGGCTGGGCTGATTAAGCCCGACGATTATCGCGATAATCACAATGACGGAAAAACTGGACAATAACGGGAATGCGGCTTGCATGTTTCGCAAACCACGCTGAAACAGGCTGTTGATAAACGTACCGGCAAGCACCGGCACCAACACTATCAGCAGCAGACTGCGCAACATTTCCGTCACCGGCACCGCCACTATCTTATTCAGATACAGCCAGGTAAGCAACGGCATCAGCACCACCGCGCACAACGTGGACACGGTCGTCATCAACACCGATAACGCCACATTACCTCTGGCCAGATAACAAATGACGTTGGACGCCGTACCGCCGGCACTGGCGCCGACCAACACCATTCCAATCGTGATGTCATCCGGTAACCGCAGCGATAGCGCAATCAACCAGGCGAACAGCGGCATACATACGAATTGTAGCGCCACTCCCAGTAAAACGGCTTTCGGTCGTTTTAACACGCGGCTGAAGTCATCCCAGGTCAACGTCATGCCCATACAAAACATCACGACCGCGAGCAGCGGAACGATGGCGTCTTTTAGATTCGCGAACGGCTGAGGGAAACGGTAGGCGACCAACGCCAAGGTTACCGCCCACAGCGGGAACAAATTGGTGAGACGTTGCATGAACGGAGCGAACTTATTTGCGGGCGGTAAAGATGCAATATTCCGTCAGCCGCTCGGCAAATAACCGGTGCTGGGCCAAACCCACGTAATAATTCGCAGTTTGCGCCTTCGAGCGCAAACCCAACCATTGGCTGATTTTCTGCACCGGATACAAACGCTTGGCGACCTTGTACATATGATCGGCGGAAGGCAGCGTCTGCGCCGTAATGTCGTAAACCCGAATATCCTGAAAATGGTTCGCTTCGAGCAAACCGTTAAACTCGTCGCGGGCGCACAAATTGGGCACCGCCCAGCCGTTCAAACAGGTAACAACGGCCTGCCATTGGCTTTCGTCGAATTCACTCTGCAGCATAAAACCGTCGCAGACCACCAAGCGCCCGCCTTTTCGCAACACGCGGTAAGCCTCCCGCAAAAAGTCGCCTTTGTTCAACGCATGGCAGGAGCTCTCCAGAGCCCAAACCGCGTCGAACGAATCGTCGGCAAACGGCGTCTCGCAAAAATCTGCGATTTTGAAATCGATTCTGCCGTCGACGCCATGGCGCCAGGCATGTTTTCTCGCGTAATCAGCTTGCTTGGCGCTAATGGTAATGCCGGTGACTGTATTGCCGTGTTCGCGGGCCATCCAAATACTGCTGCCGCCGATTCCGCAACCGGCGTCCAACACATGATCTTCTGTTCGAATACCGGCCTTGTTATACAGAATCTGATTTTTATTTAGCAGCGCCTGATGATGGGAATAAGGCTGAGCTTGATCCCAAAACCCGTAATGAAGCGCCAAATTGTCGCGATTACACCACGCCGCCAGATAATCGTTATAGCAATCGTCGTAGTGTTTGGCGGTATCCTGCCGCAACTCTTCGGTCGACAATTCCGCGTCCGGGCGCAGGCTTAAGTCCCGGTAATCCTGATTCGGTAGTATGGTATATGTTTTCATCTATGTTAAAGTTGGTGGTCCTTCATTTCCCGGTCCGCTTGCCGGCAAGGCCGCCCATTATAATCCAAATCGGCAATGCACTTCATGTGTGCCGACTGTCCCCATTCCAGTTTCAACACCTCCAGAATTCGCGATATGGGCTGCTGCTTCAGTTGTTCCGATGTCATCCCGTACCGTATTTTGAAAAAACGTTGTCTTTTATCGGGAGGAAAGCGAGACAACAGCTCCTGCAAACGGCGATCGATCCTTTTCCGTATTTTTTCAAACTCCGCCTCTGCCCAGTGGCCAGCGACCGCGGGAGGCAAGTCGGTCGCTGGCTGCTCGACGGCGTTAGCGAAGGCTTTTTGTCGCATTTTTAACAAGCGCGAACTCTTGCCTTCGTCGAGCACAGATACGCTGCTCGCTCTGGCAACGGGTTGGGAAGTCGGGTTGTCAGTATGTTTCATGCTAAAGCGAACCTTGCACCACATCGAAAACGGGACACTATACGCTTTAAGGAGAGTCAAGTCATTGACGACAAGAGGAACTCGACCAAAATTTTATGGCGATGAACCTATCGCAAATCGTTTCCGATCAGTTTTTAAGAATTAAGGCGCGGATCCGTTCCGCTTGCCCTAACGACCGCATCCCTGGTCCCTGCTGCCGGCAATTCAGAGCCTAATGGGACCAACCGCCGAGTCGGACAACCTTTGCTTTAAACTTAGGTAAGAAGTTCACCTTCGATCTACGCACCCAGAGCTATAGTCAAATCTGGTGTATAGAGATTCAAGCGGTGGGCGTAGTCGAAGGCGAAAGCGGTGCTGTTTTTACTTTGCAATTGGCCTTCGTCGTCGTAGCTAAAGGTGGCTGTCGTTGTTTTAGAATTTACGGTCCGTACCTTAGAACGCTACGAGCTACTATGCCGTGTAAGCTTTCAAACAGTCAGAAAAGTCTTTACGGAATTTCTTGAGATCGAAATTAGGAAATTGCACATGATTACTTTCTAAAACGTCCGTCGAATTAATTAGAAGTTCTACTATATATTTATGCGCCTCATCTAAAGTCATTTGTGCTAATC
>JBNLFT010000248.1:0-3657 GCA_050305675.1 Methylococcaceae bacterium
GGCAACAGTTTCGCCTCGGTCTTGATTTGCCCCGGTTTTCCCCAGGCGTTGATCGCCTCGACAAACCATTGGTTCTTGGTCGGATGCGGTTTGACGACGTCGAATTCGGCATAGAACGAGCCGTCGCTGAGAAACTGGATATTACCGATCCGTTGTTGACGGGCGTCGTACCAAAAACCGGTGAGATTGTCGACCATCGTATAAGGATCCTTGATCAGCGAAAACTGCGCCGTGTCGAACTCGGGCAGCGCTTCGATCTCGCCATCCGCGAAACCGATCTTGGTCATGGCCTTTTGTATTTCCTCGCAAACCTGGCTGCCGAGCGCGCGGCACCGCTCCAAATGCTGTTCGATTCCCGCCTGGCCGGCCATCACAAGTCCTCCTGCAACGCCTGAGCCAATGCCATGATGACCGAGGCGCCGGAGCGGTCATCGGGGTCGAGTTCGCGCATCGACGTCAAAATGTCCTGCCCCTGCTCCATTTGCTGCTGGCGCAGCTTGATGAAGGCCAACGCCTTCAGCGTATAGAGGTAGAACAGGCACACTTCGTCGGCGTAAAGGTTCCAGCGCTCCCTTTCGCTATAAAGGAGACGGTAATCGGCGGGAAATCCGCCCTGGTTAGCTGCTTCCTGCAAGCCCAGCATGACGAAACTTTCCGCCTCGCCGAGCCTTGCTTGATAAAAATAAAACTTGTACAACGCAAAATAAGTCTGCAGGCAGCGCGGGTCCAGCTCGTAAGCCTGCATGAACAGACTTTCGGCCCGCGCTTTGTCGTTGCGGCTGGCAACGACCGCTTGCTGAAGCAGCGAATTCACCGCGTCCGGCATGTTCGGGCTGAACAATACCGCTTCGTCGATAAAGCCGACCGCCGCCATGCTTACCAGACCTCCGCCGGCACCTGTAGCGCCGCGACCGGCTCGCCGCCGAGCAGGTGCTGTTCGATGATGGTTTTCACGTCGTCCTTGGTCACCCTGCCGTACATGACCCCTTCCGGATAAACCAACACGCTAGGCCCCATCATGCACGGCCCCATGCAACCGGTATTGGTCAAGCCGATGCGTTCGAATAGATTGCGCGCCTGGATTTCGTTCATGAATTCGTTCATGACGTCGGCGCAACCGGCGGCAGCGCAAGAACCGCGGGGATGTCCCTGGGGACGGTTTTGAGTGCAGACGAAAACGTGTTTCTCTGGTCTGGGCATATTGCTGATCTCCTTTAGGCAGCCTGTTTATGTTCGTGGGTAAAACAACTCTTCGGACAAACTTTGGAACAGGCCTCGCAACCGATACAATCGTCGCGGTTTTTCAGGCTCATCACCATGCTGTTATCGTCGTCGTCCTCGAAATCGCCGTAATCGTCGCCGAAATCCTCGGGGTCGAGAACCGAATCCTTTTCCACCAGATCGAACACGTCGCGCGGACAAACCTTAAAACAGCGTCCGCAGCCGATACAGGTGGTTTGATTCAAATCCGTAACGTAAGACGGCGTCCATACGGTGCCACCGAAAGTCACACCGGTTACTAAGTCAGTCATAATTTAAACTCCTAAGCGGTTTCCGCCTGCGCCGCGAGCAAGGCCTTGTTGGCATCGTCCCACGCTTTGCAAGCTTCGAAGGTTTCCTCGGCGACGGCCATCAAATCCAGATAGCCGGCAGGCAGTTTATCCTCGACCAGATCGTGCAACTCCATCGCCTTCTCACCGGCCAGGCGTTTGTTTTTTTTGACGTTTTTTTCCAATTTCTTCAATTCTTCTGGGGACATAATACTTACCTTTACTCATCATCTTCGGCCGTGGTCGGGACCCGGCCTCGGTGCGTCCAACACTGTTTTCGCCGTGCCGTCAAAGTTCGGCACGCCCAATAACGGCCCCGTTAATCCCTGGCCGCTTCGTTGTATTTTTCGATCAGCCCTTTCGCCCTCTCGATCATCTGCGAGCTTTGCTCGCACATTTTCTCCAGGCTGGCGAAACCGAAACGGTGGATGTCGCGCAACGTCTTGTCGACGACGATCAACTTGCCGACCAGCACAAACGCGCGGCCGAAACCCTCGTGGGTGATGTTGATCACCGGCACCGCCATCAGGCCGGTTTCCTTTTCGATCGAAAAGGCGATAGCGTTGTAATACGCTTTCACCCGGGCCAACGTAATTTCGTCGGGATCGCCGATAACCGGTATTTCCCGTTTACGTTCCTTGGTCAGCACCAAAGGATCGATGATCTTTTCTTTCGGCCAGCCCTCGTAGGTATCGTAGGTATCCATGGCCCTCAACTGTTTCACCATTTCGTTGACGAAATTGTGGTCCAGATACGGATCGCTTTCCGCGACCACTAATTCGGCTACACTGCTCACTATATTCTCCTGCTTGATATTTAACTGTTAATCCGATTCGCGACTGCTTGCCGGACGGCGGCTAGCGCCGACCCGACACGCCTTGTTTATTCCTGCCAGTCCTCGTCGGCCATTTCGTTGTACTGCTTGCCTTCACCGCCGCTTTGTTGCTTGATCGCGCGCGCCAGCCAGCTGGAAGGACCGGAAAGCATTTCCTGTTGCAGGTCCTCGACCAGTTTCTGGATCGGACTCCCTTCCTGCACCTTGACCGGCTGGATCCCCAACGCCACCAGCTGTTTGACCGCCGACGCTCCGACCGCCTGGCAATAGACGGCGACGCAGTCCTTCAACAGCTCGAACTTGACCCCCAGCTTGTCCTCGTTGCCGTCCTCCACCAACTTGCCGAATTCGGCCGCCTCGATAAATTGAGTCTGTTCCGGGTTGACTGCGTAGATGGCGAAAGACCTGGCCGAACCGAAATGTTGATTGACACACTTCATATCGCTGGTGGCAAAGGCGACCCTCAGCGACGCCGCGATAAGCGCCTCTTGCTCTTCGTCTTGCACTACGTGCATGCGTCTGGTTAATGACATGACTGCTTGACTTCGTCGGCCGGTTTCTGCGCATAGACCGAGTGAAAGACCGGGATCTCCTCGTGCGCAAAATTGATCACCAGATTGGCCAGGTCGAACAAGGTCTGGCGGGAGCCGCGGTAACCGACCCAGGTCTTCTGATAACCCCCGATAATGTCGTATTGCGGAAAACCCGCCCGAAGGATTGGCACCCCCAAACGCTCGGCGGTATCGGTGGCGTGGGAATTACCGATCAATAGCTGCGCCTTGTTTTCGCGCGCGGTGAATTCCAGATCCTCCAAATCGCCGATCTTGACCTGGGCCACCGGCATCGCCGATAGACAGCTGGCCGCGCTGGGCGCCACCGCGGCCACCACTTCGGCCCCCATTTCCGCCAACAGGTTGGCGAACGCATTTAGCTGATCGGGATCGGAAGCGACCGCGACCCGCAGCTGGCCCAACATGAAATGGGTATCCAGCATCGCATCCTGCAGTTGCATACGTTGGCGTTCGATGCGCTCGGGCACCTCCCGGCCGCTGATTTCGTGCAACGCGTAAATCAACGCGTCGTTCGCCGCCAGTCCGTAAAGATGATCCAGACTGTAGCTGGGAACGCCTGTCCGCTCCGCCAACAAGGCGCCCGCCTTGACCATCGACGGGCCGATCACCAACGTCGCCGCGGCATCACCCAACGTCGCCATTTCCGATATCGGCGTGCCGCCGATGGTGACCGGCGAGAATTCGTCCTCGGTCAGCGACC
>JBNLFT010000249.1:0-3630 GCA_050305675.1 Methylococcaceae bacterium
GATACTTCGGTACCCGCCAGCGTGTAACGGTAGATGTTGTCGACGAAGAACAGTACGTCGCGGCCTTCTTCACGGAAGAATTCTGCCATTGTCAGACCGGTCAACGCAACGCGCAGTCTGTTGCCAGGCGGCTCATTCATCTGACCGTAAACCAGCGATACTTTGTCGATAACGTTTGAATCGGTCATTTCGTGGTAGAAGTCGTTACCCTCGCGAGTACGCTCGCCCACACCCGCGAATACCGAATAACCGCTGTGCTCGATCGCGATGTTACGGATCAACTCCATCATGTTAACGGTTTTACCGACGCCGGCACCGCCGAACAGGCCGATTTTACCGCCTTTCGCGAACGGACATACCAGGTCGATAACCTTAATGCCGGTTTCCAGCAGTTCGTTAGCCGGCGCTTGCTGGTCGTAAGACGGCGCTTCACGGTGGATAACCCATTTTTCTTTTTCGCCGATCGGACCTTTTTCGTCGATCGCTTCACCCAACACGTTCATGATGCGGCCCAAAGTTTCCTGTCCGACAGGAATCTTGATCGCGTCACCGGTGTTGCTGACATCTATGCCACGCGCCAAGCCATCGGTGGAACCCATCGCAATAGTGCGCACAACGCCGTCGCCCAATTGTTGTTGAACTTCCAATACCAGGCCACTGCCTTCAACATTTAACGCGTCATAGACTTTCGGCAGCTGCTCGCGTGGAAATTCCACGTCGACAACCGCGCCAATAATCTGAACGATTTTACCCAAACTCATTGTGTCGTCCTCTTAATACTCTTTTAAATTCGCTTTCGGTTCTAAACGGCTGCGGCGCCACCGACGATTTCGGAAATTTCCTGCGTAATCGCGGCCTGTCTGGCTTTGTTATAAACCAGTTGCAGTTCTTTAATGATATTGCCCGCGTTGTCGGAAGCGCTTTTCATCGCCACCATACGAGCGGCCTGCTCGCAGGCGTTGTTCTCGACGACGCCTTGGTAAACGATGGACTCGATATAACGCGACAGCAGATTATCCAGCACGTCTTTGGCATCGGGCTCATATAAATAATCCCAATGACCTTGCAGGTCCTCTTCCAATTCACTTTCCAGTACCGGCAGCAGTTGCTCGATGCCCGGTTTTTGTGTCATGGTGTTGACGAACTCGTTATAAGCGACATGCAATGCATCGATTCGGCCTTCGTAATAAGCATCCAGCATCAACTTGATGACGCCGACGACATCATCGACATGCGGGGTATCGCCCAGTTTAGTCACCTGACCAACAATATTGGCATTGACACCGCTGAAGAAGCTCGCGCCTTTGTTGCCGATCGCGGCGACATCAACCTCGATGTTATCTTTTTCCCAACTGAGGAACTGTGTCAGCACGCGGCGGAACAAGTTGGAATTCAAACCGCCGCAAAGGCCGCGGTCTGATGTAATCACGATAATCCCAACCCGTTTAACTTCGCGGGGAATCAAAAACGGATGCTTATATTCAGGGTTTGCATGAGCCAAATGCTTGATGATCCGGCTGATTTTTTGCGAGTAGGGGCGTGTCGCCTCCATTTTATCCCGAGTTTTACGCATTTTACTCGCCGCGACCATTTCCATGGCGCGGGTGATTTTTTGCGTATTCTTGATACTCGCTATCTGGGTGCGTATTTCTTTACCGACAGCCATTATTCAGACCCTTACCAGCTACTTGTTTTGATGAAATTCTCGATTGCAGCGCGCAGGCCCTGCTGAATTTCATCATTGAAATCGCCTGTTTCGTTGATTTTCGCCATCAGATCGGTTTCTTGCGCTTTCATATAAGATTGCAATGCATCTTCGAAATCGCGCACTTTCTCGACTTCGACATCGTCGAGGAAACCTTCGTTGGCAGCGAACAATGAAACAGCCATTTGAGCGACCGACATCGGGCTGTATTGGTTTTGTTTCATTAACTCGGTGACGCGTTGACCACGTTCGATTTGTTTACGCGTGCTCTCATCCAAGTCCGATGCGAACTGAGCGAAAGCCGCCAACTCGCGGTACTGAGCCAAGTCCAAACGGATACCGCCGCCCAGTTTCTTAATGATCTTGGTTTGTGCGGCGCCGCCAACCCGAGAAACCGACAGACCCGCGTTAACCGCAGGACGAATACCGGAGTTGAATAAATTCGTTTCCAGGAAGATCTGACCATCGGTGATCGAAATCACGTTGGTTGGTACGAAAGCCGATACGTCACCGCCTTGAGTTTCGATGATAGGCAGCGCAGTCAAGGAACCGGTTTGGCCTTTCACTTCGCCATTCGTCAGTTTTTCAACTTCCTCGGCGTTGATACGTGCGGCGCGTTCCAGCAAACGCGAGTGGATGTAGAAAACGTCACCCGGATAAGCTTCACGACCAGGCGGACGACGCAGCAACAACGAGATTTGACGATAAGCCCAAGCTTGTTTGGTCAAATCGTCGTAGATGATCAGCGCATCTTCACCGCGGTCGCGGAAGAATTCGCCCATTGCACAACCGGTGTACGGAGCGATAAATTGCAGCGCAGCGGATTCCGAAGCTGAAGCGGAAACGACAATGGTGTGTTCCATTGCGCCGTGTTCTTCCAATTTACGTACTACGTTGGCGATCGACGAACGTTTTTGGCCGATTGCAACATAGATACATTTAATGCCGGAACCTTTTTGGTTGATGATGGCGTCAACGGCAATCGCTGTTTTACCGGTTTGACGGTCGCCGATGATCAACTCACGCTGGCCACGGCCGATCGGAATCATCGAGTCGATAGATTTCAAACCGATTTGCACCGGCTGGTCGACCGATTTTCTGGCGATAACGCCCGGTGCGATTTTCTCGATAGGCGAAGACTCGTTGGTGTCAATTGCGCCTTTACCGTCAATCGGGTTACCCAACGCATCGACAACACGGCCCAACAACGCTCGGCCAACCGGCACTTCCAAAATTTTACCGGTACATTTGACGGTGTCGCCTTCGGTGATGTGCTGATAGGCGCCCAGCATTACCACGCCGACGGAGTCTCTTTCCAGGTTCAACGCCATTCCGTATGAGCCGCCGGGGAACTCCAGCATCTCACCTTGCATTGCTTCAGACAAACCATGAACCCTGACGATACCGTCGGTGACGCTGACCACGGTACCTTCTGTGCGAGCCTCGACTTGAACGTCGAACGACTCGATCTTCTTTTTAATCAGATCACTAATTTCAGATGGATTTAATTGCATTTTGATTTCCCACTCTGGCTTTTAGAGCCTTTTCGCTAATTGTTGAAGCTGGCCGCTGATAGAACCGTCAATCACCTTGTCGCCCGCTTTCGCCCGGATCCCGCCGACCAAAGACTTGTCGACCGATACCGTGGCATGCACTTTTTTGTTGAGCTGCTTTTCCAGCATCGCGACGTATTTCTTTTCCTCGTCCTTAGTCAAGGGATAGGCGCTGTAAACTTCAACATTGACGTAACCCTCGTCGTCGGCTTTATATTGCTCGTATAATTCGGCGATCTGAGGCAACAGCTTCAGGCGGTCGTTTTCTATCAGAACCTTCAAAAAATTGACGGCTTCGTCGTGGATTTGACCCTCGCAGATATCCAGCATTAAGCGTGTCTCCTGCTCCTTGCTGACGCGCGGATTGTCGAT
>JBNLFT010000250.1:0-3627 GCA_050305675.1 Methylococcaceae bacterium
GTGTTCCCGTACAATCAGTATCTCAAGCGTTTTCCCGCCTATCTGCAGCAATTGACGATGGAGAGCAACGGCAAGCACGTTACGCTGGAAGGAGAGAATGTCGACTATCAAACCGCCGCGATTTATTGGGGCGAGCCGGGCACCAACGGCCAGCACTCGTTCTTTCAGTTACTGCATCAGGGCACTCGTCTGATTCCCTGCGATTTCATCGGTTTCAACCACAGTTTGAATCCTTTGGCCGACCAGCACGACTTATTGATGGCCAACTATTTTGCCCAAACCGAGGCCCTGGCATTCGGAAAGACCGCGGACGAGGTGAAGGCCGACGGTATTCCGGACTGGCTGGTGCCGCATCGGACTTTCGAGGGTAACCGGCCGACCAATACCCTGCTGGTCGATCAATTGACGCCGTCAACCCTGGGCGCGCTGGTCGCGCTTTACGAGCATAGCGTGTTCACGCAGGGGGTGATCTGGAACATCGATTCGTTCGACCAGTGGGGCGTCGAATTGGGAAAGCGTTTGGCGAAGACTACTGCCGACGAATTGAAAGCCGGGCAAGATCCGGTGTTGACCCACGACAGTTCGACCAACGCCTTGATCCGGCGCTACCGCCGGTTTAAATAACCGGCCGCGGCATCGCTCCGGGAACGGGGATTTCCGAAGGGCCAACCGTTTGGGATTGCAAGCGGCGGCGGGGTGCTTACTTGTAACCGTCGCCGGTGCCCAGCAGCGCGGCAATGATGTTTTTTTGGATTTCCGAGGAGCCGGAAAACAACCGGCTAGCCAGCGCATCGTTGACCAGTTCGGCTAACGGATTGCATTCTTGCAGGCCGCTGGCGCCGAGGATGTGGACCGCGTCCAGGCACGACTGCAGAAAGGCTTCGGCGGCGAACAACTTGGTTTGCGCGCTGGCCAGCGTGATGCGTTTGTTGTCGTCCTTCAGCCGGGCGCACTGTTGCACCCATAACCGAATACTGTCCAATCGCAGTTTCATGTCGGCGATCTTATGGCTGATTGCCTGATTCCTGCCCAGATGAACGCCGTTGACCTTGCGCTCGCGGCTGAATTTGACGACGTAATCGAGTTGCCAGTCCAGGATGCCGCAGATGCCGGCGAAGACAAAGGCGCGTTCCAGTTCCAGCGCCTGTTGAATCATCATATTGCCGGCCCCGGTTTTTCCGAGTTGGCGGTCGAAAGGGAGCAGGCAGTTTTCCAGAATGACGTCTCCCATCGTGGCGCCGCGGCAGCCGGTCACTTGCGGGCTGTCCAAAAAGTGGGCGCCGCGGTCGTCGTGATGGATCATGAAGGCGGATAACTTGTCGTCGAGGCGGGCATAGACTACCAGCATGTCGGCGATCGGCGTGTTGGTGATATAGCGTTTGTGGCCGGTCAACAAAAAACCGGCGTCGGTGCGCAGCGCGTTCATCGCCAAGCCGGTCAGGTCGGAGCCCGCCTGCGGCTCGGTGATGGCGTGCCCGCCAATCAATCTGCCGGACAATAGTTTGTCGACGTACGATCCTTGCTGCTCGCGGTCGCCGTATTTCAACAACGGAAACAGCGCGCCCCAGAGATGGGCGTTGACGGCGAGCAGCAGGCCGGCATCACGGCAGGATTTCCCGAGTTCCTCGTGGGCGGCGACCAGGTCGCGGAAACGATCGCCGTGGCCGCCTAGCTCGCGGGGCACGGCATGTTTGAACAGTCCCTGTTTGGCGCAGTACAACAAACGCTTTAACTTAGCGGAGTGGTCGCCAGCGGAGGGCGGATAGTTGGTATCCATTCAACGATGCTCCAATAGCAATTGCAAGGCCCGGTAATCGGTTTTGCCGTTGGCCAGACAGGGCAACGATTCCAGCACGATGAATTTACAGGGCTGCATGTAGGCCGGCAGATGACGTTTGCAACGCTGCATGACGTTGGTCAAGTCGGCGCCGGGTTCCAGTACGACGGCGGCGGCGGGACGCCGGCCGCTGGTTTGGTCGCCGATGCCGACGACGCCGCATTGAATAACATCGGCACTGTGCACTATGACTGCCTCGATTTCCGCAGGTTCCACCCGATAGCCGGCGCATTTGATCATGCGGTCGAGCCGGCCGTGATAACAATATTCGCCGAACTCGTTTTCGGTAACTTTATCGCCGGTGGCATAGTAGCCCCCTTTGTCCAAGGCTTCGGTGAGGCGGTTTTGTTGCCAGTATCCGGACAGGTTGCTGGGGCTTTTCACCAGCAGTTCGCCGTTTTCGGCGATCTTCACGTCGGCGCCGCAGGCCGGGATGCCGATCGGAATAGGGCGGTCGTCCCGCAAGCGTTCGCGGGCCACCGGCCAGTAGCAACAGACGTTGGTTTCAGTGGGACCGTACAGATTATAGAAGGCGGTTTTCGGCAGCAACTCGCACAACCGGCGCAATTGCGGGGTCGGGAAAACCTCTCCGGCGAACAGGATCGTTTTCAGTTTGGGCAGCGGCGTCGTGGCCAACGCGCCTTTCAGCGCAAGGAAAGCGAGCAGCGACGGTACCGTATAAAACACGGTGATGCCCTGCTCGGCCAGCCAGGCGCTCAAGCGGCTCGGCGACAAGGTCAGGCGGGCCGGGACAAAGTGGACGGCGGCGCCGCTGCTCAAACTGCTGAATAAATCGAACACCGACAAGTCGAAATGAAACGGTGCCAGCGACGCGATCCGGTCGCCAGGGCCTACGGCGAAGGTGCCGGCGGCCCAAGCGGCGAAATTTCCCATCGCCCGGTGGCTCAGCGCGACGCCTTTCGGGGTGCCGGTGGAGCCCGACGTATAGAGGATCGCCGCCAACGCTTCCGGATCATCGCTCGCTACCGGAAGCGCGCTGTCGCCCTCATCCGGAAGCTCGGTTTCGATGTCCAGCCAAACAGCGGATTGCGCCAGCCAGCCGGGACGGGGGCCGCGCCCGACGATGCACTGCGGGTCGGCGTCGTCGCAAATAAAACGCAGGCGGTTAGGCGGATTTTTTATATCCAACGGCACGTAACAGGCGCCGGCATGGAGCGCGGCGAGTATGACGACTGCGCCATCGAGGCCGCGGTCCAAGGCGACCGCAACCCGCTCGCCGGGCTCTACCAGTGCCGACAGCCGGATGCCTAACCGGGTAACGTCGTGCTGCAGAGCGCGGTAGCTGAGCCTGCGTTCGCCGTCGCATAAGGCGAAACGCTCGGGAGCGACTCGACATTGCCGAAGAAAAGCGGAAAGTAACGACATGATCGATCGGGTTGTTCGAAAATTCCCTAAAATTCCGTTACCGGCCGTCTTCCAGCAATTCTTGCACCATCAGCCGATGCAGACGGTCGATTCGCGACGAGTCGGCGACCGGGACCGCATAGTTGTAGCTCAGCGTCAGCCGACCCTGAAAGATACAGCTCAGGAAAGCCAAACCGGGCGGCGTCGTCATCTGGCAGACGTGAAACACGTTGTCGATCGTCGCGCCGGGGAAGCTGTCGGGCGGGATGTCCAGGCGGCCGATATCGGAAAACCAGAAGGAACTGCGTTCCTGAAAGTTTCTTTCCGACAGTCGTAGAATTTTTCCATAACGTTCCAAAGAAAGCCAGCTGCCTGCCCACATTAACGGGAGAAAGGCATAATCCAGCTGGTTTTTTATGGCGTTG
>JBNLFT010000251.1:0-3613 GCA_050305675.1 Methylococcaceae bacterium
AACATTCCGGCGATCAGCAACAGCAAGGCGCCGATGGTAAAACTGCCTATCGCCAACGGACTGACGGCCTTACTCATAGGCAATTCCACCCGTGTTATTCCGCATGACCGTCACACGCCTTTCCCCCGGGTCAAAAATTCAATGATTTTGGCGTTACCGGATTCCTCCAGCAACGCCCGCGGATGGCCGGTCGCCAACATCGTTTTCGATTCCCCATCCAGAAAAACCGAGTTGGTGCCGATCGTGAAGATGCTTTCCAGTTCATGAGTGATGACGACAATGGTCGTCTTCAGGGTTTCGCTGAGGTTGATAATCAAATCGTCAAGCATTTTTGCGCTGACCGGATCCAATCCCGCGGACGGTTCGTCGAAAAACAGAATCTCCGGATCCAGCGCCATCGCCCTGGCCAACCCGGCACGCTTCTGCATACCCCCGCTCAGTTCGGACGGGTAAAAATCCTCGAACCCGGCCAGACCGACCAAAGCCAGCTTATAAGACACCATATCGGCAATTTCGGTCTCGCCGAAATCGCAGAATTCCGCCAGCGGCAAAGCCACATTTTCGGCCAGCGTCATCGAACTAAACAACGCGCCGCTTTGATAGGCCACGCCGAGCCGTTGCAGGATGCTCGTTCGCTGTTCTTCGTCAGCCTGCCAGAAACTTTGCCCGTCATACAGCACATCGCCCCGCAGCGGACGTTTCAAACCGATCAAGCAGCGTGCCAGGGTGCTTTTGCCGCAACCGCTGCCGCACATGAAGATAAATACGTCGCCGTGGCCGACGCTAAAGTTTACATCCCGCTGCACCAGGAAATCGTCGTAGGCCATCGTCAGGTCGTGCACGGCGATATGCGGAGTGTTCATAGCTCGAGCTGATTGCATAACAGCGTGATCACCGAGTCGGCCAGGACGATATAAACGATGCTGTCCACCACCGCCCTGGTGGTCGCTTCGCCGACCGCCGATGCATTGCGGCCGCTCTCCAAGCCGCGCATACATCCCGCGGTCGCGATCAGCACCGCGAACACCGCGCTTTTCGAGAGTCCGATCAGAAAGTCGGTCAAATCGACCGCACGTCCGGTTTCGTTATAATACTGCACCAGCGACACGTCGAATACGCTGACGGTTACCAATGCTCCGCCCAGCATGCCGATCAAATCGGCATACAGACATAATAACGGCATCATCAGCAGCAACCCCAGCACTCGGGGCATGACCAAGAATTCCATCGGCGAAATACCCATCGTCTTCAGCGCATCGATTTCGTCGTTGACGTTCATCGCGCCCAACTGAGCCGCATAAGCTGCTCCGGTGCGCCCGGTCACGATCACTGCGGTCATCAATGCGCCCATTTCCCGAACCGTTCCCAGGCCCACCAAATCGGCGATATAGATTTGCGCGCCGAACATGGCCAACTGCACGGCGCCGACGAAAGCCAAAATCATCCCCACCAGCAAACCGATCAAGGCGACGATGCCCAAGGCCGATGGCCCCGCGTCCTGGATGCAGGCCCACATGTCGATGCCGCGAAATCTTGCCCTGCCGCGCAGCAGGGCGGAAACGGCCAGTACCATGTCGCCGACGAACACCAACAGTTGGCGGACGTCGGCGACCGCGTTCAACACGTTGTAGCCGATTGTTGCGATCGGCGAGATCCGTTGCTTGGGCTTGGAATGCGTTGTTACCGGCAGCACCCTGGCCAGCCGCAACAATCCGCGGACGCCTTCCGGCAGCGCGCTGGCGTCGACCTCGATGTTTTCGGCGCGGCAACAGTCGGTGACCTTGAGCAGATAAGTCGGTAAACGGCTGTCCCAGCGCGCCAGCCCCTCGGCTTGCAACAGCAGCAACCGCGGCTTCTTTGCCAGTTCGGCCAGGATCGGCTCAAGCGGTGAAAGGGTCGCTCCCTGCACCCAGCTGCCGGCGAAGCGCAACGCAAAGGTATCGGTTTCGACCACGGTCAACGCCGCATCGCCCTTCAAACCACCGTTTTCTGCCAGCTCGCTGTCCGCCATTGCTCTCTTGCCCTCTGTTGCGGCTACTCTACCAACAAATCGCCAAGCCCGCGATTAAATTCGCCGGCGCGGGCCGTTGGCGGTCAATGGTCCCATTGGCTTCGGTACGTACTTTTTTCGGAAACGATATATCCCGACTCGATCTCGCTATTGAAAGCCGAACCAATCATCCAGGATTTGGTGGATATCGTCGATGCCGGATTTTTTTAAGGCGGAAAACAACTGCAACGTGATCACGACGCCGACGTCGTTTAGTTCCCGCTGCACCTTCAACAGCGTGTTTTTGGCCGCCCCGTATTTCAATTTGTCCGCTTTGGTCAGTAAGATATGCAGCGGCAGGTTGCTATGCTCGCACCAGCGAATCATCTGCCAATCGAAATCCGTCAGCGGATGGCGGACGTCCATGACCAGCACGATGCCGCACAGAGCTTTGCGTTGGTGCAGATAATTCTCCATCATTTTCTGCCATTTTTCCTTCATCGCCAGGGGCACCTTGGCATAACCGTAACCCGGCAGGTCGACGAATTTGCGTTGCTCGTCGATTTCGAAAAAATTCAACAATTGCGTGCGCCCCGGCGTTTTACTGATGCGCGCCAATGAATTCTGCCCGGTCAACGCGTTAATGGCGCTGGATTTACCAGCGTTGGAGCGCCCGGCAAAAGCGATTTCCAAGCCCTGATCGGCGGGCGAATTCGTCAGGTTGCTGGCGCTGCCGATAAAGCGGGCCTGGTGATAAACTGGATTCATCGTGTTCTCGCGTCGAAAATGTAAATAGAGTAGAATCAGGCCCATTATAACGTCTGGCGCCGGCGAACGGCCGCCTTAATCTCGACTACTCATTCCTAGACAAGGGGAAGCTGATGATCAAACGACTGCTGACTTTATCCATCTCGCTGGCATTAACAGGCGCCGTTTCTCTAGCTCATGCCGAGGGCAACGCGAAAGAAGGCAGGAATCAAGCGGCTTCCTGCGCCGGCTGCCATGGCGAGGACGGCAACAGTATGGTTTCCACTTTTCCCAAGCTGGCGGGTCAGCACGAATCCTATTTGATCAAGCAATTGCAGGCCTTCAAGGCCGGCAAACGGAATGCGCCGATGATGGCGCCGCTGGCGATGGGCCTGACCCCTAGCGCAATGGAAAACATCGCGGCCTATTATTCCGAGCAATCGATCGGCGCCAACCAACCGCCACAGCTCGAACTGGACGAGGACGAAGACGATCTGGACGAAGCGGAATTGGAGGCGGCAAAAGAACAGAAGCGGCAGGAGCTGAACGAGCTGATGGCACTCGGCGGCGATCTCTACCGCAACGGCGACCTGGAACGCGAAGTTTCCGCCTGCATCGCCTGCCACGGCCCGTACGGCGAAGGCAACAAACCGGCCGCCTTTCCGGCCCTCCGTTCGCAGCATGCCGACTATCTGATCAAGTCGCTGAGCGACTACAAGAAAGGGGACCGCCAAAACAATCCCGACAACATTAACAGCACCAGCGTCAACATAGCGCTTTCCTACGGCGGGGCAGGTTACACGGGCAGCACCGAGGGTGCCGACGATGGTCCCAATCCCGCCGATTTGCCTATTTTGAATACCGCTGCGCTCACCC
>JBNLFT010000252.1:0-3605 GCA_050305675.1 Methylococcaceae bacterium
GGTTGCTCGCCCTGAAGACCCAGCAATACCGCCTTGTCGGTACCGTGGCCTTTGCCGGTGGCGCCCAACGAGCCGTACAAATCGATTTGCAGTCGGGTGATATCTTCCGCGGCGTAACGATCGTGCAACAGGTCGGCGAACAGGCGCGCGGCGCGCATCGGACCGACGGTGTGCGAGCTCGAGGGGCCGATGCCGATCTTAAATATGTCGAAAACACTGATAGCCATGGTCTGATACGCTAAGACGGTGAACAATTAGGACCCGGTAGGTTTATTACCTTCGCGTCCGAACAAGATTACACAACAGCGGTCGCCGTTCAACGATTTTTTGCAATCGGCGCCATGGTTGGATCGAACGGCTTCGGCTACACTTACTGTCGGACTGGTTTAAGTGTTAGTATCTCAGATGCGAAGTTGGTTTGCTTCTCGATGGCGGGGTGCGGGGAGGATATTCATTGGAACCCGTTTCGGCCATGAGGGCCGAATACCGTATATCGAACACGGGGCCGAAAATGGCAGTTATAAACGGAGAGGCCGCCGGATTTAACTTCAGGGGGATCCGAGCGTTACGGCGTGCAGCAGGTGGCCTGCCTCCGGCTGAACCCAGTCGGTACGATGC
The DNA here is from genome assembly GCA_050305675.1 of Methylococcaceae bacterium. GTDB lineage: Bacteria > Pseudomonadota > Gammaproteobacteria > Methylococcales > Methylomonadaceae > Methylomarinum. The sequence continues at coordinate 619 of JBNLFT010000252.1, forward strand.
GTGTTTTCCTACGACCCCGATCTATTCCGCACCGCCGTCTGCAGCAAGTTTCAGGCTTCCCGTTCCCAATCAATGCAATGTAACCGGGGGTGACGTTATGGCACGGCAATACAAAGGCTTTACCCAGAGAGGCGCGAGACGCGCCAGCATGCTGCTGGCACTGCTGCTGATCGTTTCGACAGTGCAGGCGGAGGATTGGGTTTACAAGGTCCGTAAAGGCGACAACCTGTGGAATCTGACGGTCGACCATTTGATCGATTTGTCCTATGTCGAAAAGGTGCGGACGTTAAACGATATTGCCGATCCTTGGCATATTTTACCCGGCACCGTAATCCGAATTCCCAGTACCTGGATCAGACATTATCCGGCGTTGGTCCGGGTGGCGAGTTTGCACGGCACGGCGGAGCTTTGGGAAGACGGCGCGACGCTGCCGAAGCCATTGATCGAGGGTGCGATCGTCATGTTGGGCGATTCCGTGGCGACCGGGCCGGGAAGCTCGTTGGTGCTCGTGTTCCTGGACGGGTCGCGGATTATGCTGCAGGAGAACAGTCGCTTGACGATAGATCGACTGATGCTGCTCGAATACACCGGGATGTCCGATTCGCGCCTGCAACTCGAGCGGGGGCGCCTGGAAACCCAGGTTACGCCAAACAGCGGTTCGGTGCGACGCTTTCAGATCAAAACGCCGGCCACGGTGACCTCGGTCAGGGGGACCGATTATCGACTGGCGGCCGATGCGACCAACGACGAATCGCGTACCGAGGTGGTCGCCGGGAAGGTCGACGTCAGCGGGGGTGGGCAAAAGCGCTTGCTGAAGGCCGGTTTCGGCGCCGTAATCGGCAAGGGAAAGGCTCCTTCGGCTCCGCTCAAACTGTTGCCTGCGCCGGACGCTAGCGGTATCCCGGCGGTTTTTTCGCAAGTTCCTCTCCAATTCGCAATGCCGGGTTCCGAGCCGGAGCGCGGATATCGGGTGCAAATTGCGGCTAATCCGGAGTTCGATGGGGTGCTGTTCGACCGCTCGTATACGTCGACGATCATCAGAGGTCCGGATTTGCCCGACGGTTCCTACTACATCCGGGTGCGCGCTATCGATCGCAATCGCTTGGAAGGACTCAACGCCCAGCTCCGGTTTGCGGTGAATGCCCGACCGGAAGCACCGTTTCCGGTTTCCCCGCAACCCGGCCAAGGGGTGTTGCAGGAAACGCCGACATTGAACTGGGCCCGGTTGCAAGGGGATTTGCGCTATCACGTGCAAGTCGCCGCCGATCCGGAGTTTTCCGATGTGGTGTTCGACCGGGCGGAGATTGCCGACAACGAAACGACCTTGACCGAGCCGTTGCCGATCGGCAAATATTATTGGCGGGTGGCGGCGATCGATCGGGAAGGGGACGGTCCTTTCAGCGACGGTCAATTGTTGCGCCGGATTCCGCCGGCGCCCGAACTCGACGCAGCGGACATTTCCGAGCAGACGTTGATGATTCGCTCCCGCGGCGGTTTGCCAGGCCAGACCTTCCATTTTCAGATGGCCGAGGACGAGGAATTCAGCGAGCTGCTGGTCGATCAGCGGACCGAGCAGCCCGGTTTCGAAATCCCGAGGCCGGACGCTGGCGAATATTTTGTCCGCGTCCGTACCATCGATCCGGACGGTTTTATCGGTCCGTTCGGCGCTCCGCAAACTGTCGACGTGCCTTACGACAATCCGTATTGGTTCTTGTTGTTGCTGCCGTTGTTCGCGCTATTTGCCCTGTAGAGTTTGAACGGCCCGTTCGATGCCTGCGCTGTCTCCGTCCAAACAACTGCTGGTAACGGTTTTTCTGACCGTGGCGTTGCTCGTCGTGTCGGTGTCGCTAAAGGAATCACGGGTCATGGAACGATGGGACAATCTGGTTTACGATCTCGAATCGGCCGCGATCAGCAAGCCGGTCGACGACAACATCGTCATTGTCGCGATCGATGAAGCCAGCCTGCGGATTTTGGGGCGCTGGCCGTGGCCGCGGGCGACGCACGCACGCCTGTTAAAGCAGTTGGAGGTTGCGAAGGCGGCGGCAATCGGACTGGACATTCTATTCATGGAAGCCGATCCACAGCAGCCGCAGGGCGACCGTTTCCTGGCCGAGACGATACTTCGCAGCGGGCGGGTCGTGTTGCCGGTGCTGACCAGCGGTGAAAGTCCGAACGTGATGGTGGTCAAGCCGATCACGCCGATCGCCGAAGCGGCGCATCTGGCGCATGTCAATATGTTGTTCGATAATCAAGGCATCGCCCGGCAGCTTGAACCTCGGATAATTCTCGAGGCCGGCGACAGCCTACCGGCGATGGCGCTGGCGCTGCACCGTCTGGCAGGTCTCGACAGCCCACCGTTGGAGACCATCCCCGCGCAACCGGTGCTGATTCCTTTTGCCGGGCCGCCCGGGTATTTCAAGCGAATCTCGTTCGTCGACGTGCTGTTGAAGGAGGAGGTCCGCCGGCAGCTGCAAGGCAAGATCGTCCTGGTGGGCATGACGGCCGAAGGACTGGGGCGGAGGATCGCCACCCCGGTATCGAAAGCCGACAGCTTGATGACGGGGGTTGAGTTTCAGGCCAATGCGTTGGCCGCGATCCAGTCGGGGCGGTTGATTCATCCGCTTGGGTTGCCGGCGTACACATTGCTGTCGCTGCTGTTGATAGTGGTTCCGGTGGCGCTGTATCCCTTGTTAAGGCCCAGATCGGCGTTGCTGGTAATGTTGGCGTTTTCGGCGCTGACCTGGGTCTGCGGTTGGCTGTTGTTGGGTCAGCTACAATTGTGGTTCGCTCCGATGTCGACGCTGCTTTGCTTGGTACTCGCCTTTCCGCTATGTAGTTGGCGAAAACTCGAGCAATTGGGGCATTCGTTATTCAAGGAACACGAAAAAGCCAGGGTGACGCTAAAGGCCGTCGACAATGCGGTGATCGCCACCGACCGCAAGGGGCGTGTTGAGTTTATGAATCCGGCCGCGGAAAAAATGTTG
>JBNLFT010000253.1:0-3595 GCA_050305675.1 Methylococcaceae bacterium
TTGGAAGACTGGATCGCCCAGGTGGCGGGATCAGGCAATCCGCGCGCTTGGTACAGGCACTGCGACTAGGCGGCGAAATCCGTAACCGAGACGGTTCGCTTCGTCCGGTCCGGGGGGACGATGCGCGATTGCCGATAGGCGATAATTGGCATAGAATCCTCAAGGAAATGACATGCGGCCGTCTTGTTATTTACATGCTGTTTCGTTTAGAAAACGTGCGGCGGGTCGTTTCCGATAATAATAAATTAGGAGAGTCTAATGGGTAATACGCAAAAAGTAATCGCTGCGGTGATTGGCGCCATCGTTGTAGGATTCATCATGGTCGGCGGCAGCAAACAACAAACCGCCGAGCAAAAGGAAGCCGCCTCGATGATTCGGGCGGTATCGTCCATGCAAACCATGGCGAATCAAAAATGTCCGCAACTGATCAAGGAAAAAACCGGTACGCAAGTGTATTTTCCTTCCAAAACCGACACCGATAAAGCGACCTACGTAACGATGGAATGGGTCGGAGAAACGGGCGATAATTTTAAAACCGCCTCGTGCACGCTACATATTTCGCTGGGCGGCGTTTCCAAGCTGGTGATCGACGATAAAGTGTTGATCGACAAGAAAGTTAGATAACCCGATCGGAAAGCAGCGGGGACCGGCACGCGGTCCCCTATTTTCGTTCTTTCATTTCTTATTTTTCCTACCAATTTGCTGGGTTATACTTAAGCTAACCTTGCCTTTTTCCGAGTGCTCCCGTTGTTGCCTCAGGTTTTTGTTGCACCGCCCGTGTCGTGCGTACTGCTGCTGCGGTCGTTGCCAGCGCGAGTGCCGTGACGTTATGCATTGAGTTTTTTGAGAATGACGATGACAGAAACGATCAAACCGAGCATGAAAAACTACAAACGCCAGGTGTTGGTTTGCGTGGGTTCCAAATGCTGCGAGCACGGCGAGGGACAGGCGTTGTACGATTTGCTGAAAGCCAAATTAAAACAGGCCGGACTGGACGACGGCAATTCCCGGGTCATTCGCTGCCGGGTTGGTTGTTTAGGCACCTGCAAATCCGGTCCGTTGCTTTGCGTGCAACCCGACGGCGTTTGGTATTATGGGATCGACGATCGGAAATTGGATACGATAATCGAACGGCATTTGCTTGCCGGCCAACCGGTAAGCGAATGGATCTATCATCAGGGGCCGTCAGGCAATCCTTAGGACCTGATGATTCGGCGGTGACGTTCGGGACAGGGGTAACGGATTCGACAGCCGTCCCGCTCTGTTACCGTCGCGGCAGGGAGGCTGACAAAGAGAAGTAGTGGTTATGAAGTAGGTAATGATATGACAAAGACAGAGAAGAGAGGTTTTTTGAAGACCTGGAAAGACGAAAGGGGATTCGGTTTTATTAAACCCGACGACGGCAGCCAGGACGTTTTCATTCATATTTCGGCGTTAAGGGGTTCGGCACGCCGGCCGGTAAAAGGGGATACTATTTATTTTGAAATCGAGAGCGACAGCGGAGGAAAATCGAAAGCGGTCAACGCCCGTATCGAAGGCGTTAGCCGGGTCGAGAAAAAAAGCGCGGTCAATAGATTGTGGTTATGGCTCATCGCCGTGCTGTTGGGTCTGATCAGCGCGGCAGTCGCCGGTTTCTTAAGTCTACAATAGATACCGAAGATTGCCGTCGGTCCCCGGCGGCAATCTTTTTCGTCCCGCACATTTCAACCTAAGACCTTTAATCGGCTACAATCAGAGCGTAGCCGGCAATCTCCCGGGCATTTCACCGGCGCTTTCGTAGCGCGTGCATTCATATTTAGTTCGCGACAGGAATCAATCGTGACCGATTCTCAAAAATGGCTGGCCCTTGCGTCTGTTTTGTTCCTCGGATGGATGCTCTACCTGTTGGGTCCGATACTGTTGCCTTTCGCGATTTCGGCGATTTTTGCATACCTCGGAGATCCGTTGGTAGATAGGCTCGAATCCACCACGGTCAAATCCTGGCGGCTCGGCCGCACGGCGGCGGTAGGATTGGTTTTTGTCAGCCTCACGGTGTTCGCGGTCGCCGTGCTGCTGATTGTCATTCCCGGCGTCGAGTCGCAGATTTCCTTGTTCCTGAGCAAATTGCCCGGTTACGTTCAGTGGTTGAACGGCGAATTGATCCCGCAGCTGAAATATTCGCTCGATATCGAGGTCGAGCCCTTCGACAGTGGAAAACTGATCGAGGTCCTGAAAACGCATTGGCAGAAAGCCGGCGGTATCGCCGCCACCGTGATCGGTTCGGTTTCTCATTCGGGCACGGTGATCTTGGAATGGTTGATGAACTTGTTGCTGATCCCGGTAATTACGTTTTATCTGCTGCGCGACTGGGACGATCTGGTCGCCAACGTACACGACTTGTTTCCCCGCCGCTTTGCCGCGACGATCGGCAAGCTCGCCAGCGAATCCGATCTGGTATTGGGTGCATTCATGCGCGGCCAGTTTTACGTGATGTTGGCATTGGGGACGATATACAGTACCGGGCTGTGGTTGACCGGGCTCGAATTGGCGCTGCTGATCGGCATGCTCGCCGGATTGGTCAGTTTCGTGCCCTATTTGGGAGCGATCGTCGGCATAGTCGCCGCCTGTCTGGCCGCGTTATTGCAGTTCCACGATCCGATGTATTTGGTGCCGGTTGCGATCGTGTTCATGGTTGGCCAGGCGCTGGAAGGTATGCTGCTGACTCCGTGGCTGGTTGGCGATCAGATCGGATTGCATCCGGTTGCGGTGATATTCGCCGTGCTGGCGGGCGGGCAATTATTCGGTTTTCTCGGCGTGTTGCTGGCGTTACCCGTCGCTTCGGTCATTATGGTGTTGCTGCGTCACCTGCATCGGCACTATACCGGCAGCGGTTTCTACAGCGACGAGTTTAAGTTATGACGAGAGCGATTATACTGCTGGCGGTCCTGCTGCTGACGCCGCTGCGGTCCCACGGCGGCGATATAGCCCGCGAACTGGAATATGCCGAATGGGTCAAGCGGTCGGTGAAGGTAGGGGAGATCGTCAGCCTGCAGCAAAACGGTCGGCCGTTTTTGGCGATCCACACCAAAGCGCTTGCCGCCGAGCCGTTGGGTACGGCCATCATATTGCACGACCGCAACGGATTCCCCAACCACAACGGCGTGGTACGCGCTCTCAGAACGACATTGCCGCAGCACCGTTGGAATACGGTGGCGCTGCAAATGCCGCTTCGAGAGAACGGCGCCGGCGAGTCCGAGTATTATGCATTGTTTCCCGAGAGCAAAGCCCGTCTTAAGGCCTGTCTTGCCTATTTGCAGGAGTCCGGCGAAGGCAATATCGTCGTTATCGGTTACGGCCTGGGGGCCTTGATGGGACTGTACGGAATCGGCGACGACGGGCAACGGATTGCTGCGCTGGTTGCGATCAGCCTGGCGGTTCCCGACACGGGTGACGAACATGCGCAAACGCTTGCGTTTTTGGAAAAGCTACGCGTTCCGGTGCTCGATATTTATGCCGGAAACGATCTGCCTGCGGTGGTAGATAGCGCCCGCAAACGGAAGCAGGCGGCCGCCGGCAATCCCGATTTCAGACAAGATCGGTTACTGGGCGCGGGGCA
>JBNLFT010000254.1:0-3588 GCA_050305675.1 Methylococcaceae bacterium
ACACCGTTCTTCCACACCTGGGAGCTATCCGGCCGCTATCCGGCTATTTTCGAGGACGAGATCATCGGCGACGAGGCCCGAAAACTGTTCGACGACGCCCAGGTCATGCTGCACAAGATCATTTCCGAACAATGGCTGGAAGCAAGAGCGGTGATCGGCTTTTTCCCGGCCAATAGCCGCGACGAAGACATCATTCTATATACCGACGAAACGCGCAGCGAACAACTGGAAGTCTTGCATCATTTACGCCAGCAAAACGTCAAGGCGCCGGGACGCCCCAATTATTGCCTGGCCGACTTCATCGCCCCGGTCGACAGCGGAAAGGCCGATTATATCGGCGGCTTCGCAGTTACCTCCGGCATCGGCATCGAGAATAAACTGCAGGAGTTCGAGCGCAATCACGACGATTACAGCGCCATCATGCTAAAAGCGCTGGCCGACCGCTTGGCGGAAGCTTTCGCCGAATATTTGCATGAAACAGTGAGAAAGGAATACTGGGGTTACGCCGAAGAAGACCACGACAACGAGGCGCTGATCGCGGAATCCTACCAAGGCATCCGCCCGGCACCGGGCTATCCCGCCTGCCCCGACCATACCGAGAAAGGCAAATTGTTCGCTTTATTGAATGTAACCCCCAGTACTAGCATCGAACTGACGGAAAGTTATGCCATGACGCCCGCGGCTGCCGTCAGCGGCTGGTATTTCTCGCATCCGGAATCACAATATTTCAATATCGGCAAGATCGATCACGATCAATTGAACGACTACGCGCAGCGCAAAGGCATGAGCCGCGAAGCGGCCGAACGTTGGCTTTCGTCGCACTTGCACCAGTAACTCACGGAAACGAATCATGTCCGCAAAAGAAGCGCTCGAACGCACCATGGAACGCACCATGTATGCCAGCCGTTGGATACTGGCACCGATCTACCTGGGCCTCAGCATCGGTTTGCTGGCCTTGTCGGTCAAATTTTTCCAGGAACTGTATCATTTTATCCCACACTTGCTGGAAACCGAGGAGTCGGATCTAATCCTGAAACTGTTGACGCTGATCGACCTGACGTTGGTCGGCAGCCTGACCGTGATCGTCATGTTCAGCGGTTACGAGAATTTCGTTTCCCAGATGGATATTGGCGCCAATGCGGAAAAGCTGGGCTGGCTGGGCACACACGATTATGGCTCGCTGAAAATGAAAGTCGCTTCGTCGATCGTCGCCATCTCATCGATCCATCTGCTCAAGATATTCATGAATGTCCAGCAAACCGACAACGGAAAATTGCAATGGTATGTTCTGATTCATTTAACGCTGGTAACGTCGGCCTTGATGTTGGGTTATCTCGACCGATTGACCAAGCACCAATGAACGAAGATACTCTTTTTTACCTTTTCGGCACCGAAGGTTGCCATTTGTGCGAACTGGCGGAACAACTGCTCGAACGGTCAGCGATTCCTATCCCCTACAAGAAAAAAGAGATCGCCGACGACAGCGAATGGTTCGAATGCTACGGAACGCGCATCCCGGTTCTTTACCACCGCGGCAGCCGGCGGGAACTGAACTGGCCGTTCGACGAGTCGGCGTTGCGAACGTTTGTTGCCGAACACGAACGTCGATAAAGCGGGAACCGCCTGCCGATAGACTGCTCGCCAAACATGCCACGCATACCGGAACACCGACTACCGGCTCTATTCGATGGCTGACGAGCTAGCCCAAAAACTTTAGAGGACTTCGATATGAGCGTAATCCGCCAGGATGATTTCATTCAGAGTATTGCCGATGCGCTGCAGTACATTTCCTACTATCACCCGCTGGATTTCATCCGCGCCATGCATGCCGCCTACGAAAAGGAACAAAGTCCGGCAGCCAGGGACGCTATCGCCCAGATCCTGATCAATTCCCGTTTGTGCGCGGAAGGGCGGCGGCCGGTTTGCCAGGACACCGGCATCGTCACGGTGTTCCTGAAGATCGGCATGGACGTGCAATGGGATGCCACGATGGGCGTGATCGACATGGTCAACGACGCCGTTCGCAGGGCGTATACCCATCCCGACAACGTCTTGCGCGCCTCCATCCTGTCCGACCCTGCCGGCAAACGCGTCAACACCGGCGACAACACACCCGCCGTGGTGCACATGGAAGTCGTGCCGGGCGATACCGTAGCGGTCGAAGTGGCCGCCAAGGGCGGTGGATCAGAGGCGAAATCCAAATTCGTCATGCTCAACCCTTCCGACAGTATCGTCGATTGGGTGTTGCGTACGGTGCCGACCATGGGCGCCGGCTGGTGTCCGCCGGGCATCCTCGGCATCGGCATCGGTGGCACCGCGGAAAAGGCAATGCTGCTGGCTAAACAGGCCTGCATGGAAACGATCGACATCCAGGACTTGCTGGCCCGGGGCGCCAACAATGCAGTGGAGGAATTGCGGCTGGAGCTGTACGACAAGGTCAACGCCCTCGGCATCGGCGCTCAGGGACTGGGCGGTCTGACCACGGTACTCGACGTCAAGATCAGGGATTATCCGACCCATGCCGCCAACAAACCGGTGGCAATGATCCCCAACTGCGCCGCCACCCGCCATGCCCATTTCGTACTCGACGGTTCCGGGCCGGCACTGTTGCAGCCGCCGACGCTGGAGAATTGGCCCAAGATCAGTTGGGATGCCGGACAAACCGCCCGCCGCGTCGATCTGGACAGCTTAAGAAAAGACGATATCGCCGACTGGAAACCGGGCGAAACGCTGTTATTGAGCGGAACCTTGTTGACCGGTCGCGATGCGGCCCACAAGCGCCTGGTCGAACTATTCGAACACGGACAGCCGCTGCCGGAAAACATCGATTTCAACAATAAATTCATCTATTACGTCGGCCCGGTCGATCCGGTGCGCGACGAAGTCGTGGGGCCGGCCGGGCCCACAACGGCCACCAGAATGGACAAGTTTACCGACGCAATGCTGGACCATACTGGACTGTTGGGTATGATCGGCAAGGCCGAACGCGGACCGCAGGCGATCGAGGCAATCAAAAAACACCGGGCGGTCTCGTTAATCGCCGTCGGCGGCGCCGCCTATCTGGTGTCCAAGGCCATCCGCCGGGCGCGCGTCGTCGCCTTCGAAGACCTCGGCATGGAAGCGATCCACGAATTCGTCGTCGAGGACATGCCGGTCACCGTGGCAGTCGACAGCCGGGGCGAATCGATACACAACACCGCACCGAAACGATGGCAAGCCAAGATCGGCAAGATCCCTGTCGTAACGGAATGAACGGACGATAGTTGTTCTTGCCGAAGCGCCTAACTTGCCCGAAAATTTTGGGCGAACCGCAACCAATGGCCGAACAAGCTATGCTTGTTACTACCTACTTCGACAGCAACCCAAGGTTCGAATATCATGGAATCACTGACCTGCTTTAAAGCCTACGACATCCGCGGCCAACTAGGCACGGAATTGAACGAAGACATCGCCTACCGGATCGGCCGCGCGACCGGCCAATTCTTAAACGCAACATCGGTTGCCATCGGCGGCGATGTACGATTGACGTCGGAGTCGTTGAAGCGAGCGTTGGCGGACGGTCTAATGGATGCCGGCGTCGACGTGATC
>JBNLFT010000255.1:0-3546 GCA_050305675.1 Methylococcaceae bacterium
CCGGTGCCGATCTGTTGGCCGTCATCGGCGGAGTCTTCGACTGCGCTCCGGAACAGTCGGCCCGCGCCTATTGCCGCTTGTTCGAGCATTAACGATCTAGCAAGGAAACCTTATGCCCTACAACCGCAGACAATTTCTACAGTGCAGCGCCTCGCTGGGCGCGTTCAGCGTGTTTGCCGTAACCGGTATGCTAAGACCGGGATCTGCTCACGCTCAGTGGCGAGAAGATTTCTTTAGCGCCGGCAATCTCGAACAAACGTTGAAACGGTTGTTTCAGGACCGCGAAATCGTCGACAGTAATCGGATTTCGATCAAAGCGCCGAAAACGGCGGAAAACGGAGCGATCGTCCCGATCACGATCAAAAGCGATTTGGACAACGTCAATAAAGTCTATTTGCTGGTGGAAAAAAATCCGGTCCCGCTGGCCGCCGAGTTTTCGTTAACAGCGGCTGTCGCGGTATATCTGAAAGCCCGAATCAAGATGGCGGAAAGCTGCGACGTGATCGCCATTGCCGACACCGGCGAACAATTGTTGCGGACCAACCGCCCCGTCGACGTCAGCATCGGAGGCTGCGGTGGCTAAAAAATCCAGCATCAGAATCCGCAGCAAACGCGTCGACGGCGGACTCCAGATCAGAACACTGATCGCCCATCCGATGGAAAACGGGCGCAGACGCGACAAAGTGACCGGTGAACTGGTCCCGGCCCACTTCATCCAGGAAATCTACGTCAAACACAACGATCAACTCATTGTATCGGCAAATTTGGGCGGTGCCATGGCCAAGGACCCTTTTTTCACGTTTCTGTTAAAAGAAGCGCAGGAAGGCGACACCATCACCATCAGTTGGCGCGATAACCTGCAGCTGAGCGATTCCAAGGATTACGTCGTCAAATAGCCATGATCAGCACACAACCCAACTGCACCGATAGCCGGGAGCCCGGGCTGCTTTCGGTCGACCAGGCGCTAATCAGGGTTCTCGCTGCGACTGGCGGCATCGATGGATACCAACAGCTCGATTTGTCCGAGGCTTGCGGCCGCACGCTGCAGGAAACGATCCATGCCCCGTTTAACGTGCCCGGCCACGACAACGCCGCGATGGACGGATATGCGATCCTTAGCAGCGACGTTCCACGGCACGGCTGCCGGGAACTGTCGATTGCCGGCCATGTTTACGCAGGGCAGGTATTTCAAGGCCGGTTGCAGCCCGGCCAGTGTATCCGCATCACCACCGGCGCCCCGCTACCCGCCGGCGCCGACTGCGTCGTGATGCAAGAGCAGGCGAGTGTCGCCGACGGCAAAATCCGTATCGATAATCGCCATCGGCGCGGACAGAATATCCGTTTGGCCGGCGAGGACATCGGACAGCGCACGACGGTTCTGAAGGCGGGACGATGGCTGACCCCGGCCGATATCGGTCTGCTGGCTTCGCTGGGCATTGCCGAAATCAAGGTCAAGCGTAAGCTCCGTATCGCCGTCGCCTCCACCGGCGACGAAATTCATCCGCTCGGCGAGCCGCGCGCGGCCAGCGGCGTATACGACAGCAACCGTTACAGCCTGATGGCCGCGCTGACCCGGCCCGACATCGAGCTGATCGATCTCGGCATTCTGGCCGACGATCCCGGCAGTTTACAAAAGCGATTCGACGCTGCCGCTCGGTGCGTCGACATGATCGTTTGCTCGGGCGGCGTATCGGTGGGCGACGCCGATTACACGAAATCCGCCCTTGGTTCGTCGGGCCGGCTGGATTTCTGGAAAATAGCCATCAAACCGGGGCGACCGTTGGCTTTCGGCCAGCTGCATGATAGTATTTTCTTCGGCCTGCCCGGCAACCCGGTCGCCGTGTTGGTATCCTTTTATACATTCGTGCTGCCCGCCGTCGAAAGAATGCTGGGCATCGTCGACAAGCCCCTGGCGCCCACGCTGACCGTCGCCTGTAGCGAGAATCTGCGCAAGAAAGAGGGACGTACCGAAATCGTGCGCGGTATCATCGAGCGAAATCCTTGCGGGGAATGGACGGTCAGATCGACCGGCCCGCAAAGTTCGGGGATATTGCGTTCCATGAGCCTAGCTAATGCCTTCATTGTCCTGGAACACGACCGGGGCGATGTGGCGGCCGGCGAATTGGTTTCGGTACGGCCGTTTGCCGGCTTGATCGGCTGATACTGCGCGGTATTTCCGCAAATTGCTGTATAATTGCCTGCCTTTTAACGGGAATAGGATTTACCCATGCTCAAACAAGTCAGTTGCAATAACTGCGGTCTGGACAAGATATGCCTGCCGCGCGGCTTATCGCAACAGGAAATCGAAAATATCAGCAGGGTCGTGAAAGCGCGAAGGACATTGCAGCGCGGCGAATTCATTTATCACGAAGGCGATAATTTCAAGGGTGTGTTGGCGATCAAGTCCGGCAGCGCAAAATTGGTCGCCTGCGACCCGCACGGCAACGAGCATATTCTGAACATTCTTCTTCCCGGCGAACTTCTCGGCTTCGACGGCCTGTCCCGCGATTTGCACCAATGTTCGGCGATCGCGCTGGAAACCACCAGCTTCTGCATTTTACCGGCCTCCAACATGGAGGAACTGTTCCGCAATGTCCCCGGACTGACCCGGGAATTGTTCCGCCATACTGGTGAAAAGGTCAACATCGACAAGGATCAACTGGTGTTAAGCAAGCGTCCAGCCGAGGAACGGCTGGCCTATTTTTTGATCAGCCTCGGAGAGCGTTTAAAAAGGCGCGGATTTTCTTCCTCCTCCTTCACCCTGTCGCTGACCCGCCAGGAGATCGGCAATCATCTTGGCCTGGCCTTGGAAACCGTCAGCCGGCTGCTGAAAAAATTTCAACAGGACGAATTGATTCTGGTCAAAAACAAACTGATCGAGATCAAGAACCCGCAGGGCCTGAGAGAGATTCTCGATCCTTAACGGCGACGCCGGACGAGGCAATCGACTCCCTAATTCCGGTCGCCGATCTTACCCCCAAAGGCGCCGTCCGAATTGCGCCGCACCCGCGGCACCTTCCGTGTCGCCATCCGAACGAGACGATCAGCGTTTCCCCCCGGATGCCCAAAGCAGGGCCAACACGGCATAGCATAGTCCGAGAACCAAGCAGACCAGAATCGTTATCGGCGGCCCCAGCCAACTGTTCAGCAGCGGCGAAATCAAACCGAGAGTCACGCTTAGCAACAAAACGTGAGCCGTCAACGGCGGGCCGCGGAAATAACCGGTCATCGTCGGTTCCTGTGTCTACGATCGTCTGCGCTCAATTCTTAATGCCCACACCCTTGTGCAGCAGGAACAGACTGAAAAGCGTCAGCAGAACGATAAAACCGCCGGTAATTGCGAATGCGATCGTTATGTCGACGTCGGTCACCCCGATCAGTCCGAAACGGAAGGCGTTGATCATATAAAGGATCGGATTGCCCAGCGAAATCGTTTGCCAGATTTCCGGCAGCATGGTTACCGAATAAAACACCCCACCCAAATAACTCAACGGGGTCAGGATGAAATTGGGAATGATCGAGATGTCGTCGAAACTATCGGCGAAG
>JBNLFT010000256.1:0-3477 GCA_050305675.1 Methylococcaceae bacterium
ACCCATTGTTCGGCATCGGCAACATGGCCGTTAACGCTCATGTCGGTATTGCGGTACCAGACCAATGATTTTTCGCATTCGATAAATTGTTGCAGCAAGGCCGGCAGATCGTTCTCCGTTAACGCTTTGCTGTCAACGCACAAATACGCCAGATCGTTGGCCCAGCGCCGCAGCAGCTCTTTTTCGAAGTCCGCTAGGCTCGGCGCATCGGAGTAAGGTATCAATAACGTGTAGCGGCTGTATGCTTCGGTTGCGATTACCGTCCAGGCGTTCGAGTGAGGGCGATTGTTAATCACGTGGCATTGCCAGCTGATCTGTCTGCCGTCGGTGGTTAACGGCTGCGTTCCTATGCGTTTCCCGTCGGGGCTCGGCATTCGCGGCAGTCCGTCGAGGAAATCGTGTCGCAGCCATTTCGCCATGGCATTGCTGGCGCTGAGGATGATGCGTAGCATCCGTAAACTCCCTAGTCTAACCGTTCGCTGGATGTCGAACGGATTTCAATAATACGATTTATCGCCGCGTATGTCCTACGGTTTTGCATGCGCACGTGCATGCGCGAAAGGCCAAGCCGCGCCGCTTCCGGTGATCGCGTTGTCAAGGTAAAGAAACGGGTAACTAAACCGGTAGCAGAAATTCCGGATCGGATTTGCCCGCCGGCTGCCCAAGCGAGGCGTCGAAAAATTCTCGGGGGAATATCCGGCGCTCGGTCAACGAAAAGCCGATGTTGCCGAATCTCGCAAATAGCGCTTAATTTCGCCGTTGCATCGGTGCACCGGGGAAATACCGATTAGGCCGGCAGTTCTCAAACTAACGCCGCGTTGCGATAACCGAACTACCCTTTGAACCCGTGACGCCGGCCCGGTCGCCGTTCAGCCGGCGAACAGCCGCTCGTATACTGCTTGCACCTGAGCGACATGGTTTTCCACCGCGAAGGTTTGCAAGGCGTGGTTACGGGCGTTGGCGCCCAGCGACTTCCGCAATTCAGGGTGATTGTAAAAGGTCTCGATCGCATTGGCCAACGATTTTGCATCGCCGTGCCGGAATAGCAGTCCGGTGCGTTCGTGCTCGATCATTTCCGCCGCCCCGCCGTGGTCGGGACCGATCAACGGGCGGGCCAGCGCGAGACTTTCGATGACGACGGTGCCGAGCGGCTCCGGCGAGGTGGAGGCGGAAACGACGACATCCAGGCCGTTGTAGACCGGCTCCATTTTGCTGGCGTGGCCGGTAAAGACGACGGTCTCGCCGAGCCCCTCGTCGGCGACCCGTTGTTTGAGCATTTTTTCGTAAGAGACGCATTCGTCGGGCGTCCCGCCGATGATCAGCATTTTCAGATTGGGTATCTTGCCGCGCAACAGCGCCGCCGCTTCGAGAAACAGTTCCTGCCCTTTCCACGGAATCAGCAGGCCTACCAAGCCGACTGCGAAGGTTTGATCGTCAAGTCCGTACTGCTTGCGGAAGGCCTGGCCGTCGGCCTCGAGGTCGAGTTTTTCCAATTCGATGCCGTCGTAGATGACGCTGATGTCGTCCGCGGGAACGCCCAATTGTTGCTGCATATTCCGGGAGACCCATTGCGAGACCGAAACGAAATGATTGGGAAGGCTGTAGGACCAGGCCATCATGCGGGACCCGTCAAGGCTGCCGCGAACGTGGCAGACGATCGGGATATTCAGGAACTTGCCGACCAGCAGTGCGGCGCGGTTGCACAAAGGTTCGTTGTTGGCGTGGACCAGGTCGGCCTTGAACTGCCACGCCGTCCACAGCAGTTGCAGGAAGAACGGCAGGAAATTTCCCAAATCGTCCGCTCTTGCCAACAGCTGGTTGAACACCCAGCGAAGGCCGGGCACTCGGCCCGCCCAAGACGCCTGATCCAGCCGGCGGCGCATGCCGACAACATCGAGGCGCCGGTCGGCAATGTGGCGCCACTCCGCCTCTTGGGCGATTTCCCGATAATGCGGGCCGGTGCGGCCGGTAACCACCAGCGGACGGTAGCGCGTGCGATCGAGGTTGCGGACCAGGTGGCGCAGGCAGATGATCGCACCGCCGTAGCCGATCCCGTTTTCGACATAGAGGATATTTTTGATGTTGTGTTCGCTCACGAAAGGTCTCTTCTGGTGCTCGGATGGGGAAATGCCGGTCAATCCCGGCCGGATTTATTCGCCGTTTCCTTGGTTAGTATAGTCGAAGGATACCCCTTCTTGCGTCTTTTCCCGAGCCAGCAGTTTTTCCAGCAGATCGGCATCGTCGAAATGCCGGCGTCCGATGAAGGCGATGGCATGGCGGCCCCATTGCCGCATCGCGCCGGGGCTGGCGACGCCGAAAGGCCACAGCAAGAAGCGTTCGGCGCGGGCGCTGCTGTCGATGATGCCGTCGCGGCCGAACGGATTGGAGCGGCTGCCGTCCTTGCCGGGCAGCGAGCGCAACTTCCGATACGGCCGCCGGACGTAGGGTTTGCCTTCGGCCGCTTCCCGTTGCGGCGAGACCTGTTGCAAATAATGGGTCCTTGCCGCCAGCCGAACGACCAGCCGATGAGCAAAGGGATCGCTTTCGATGCGCCGCGGCGACAATACCGGCTCGTTCTCGCCGCTGCCGGCAAGTGCGCGGTAGCCGGCGGCCGGAAACAACAGATAATAACAGCCGCAGGCATGGATGCTGTCATAGGCGATCGGACGTCCCCGGGGGTCCAGGGTAATCCGCCAGATGACGCTGTCCAGCTCGCCGCCGTAAAGATCCAACCAACCGGTTTTTTCCCGCGCCGGAAACCAGACTTGATATATCAGTTGCAGCAGGTTTTCGCCGTGAAATCGGGTATAAGCCGATTGAACGTAAACTGTCGGGGACTTGCCGTCGACCTTCGGTTTACCCGCTTCGGAAATTGCGACCTTGCCGATCGCGTCGTTGCCGTTCAAGGTGTCGATTTCCCAAACCGGGGCGAAGCGGGCGTACAGCCGATCGAGACGGTCGCTTTGCAACAGCGGAAGTTTAAGGGGGTTGCGGTATGCCTCCTCCAGCATGGCCCCGATTTCCTCCCGTTCCGCCGTGTCGCTGGCTTTCGGCAGGTAACGGATCAACCGGCCCGAGACCGGTATTTGCTCGGGTGCCAACTCGAAGGGTTGTTGCAATTCCCGGTGCAGGTCGTTTACGCCGTATGCGGCGAACCAGCGGGCCAGAGGATAGAGGCCGGCGACGCGTCGCCAGCTCAGGTAGTCGTCGGGCACCAGCGCGGCGTCCGCCAATTCCCGGCGCGCATGCGGAGAGCGGGCGGTGGCCTCGATCAACAGGCGGCCGCAGCTTCGCAGGTGTTCGCGAAAGCTCGATCCGGCCGGCAACAGGGCAACGATTTGCGTTTTTGCCTCGGCCGGTAAATTGGCGAATTCCGGCACTCGCGCCCGTTCGTCGACTTGCCGCATCAGTTCCAGCCATTGGAAATAGGCGGCATCCGACAGCGGCTCGCCGGCGAACGAGGCCAAAAAGCGGTTG
>JBNLFT010000257.1:0-3382 GCA_050305675.1 Methylococcaceae bacterium
TGATCTACGATGATACTGGTGTCTACACGTTGACGGTGATCAACCCGGATGAAGAGACGGTGACACAGGCCAGCGGCACCTTGCCGAGCAGCGCCGTGGCGGCGATATCGATGGTCTTGTCGACCGCACCCACGCCCACTGCCTGCGCGCCCAGCAAACGCCCGTTACCGGCATCGGCCACCAATTTCAACGTCAGTCCGCGGGCTCCCGGATAATAGCGCGCCTTGTCGCGGGCCTGGGTCACGACGCTCACCGTCGGTAAGCCGACGGCGCGGGCGGCCCTTTCGGTCAGGCCGGTCAGACCGATATTCAAATCGAAGGTCTTGCAGATCGCGGTGCCCATCACGCCGGGAAAACGGGCGTCGCCGCCGGCAGCGTTCTCGCCCGCCACCCGGCCGTGCAGATTGGCGATATCGCCGAGCGGTTGCCAGATCGGCAAGCCGGTCAGCCGATGCCGGCTTTCGGCACAGTCGCCGGCGGCAAAGATCCCCTTGACGTTGGTTTCCATGCGTTGTTCGACGGCGATCGCGCCGGTGCTGCCGAGTTTAATCCCGGCCTGCCTCGCCAGCTCTACGTTCGGCAGCGCGCCCAACGCCAAGACGACGAGATCCGCCGGCAGTTTTTGCCCGGAAAAGGTCGTCAGTTCGACCACTCGCCCGCCGTTGCCGGTCAAACCGGCGATACCATCGCCGGTAACGACGTTGACCTTCCGCTCGAGCAGGTAATCGTGTATCGGTCTGCTCATCTCTTCGTCCAGGCGCGAGAACACCTGCTTGTTGCGGCCGAGCAAGGTTACCCTTATTCCCCGTTCGCTCAAGCTTTCCGCCATTTCCAGACCGATATAGCCGCTGCCGGCGATCACCGCGGTCTGCGGACGCGCAGCGTCCAACACATTGCGGAAACGATCCAGCTCGTCCAGGCCGCGCAAGGTGACGACGCCGTCCAGCCGGCATCCCGGAACGTCGGGGACCAGGCTGCGGGCGCCGGTAGCGATAATCAAGCGGTCGAAGGCAACGACCTCGCTGCGCTCGCGCTCCCGGTCGAGCACGGTCACCGTGCGCCGAACCGCGTCCAATGCGGTAACCCGGTGATTGACCTTGACCTCGATGCCGTCGCCGGCAAAATCTTCGGGCCGCCTGATGATCAGCGATTCCCGCTCAGCGATCACGCCGCTCAAATAATAAGGTTGACCGCAGGCGGTGTAGGACACCTCGGCCTCCTCCTGGTACAGGGTGATACGCAATGTTGGATCGACCCTGCGCGCTCTGGCCGCCGCCTTGCTGCCGGCCGCCACGCCGCCGATGATAATCAGGTGTTCAGCCATCGCCCATCCCCTGCGAAAAAAGCCGGTTCGCCGCCGCTATGCAGAAAAACCAGCGGATAATCGAAACCGGGACCGTTGCCGGCCCGCCCCAGCACGCCGGCCATCGCTTTCCCGGTATAGGTCGGATCCAGCAGCATGCCCTCTTCGCTGGCCAGCAGGACGATGGCCGAGGCCGCTTCCGGGCTGGGAATGCCGTAGCCGTCGCCGATGAACCCGCCGTGCACCACCACATCGTCGACCGCGAACCGCCAATTCAGTTTCAGCAAGCCGGCGGCCTCGTTGGCCAAACGGGCGATTTCCGAGCGTACCTCGTCGGCGGCGCGGCTGACGGTAAAACTTTCGATCCGCCAGGGCTGGCCCAAGGCCCGCGTCCCCACCAGCCACCCGGCGTGGGTACCGCCGGAACCGCTCGCCAGCACGATCGTCTTCGGTTCGATTCCCATATGCCGGCACTGCCGATAAAGTTCCCGTGCCGCCAGCGCATGCCCCAGCGCGCCGAGCGCGCACGCGCCGCCCCGCGGAATCGGATAGGGCCGAAAACCGTTGCGTTCCAGTTCCGCGCATTGGCCGGCAATCCCGCGGTCCACCGAGCGCCGGTCGTCGTCGCCGGTGAATACGATTTCGGTTCCCAGCATGCGGGTGATGCGGTAGTTGCCGTCGAACCGCTCGGGAGGATCGCCCCAGAACACGGCGCGACAGCGCAATCCGATACGGCAGGCGGTCATCGCGCTGGCCCGCACATGATTGGATTGCACGCCGGCGCCGGTCACCAGAACATTGGCGCGCAACCTCAACGCGTCGGCGGCCAGCAAGTCCAAACCGCGAATCTTGTTGCCGCCCAGACCGAACGGAATCAAGTCGTCGCGTTTGCACCAAACCTCGGCCGACAGGATTTCGCTCAGTCGATACAAGGGTTGCAGCGGCGTCGTTCCCTGCAACAGCGATACCGACGGAAAATCCTGCAGGCGCCGCCAGAATTCCTCGTTCACCGCGCCAACCGTCGACTCACTCATCGCCCTCTCCCTTCGACCACGATCTTGTCGCCGACAACACGCGGTCGACCATCTGGCCGCAACAGCCGGTGGCTAGCTGCAGGTCGAACAGGCCGTCGATCGTTTGCGCATCGAGCACCCGGGTTACTTCCGGTTCGGCCAACAGCGCGTCCTTAAACCCCGGCGAGCTTTCGCCGGCGGCCATCGCGACCCGATAAACCAAGCTATGGGCGCTTTGTTTGCCGAGCCTTTGGGCCAACGCCAGCATCACTTGCTCGGCATGGATGAATCCCCTTGTCGCCTGCAGATTGGCCAACATGCGGCGGTCGTCGACCTGCAACCGTTCGAGCAAAACCAGCAGCAGGGCCAACGCCTTGTCGGTCGCCAGACAGGCGCCGGGCACGATCGCCCACTCGCACTTCCAGGAGCGGCCGTCGCGCTCGTGATCGTGGACCAGATTCTCGGTCATCTGGGCGGCCTGATAGCGTACCTGACGCGCCAACGTCCCCAAATGCTCGGAAATCTCCGGATTGCGTTTCTGCGGCATGGTGATGCTGCCGACCGTACCGGCGACGAAACCTTCGCTGAGTTCGCCAATTTCCGGCCGCTGCAGATTGTAGATTTCGTGGCCGATGCGGTCGGCGCTGGCGGCCATCAACGCCAGCAGATTGAGCCATTCGGCCAGCCGGTCGCGGGAAACGGTCCACGAAATGGCTGGCGCTTGCAGCCCCAGTTTTTCCAGGAAACGTTGTTGCAAAGCCAATGCATCCCCGCCCAGCGACGATAAACTGCCGACGCCGCCGGCCAACTGGCCGACCCCGAGGCGTCCGCCGACCTCGAGCAAGCGCAGCCGATGGCGATGAATCTCGTCCAACCAGCCGGCCGCCTTGAAGCCGAAGGTGATCGGCAATCCCGGTTGGCCATGGGTGCGGCCGCACATCGGCGTATCGCGGTGGCGTTCGGCCAACCCGACGAGCACCGTAACCAGCCGGTCCAGCCGCTCGCGCAGACGCCCTTGCACCTGTTGCAACAACCGGGCGTTATGGGTGTCGGTGATATCCTGCAC
>JBNLFT010000258.1:0-3358 GCA_050305675.1 Methylococcaceae bacterium
ATTTTGGAACACCACGCCGCGGTCGGGAGCCGGTTCGGTAATCGGTTTACCAGCCTTGAGTACGGCGCCGCGGTTGGGCTGAATCAACCCGGCTATCAGCGAAATCAACGTTGTTTTACCGCTGCCGGAAAAACCGACGATGGCCACGAATTCGCCTTCATGAATGTCAAGGTTGATGTCGCTCAGGATCGAATGGTATTCGGCGCCGTCGCCATAGGATTTGGAAACGTTTCTAAGTTCAATTAGGGGTTGTGACGTCATCGAAGCGGTCTCTTTATCCATCCTTAAGTCGTCGATAATCAGGTGCTGAGCTGCGGCCATAGCGTTCTCCTTAAAGTGCTTTACCGAAAGAAAAAACGTTTTGCAGCGATTGCATGATGCGGTCCAAAATGAAGCCGATGATGCCGATCGTGAACACGGCCACCATGATTTTGCTTAACGAGTGCGAGCTGCCGTTTTGGAATTCGTCCCAGACGAATTTTCCGAGGCCCGGGTTTTGCGCCAGCATTTCGGCGGCGATCAACACCATCCAGCCCACGCCGAGCGACAGGCGCATGCCTGTGAAAATATACGGCAGGGCGGACGGCAAAATGATTTTCTTGATCTGCGTGCTGTAATTCAAGCGCAATACTTTACCGACGTTCACCAGGTCTTTGTCGATCGACGATACGCCGACGGCGGTATTGATCAGCGTCGGCCATAGCGAGCACAACGTAACGGTGATCGCCGAGGTCAGAAAACTCTTTTCGAACCAGGAATCGTCGTTGGTAACATAGACGGCGCTGACGATCAGGGTTACGATAGGCAGCCACGCCAACGGGGAGACCGGCTTGAAGACTTGAATCAACGGATTCAGGGCGGTATTGAAGACCCGGCTCATCCCGCACAATATTCCAAGCGGCACGGCAACCAGCGTTGCCAGCAGGAAACCCGAAAAAACGGTATAAAGGCTGGTGACGATTTGGTCCAGATAAGTCGGTTTGCCGGTATAGGGACGGAGTTTGACCTTCGCGTTCGGATTGTTAGCCAGCTTTTTCTCGTTACGCTGGCGCTGCCGCTCGTAAAATTCGGCTTCCTTTTCCCGTTCGGAATAATGGTCGTCCATTAAGGCATCGATCTCTTCAAAGACCGCGACCGGTCCGGGAAGAGCGCCCAAGCTGGTTTGAATTTGTTGGGCTACGACATTCCATAACATCAGAAAACCGATGAAGGCAACCATTGGTACCCCCATCGCCATCCATAACGCCTTGACTTGCTGTTGAGGATTGTCGCCGTTGCATATTCTGACGATTGGCACGAACCAGGTCAGGCCGGTGATGTTTAAAAACTTGATCAATTTGTTGTTCATCTTTACACCTGTTTTGCGTTGATTCTCGAAAAAAGGCACGTCCAGGTGCCAGCGGACTTCCTTGTTTCACCGAGAACTCCACTAACGAAAAACAATGGATTCATAAAACGCGCCGTTACTCGACCACTTTGCCGTCGACGACTCTTTGTTTGGCTTTGAGGCCGATGGCGAATTTGCTCAGGTATTCGTTCGGCTTGCTGCCGTCGTAGACGATGCCGTCGATGAATTCGCTTTGCGGCGGCTTGAAACCGGTTTCGTCGTCGGCCGGAAAATCGCTCGCCTTCGCTTTACCTTCGGCTACCAATTCCTTGGCCGCGGCCATGTAGATGTCCGGACGGTAGACCTGCTTCGCGATCTCCAGATACCAGCTGTCCGGTTTGTATTCGTTGATCTGTCCCCAACGCCGCATCTGCGTTAAATACCAGATCGCATCGCTGTAATACGGATAGGTGGCGTTATAGCGGAAAAATACGTTGAAGTCGGGAAGCGGACGCTTATCGCCTTTCTCGTATTCGAAGGTACCGGTCATGCTGTTGGCGATAACTTCGTAATCGGCGCCGACATAACTGCTGTTGGACAGGATTTTGACGGCTTCCGGACGATTCTTGTTGTCGTCCGCATCCAGCCACATCGCGGCCCTGATCAGCGCCTTGACGACGGCCAGATGGGTATTCGGGTATTTGTCGGCCCAGGCTTTGCTGACGCCGAATACTTTTTCCGGATTGTCTTTCCAGATTTCGTAGTCGGTCACGACCGGTACGCCAATGCCCTTGAATACGGCTTGTTGGTTCCACGGCTCGCCGACGCAATACCCGTAGATCGTGCCCGCTTCGAGGGTGGCCGGCATCTGCGGCGGGGGAGTCACCGATAACAACGCATCGGCATTGATCTGCCCGCTGATGTCTTGAGGCGGAGCATAGTAGCCCGGTTGGATGCCGCCGGCAGCCAGCCAATAGCGTAATTCGTAGTTGTGGGTCGATACCGGGAACACCATGCCCATGTTAAAAGGCTTGCCCTCCGCCTTGTATTTGTCGACCACCGGTTTCAAGGCGCTGGCTTTGATCGGATGCACCGGCTTGCCGTCGGACATCGGTACGTTCGCTTTCATTTGCTGCCAGACGTCGTTGGCCACGGTGATGCCGTTACCGTTGAGATCCATGCTGAACGCGGTTATCACGTCCGCTTTGGTGCCGAAGCCTATGGTTGCGCCCAACGGCTGGCCGGCCAACATGTGGGCCCCGTCCAATTCGCCGTTGATGACCCGGTCCAATAGTACCTTCCAGTTGGCCTGGGCTTCCAGCTGAACGTACAAACCCTCGTCCTCGAAATAACCCTTTTCGTAGGCGATGGCCAACGGCGCCATGTCGGTCAGTTTGATGAAGCCGAATTTGAGTTCCTCTTTTTCGATGTTCTCGACCGCTGCGGCCTGGGCGGACATTCCGATCGAGATTGCCGCAGCTGCGGCTTTAAACCATTTCATCGTCTCGTGTTGAACCTGTTTCATAGATCTCTCGCAGTTTTTTTTCAAAAAAAAAGGCGTCATCAGAGATCCGGAGATTTCTTGATGACGCCTTTGTCGTGGTTGTCCTGCAATGGACTGCTAATTGTAGCTTCGGCTATGAAGCGCTTAGCCTAAAATAAGCAGTACCCGTGCCAAGTTTATAAAATCGGCGAGCGGATGATAAAAAGCTAGTGAAAACAGATGGATAGAAAACGATTTTCGATGTTGCGGCAGTTGGTCCGAGAATGGGGTGCTCTTAGGCAGGTTTCCAGTTGTTCCCCAAGTTGGTGCGTTTGGCACTATTTTGCAGCAGTCGACGTCGAATTGTTCCGGAATCGGTACCTGGAGGAACTAGGCCGCAATATTGCATTTAACGGCATTGCTGGCAGATTGCTTCGGTATGCGCTCATTAAAGTGCGGGTCGGGCCTTCCCTTAGCCCGGATATTTCATGAAGGGAATGGAATTTCTGGAAAATCGGGCGAAGAAGGTTGGACAAACATCACGAATG
>JBNLFT010000259.1:0-3352 GCA_050305675.1 Methylococcaceae bacterium
CCGTGAATCGCCGAAAAAAGCGTTTGCCCACATGAGTCGCCTGTCGTGCGGGTCCATTTGTTCAGCAATTCGCGCCCTTTTTGCGGATTAGACAGCTAAAACGGGCATCGAATTCGGACCGAAGCCGTTCGCCGCTTGATGTCATATTACGGTCATATTTTGATGATATTACTTGTTCGAGTATTTGCATCTTCGATGCAATCGGCAGCTTGGGTAAAAACTGCAAAAATGCTGAAAGCGGATTGACAACCCGTTTGTGCCGGCAACGAAAACATAATATCGAATAATAAAATGATCATACTTCGAAAAAACCGTTTAACAGCGCTAATATTCTTATTAATTTTGATTATATCGCTGTATTATTCCGACATTTTTACAATAGACAATATAAAAAACAACAAGATTTTTATAAAAGAATTTATCACTCACAATTACATTTTTTCGGTCTTCTTGTTTTTTATCTCTTGCATCGTTTTCGTAAACTCCCCCGTCCCCTTCGCCGCGCTCCTAAAGGTAATGGGCGGTTTCTTTTTCGGGTTCCAATTAGGCGCCGTTTATAACATCATTGCGACGATTTTTGCCTGTTTAACCGGATTCCTGCTGAGCAGGTACGCGTTCAAAGACGATTTCGAAAAGATCTACTACCAACGCCTAAAAAAAGTCGAGAGCGAAATTGAAACCAACGGATTCTATTATTTTTTGACATTAAGGCTGGTCATGGTGGTTCCCTATTTTTTGATTAATATCATCGCCGGCCTTTCCAGAATATCTGCGACGAAATTTTTACTCAGCACCATACTAGGAGTCATACCCGCATCGCTTATTTATGCCAACGGCGGGAACAAGCTGGAGCAAATAAATTCAATATCCGAGCTATTTAGAATTGATATCGCAGCCTCGTTATTCGTCATCGCGTTAATTTCCTTAGTGCCGACACTTATTAAAAAATAGCAATTTACCGAATAAAACCATAAACATCCTGATTTATTCGGGATTTTTAACAGAATTTAATCAACAAAATCTTCGCAAGATCCTTACTTACCCTACTTCCATGGAAACAAAACATTATCGAACTATTTGGATTTCTGACTTACACCTTGGGTCCACACAATGCCAAGCCGACGTGTTGCTAGACTTTTTACGGCGTAACGAAAGCGACAAACTCTATTTGGTCGGCGACATCATCGATTTATGGGCCCTTTCCAAGAAAACCTATTGGCCGACCGAGCACAATACCGTGATCCAGAAGGTTTTGCGAAAAGCACGCCGAGGAACGCAAGTCGTCTATGTACCGGGGAACCACGATGACCCCATCAGAGGTTACGACAATTACATTTTTGGGGATATTGTCGTTAAGAAATCGGATTACCATACGACCGCCGACGGCAAACGCTTCTTAATCGTTCACGGAGACGAATACGATACGATCGCCCAATATCACCAATGGGTTGCAAAACTGGGTAGCGTCGGCTACGACTTTCTGCTCCAGGTCAATCGTATTCTCCGAGTCGGCCGTCGCTTGCTCGGGGTACGCTCCAATTTCTCGCTGGCCGCGTTCGTCAAGTTTAAAGTCAAGAATATCGTCAAGTTTATTTCCGACTACGAGGAAAGCATTGTTAACACGCTGGTCAATGAAGAATTGGACGGTGTCATCTGCGGCCACATCCACCATGCCGAAATAAAAAGTATCAATCGGTTTCTCTACGTCAACACCGGGGACTTCGTGGAAAACTGCACCGCGATCGTGGAAAACCACGACGGCAGCTTGGAACTGATCAATTGGCTCGAAGAAGCGAAGAGTGTCGTCGGGAAAACCGTCAACGCGGTTTAGCCGCTCGGTTTCTCTCCCATGGGGCGGCCGCCAGTCTACGAATCACGCTAAGGAAATGGCGATTTAATCGGCATTTCCCGAAGTACAGTGATGACCGCTGAGAAATCCAGGACGGGGTTCCTCGCCGACTTTTTATGAGGAATAGACCAACGTGGCAAATTCTTGCTGCCGAGAGTTAGCCCCGAACGGGGCGTAGCATCGGAACGATAAGTAGAACCCACGGCAGGTATTGCGTGGACGCGTTGAGACTAACGATGCCCCGAGCCGCCAAGCTTTTCGATCGCCGCCAACCCTTTACGTCGTTGCATTCGAATAACATTCAGATCCCGCCAAAGATCGTCTTTTTGTTCGGTATCGTGAGTTTCTAAGATCGTCTTCAGTAATGCTTGCTCCTTGACTCCCAACTTTTCGACGACGCGCTGAAGATCATGAAAATCAACCGATTGTCGTTTCGGCTCTGCGGCTACAAAATATTTCAGCTGCCGCAATATGGCGAATATCTTTGACATACCCGAACCTTCTCGATTTTGCGTTGTAGCGAATTCCGGGTCGATAAATCGTTACTTTCCCTATCCCGCACGCTACCCGATGTCGATAATGTCACGGCAATGTTACGATCTGATGACAAGAACAGGATGCCGACCGGCTTATTGTTCGAACAGCGGGAACCCCGCATAAATCAAACAAACGATTCACGCTATCTCCCCCGCAGCGAAGAAATGCCCTGACTTCAAGTGTTGCTCTTACCGAAATTCTGATACCAAACACGAAACTGCTCGGCCGGAACCGGACAGGAAAAATGGTAACCCTGTACCTCCTGGCATTGATGCCCTTTAACGCATTCGAGTTCTTCGGCCGTTTCGACGCCTTCGGCAACCATGCCCAGACCGAGGCTTTCGCCCATCGTGATGATTGCGCGCACGATGGCGTCGTTGGCCGGAATGTTTCTGATGTTACGAATGAACGTTTGATCGATTTTGATCCGATCCACCGGAAACTTGCGCAAATACTCCAGACTGGAATAACCGGTGCCGAAGTCGTCGATCGCCAACTTAATGCCGAACGATCTGAGCTTGCCGAGCATTTGTAACGTATGCTCGGCATCGACCATCACCATACTCTCGGTCAATTCCAGCTCGATAAATTGGGGGTCTACGCCCGCTACTTGAATGATGCGGTAAACCTGTTCGCAGAAATCGTCCTGCAGAAATTGCGTCGGCGAAATGTTGACGGCGATACGGAGCGGCGGCAGACCCTGCGCCAACCAGTCGTTGTGTTGCCGACAGGCTTCTTGTAACACCCACTCGCCTATATCGTGAATGAACCCCGCCTCCTCCGCGATCGGTATGAATTTTACCGGCGGTACGTTGCCTAATTCGGGGTTGCTCCAACGCAATAATGCTTCTACGCCGATGACTTTGTTGGCGGAAAGATGGATCTGCGGTTGATAAAACAGAGAAAGTTCGCGATTGCGCAACGCCGATTTCAACCACGACTCGATGACGATGCGCTCGGACATTC
>JBNLFT010000260.1:0-3329 GCA_050305675.1 Methylococcaceae bacterium
AGCTTCACCGCCGTCAGTTCACCGCCCCATAAACAGCCGGTGTCGATGGCGTAGCAATTGTGGCCGACGTAATAACCCAAGGTGGACCAGTGGCCGAAGATGATTTTCATCGCGGCGCTCCTGCGGCCGGGCACCGCGAACCACGGCAGCAAATTGTCCGGTTGCGATCCCGGCGGCCCCTTATGGTGGAAATCCAATTTGCCGTCGACATCGCAATAGCGCATCCGGGTGAAGCAATTGACGGTAAAACGGGCCTGATCGAACGGCGTGAGCTGTTCGGACCATAGCGCCGGTTTGTCGCCGTACATGGAACGAAAAAAACGCCTATAATCCGGACCCCGCAACACATTCTCGACTTGCCGGGCCATTTTTTCGGTCGTCGCGAAATCCCATTGCGGGGGCAGACCGGCGTGAACCAGGCAAAAATCGTCGTTGTAGTGAAACAGCGGCCGGTGCCTGAGCCAATGCAGCAGTTCCTCGCGGTCCGGGGCCTCCAGGATCGGGCTCAGCGAATCCTTTCTATTGGTCTTGCGCGGCTTGAGCGCCGTAGCCAGCAAATGCAGATCATGGTTCCCCAGTACGGTAACCGCGGCCCCGCCCAACGATTTGACCAAGCGCAAGGTTTCCAACGATTTCGGCCCGCGGTTGACCAGGTCGCCGGCAAACCACAGTTGGTCGTCGGTCGCGTTGAATTCGATGGCATCCAGTAGTTTTAACAGCTCGTCGTGGCAGCCTTGGATATCACCGATGGCATAGATCGACATCAGTGCAATGTCCGGGGTATGGACAACGTGAACTTGGGTATTTGAGCCTTGAAGTTTTCGCCGTCATCGGAAACCATGGTGTATTTGCCCTGCATCACGCCGACCGGTGTTTCGATCATCGCCCCGCTCGTATAACGGAAGGACTCACCCGGTTTTAGATACGGCTGCTCCCCGATTACGCCCTCGCCGGTCACCTCCTGGACTCTGCCGTTGGCGTCGGTAATCAGCCAATGGCGGCTTAGCAGAGTGGCGGGTACGGTGCCTGCATTAGTGATGGTAACGGTATAGGCGAACACATAACGGTCGTCTTTAGGGGAGGATTGTGCTTCAATGTATTGGGGTTGGGCTTTGACTATAATTTTATTTTTTTCGCTCATTGCGTGACGAGATATTGGGTTTACACGATAAAATGCCGGCAATTCCGCACGCTTCTGTGCCTTTTGCGGCCGAGTAAGGACAAGGGCTTTGGCTTTTATCTGCGATGAATTAAAAATATGGCAGCTATTTCATCGTAACTGACCGTTAAACGCAAGAAACTATTCCATGATCCGAATAACAACAACCTTTTTGGTTTTGCTGATTCACTCGGCGTTGGCAACGGCCGAAGACGCAAACGATTTGTTTGCGGCTGCCCTGTCCGGGAAACCCGACCGCCTGGAATCGTTATTGGCGCAAGGGATCGACGTCAACGCCAAGACCGCCGGCGGCAGAACCGCGTTGATGGCCGCCAGTTTTAACGGCAATCTCCGAGCGGTCAAGGTGTTGCTGGGCTACGGCGCGGACGTCAATACGGCGGACAATCTCGGTACCACGGCGCTGATGGACGCCCTGGTGTTCGGCGATCCGGATATTGTCGCCTTGTTGCTGGCCGCCGGCGCAGATATCAATGCCGCCGACAAGCAGAATGTAACCGTGCTGGGCAGAGCCAAGAAAACCTCCCATCGGCAACTGGTCAAGTTACTTGAGAAGGCCGGTGCGAAAGAAGACGCGGAAATTGCCGCGAGCGAAAAAGACGACGCGGCGCCTCAAGACCAACCGACGACAGCAGAGCAACAGCCCCCTCCAAAGCAATGAACAACAAGGATCACCCCCAGCATATCCACATTCTCGGCATCTGCGGCACCTTCATGGGCGGCCTGGCGTTGATCGCCCGGCAGCTGGGATATCGGGTCACCGGCTCCGACCAGAATGTCTATCCGCCGATGAGCACGCAGCTGGAACAACAAGGCATCGTTCTGATGCAGGGCTATCGGGCGGAAAACCTGGACCCCAGTCCCGACGTGGTGGTCGTCGGCAACGCCATGTCGCGCGGCAATCCCGAAGTCGAAGCGGTATTGAACAAAGGCTTGCCTTACGTATCCGGCCCGCAATGGTTGGCCGAACACGTGTTACAGAATCGATGGGTGTTGGGGGTCGCCGGTACCCACGGCAAAACCACGACCAGCGGCATGCTCAGCTGGATCCTGGAATACCAGGGCTTTAAACCGGGGTTTCTGATCGGCGGCATTCCGTTGAACTTCGGAATTTCGGCCAGGCTGGGCGAATCGGATTTCTTCGTCATCGAAGCCGACGAATACGATTCGGCTTTTTTCGACAAACGCTCCAAATTCGTCCATTACCGGCCTCGGACCGCGGTCCTGAACAATTTGGAATTCGACCATGCCGACATTTTCCCGGATTTAGCGGCGATCAAGAAACAGTTTCATCATCTGGTCCGTACCATACCCGGCGAAGGCTTGATCGTCGCGCCGCTGGGCGACGCCAACATCGCCGACGTCCTGCAAATGGGCTGTTGGACGCCGGTACAGAAAACCGCAATCGACGACGATGCGCCGTGGCGGGCGGAATTGATCAAGGCTGACGGCAGTCAATTTTCGGTACTGTTCGACAACCGCCTGCAAGGCTCGGTGAACTGGTCGCTGACCGGCGAGCACAACGTATACAATGCGTTGTCGGCGATTGCCGCCGCCCGCCATATCGGCATCCTGCCGGCCGACGCGATCGCCGCGCTCGGACAGTTCAAGAACGTCAAACGGCGCATGGAGGTTATCGCCGAGATCGGCGGCATGACCTTGTACGACGATTTCGCGCATCATCCGACCGCGATCAAGACTACGCTGGACGGCCTGCGCAAGCAAGTCGGCGGGGATAAGATCATCGCCGTCGTCGAACCGCGCTCCAACACCATGCGGATGGGGGTGCACACGCGCTCGCTGGCGCAATCGCTGGCGCAGGCCGATCTGGCGCTGGTCTACCAGGCCGAAGAATTGGATTGGGATTTGAGCGTGTTGCGGCAATATGCCGACAACATCGAGATTTGCCGCTCGCTCGACGACATTATTTCCCGCCTGCAATCCGAGAAAGCCGCCGCCACCCACGCGGTCTTGATGAGCAACGGCGGTTTCGGCGGAATCTACCAACGCCTGAAAAAAGAGCTGTAGCGGCGGGAGGTCGCGTTTCCCGCACACAAGACGACGCCGTCAGCCGCCGCGCCGACCGAACATTAAGGCTAAATATTTGTCGAGTTGGCGCTACAATTAGGGCATTGTCCGCTCCAACGGGAAT
>JBNLFT010000261.1:0-3191 GCA_050305675.1 Methylococcaceae bacterium
GGGATGGGGTTGCTCAAAAGCGGCGATCACGTGGTGTGTTCGCGGAGTGTATTCGGCAACACCGTTTTGTTGTTCCAGAATTATTTCGGCAAGTTCGGCGTGGACACCGATTTTGTCGGGCTCACCGATTTAGAAGCTTGGGAAGCCGCCATTAGGCCGAATACTCGCTTTTTGTTTTTGGAGACACCTTCCAATCCGTTGATTGAGATCGCAGACATCAGCGCCCTGGCGGACATCGCGCATCGCCACGATTGCCTGTTGATTGTCGACAACGTCTTCTGTACGCCAGTGTTGCAGAAACCGTTGACGCTCGGTGCGGATCTGGTAGTGCATTCGGCCACCAAGTACATGGACGGGCAGGGCCGTTGCGTCGGCGGCGCGGTGATCGGGAGCGAGGAGTTGATTGAAAAGGACATTTATCCGTACCTGCGGACCGGCGGTGCG
Source organism: Methylococcaceae bacterium (assembly GCA_050305675.1). Classification (GTDB taxonomy): domain Bacteria; phylum Pseudomonadota; class Gammaproteobacteria; order Methylococcales; family Methylomonadaceae; genus Methylomarinum. Next base: position 445 of record JBNLFT010000261.1, read on the forward strand.
AGCATGAGTCCTTTTAACGCATGGGTGTTTTTATCGGGACTGGAAACGTTGAGCCTTCGCATGAAGGCGCATTGCGACAACGCCCGCGCCTTGGCGAGATGGTTGCAACAGCAGGAAGCGGTCGCGGCGGTGCATTATCCCGGATTGCCGTCTCATGCCCAGCACGAGCTGGCCAAGCGCCAGCAAAGCGATTTCGGCGGCGTGGTGAGTTTCGAACTGAAAGGCGGCCGGGAACGGGCTTGGAATTTGATCGATTCTACAAAAATGTTGTCAATAACTGCTAATCTTGGTGATGTGAAGACGACCATCACCCATCCGGCGACGACGACTCACGGCCGTTTGAGCGCACAGGCGAGGGAAACGGCGGGGATCAAAGACAGTCTGGTAAGAATTTCGGTAGGCTTGGAAGATATCGAAGACATCAAGAAGGACTTGCTTGCCGGATTGTCATAGGCAGCCATCTAAATCAGCGGTTTGACGCGAAGCGAACCGCGAGGCCGGTTTGGAACGGATCTGGCGGATTGGCTTTTACGCTTAGAGCCGGTCCCGCTGTTTGCCGGGATGACGCATTGAGGTGCATGTCGTTTTAACGGAGGCGCCGGAGCAACCCGGCTGCACCCGAATTGGAAATCCTGTCTGGTTGAATCTGCGTTATGGCCCAAGCAAAAACTCTATTGAACGACAACGTCCGGCTGCTGAAAAGTCACGTATCGAAGGCGGCTTATCAAGGCGTCTTGATTGCGTTGGCCGCTATCGTCATCGCCACCGTGCTGGTCAGTTACTATCAGACCGGAACGGTGACCCTTCAAGCCATTATCAAGGCTCAGAGCGAGAACTATGTGCTTTGGGTTTTGGATAGCGTGCCTTTCATCTTCGGTTTCTGGGGACAGTATTCGAGTTCGCTGATCGCCTATCAGGCGGGTGCGCTCATATTCGATCAAACCCAGGAATTGCGGGATAAGGCGGAATCGCTGGAAAAACAGGCGAATTACACGTCTACTTACGATGCGCTGACCGATCTTCCGAATCGCGCCTTGTTTTACGATCGGGTCGAACAGGCCATTTTGTCGGCCGGCAATCGGAAGTCGGTATTGTCGGTATTGTTGGTTGAAATCGCCAATTTTAAGGAAATTTACGATACCTTGGGCCGGAACAGCAGCGACATGGTGTTGAAACAGTTGTCGGCGCGTTTACTGGGCGTTGCGTTAGGCGGCGATAAAGTGGCCCGGGTCGACGGCAATGTCTTTGGCGTATTGCTGGCCGACGGGTTTGACCGGAGTCAACCGAAGAAGTTGGCGAAAAATATTCAGACTGCGCTGGAACCGGTATTCATTGTCGAGAAATTGCACATTCCGGTTCACGTCAACGTTGGTATCACGCACTATCCTGAGCATGGCGAAGACGTCGATACGCTACTGCAAAAATGCCGCGTGGCGCTGTCGATTGCCGCCAAATCCAACGAGGGTTATGCCGTCTACGAACCCGCATTCGACGATCAGAGCCCGCAACGCCAGACCTTAATGAGCGAACTGCGCAGGGCCATCGAAAGCGATCAATTGGAGCTGTATTATCAAGCCAAAGTGGCATTGCAAACCGGGGAATTGCGCGGCGCGGAAACGCTGGTGCGCTGGAATCACCCGAAATACGGGTTCATTCCTCCCGACGAGTTCACCGTCATGGCTGAGCGGACGCGGATGATCAGACAGCTGACGGTATGGGTGTTGAAGGAGGCGTTCAATCAATGCGCGCAGTGGCATGCCGACGGAAAGGACCTGATGGTATCCATCAATTTATCCAGCCGCGATTTGCACGATCCAGAACTACCGGATCTGATTTCAGGAATTGCGGCGTCCACCGGCATCCGGCCGCAATGGGTGATTCTGGAAGTCACCGAAAGCACGATCATGTTTGATCCGGACAACGCGTTAGAGACGGTCAGGCGTCTCAGTCGGATGGGTTATCGGTTCTCGATAGACAATTACGGTACCGGCTATTCCTCGTTGACGATGCTGAAGAATATGCCGCTGACAGAGTTGAAAATCGATCGATCGTTCGTGGCGGGCACGCTCGAAAGCGAACACCACTCGGCTATCGTCAATGCCGCAATCAACTTGGCGCATAATTTAGGCATGCAGGTTACGGCTGAGGGTGTGGAAAACGAGGCGACCATGGGCAAGCTCGTCGATTTGGGGTGCGACTGCGCGCAAGGCTACTATTTCAACGAGCCCCTGGCGGTGGCGGAATTCAATCGATGGATGCAGGAAAAACCATGGAAGCCGGTTGCCTATACCGAATCCGACGAGGACCCGGATTATGAGTAAGGAAAGGGCTGCCATGCCGTCGAATTTCGCAGGATGAGCTATCCTTAAAGGATGAATATTCGGAATGCGGTGTTGCCATGACGACGAGCGAAGACAGAAAAGAATATCGGAAAAGCTTGACTTCCACTGGACAAATTGCGATCGGTGGGGAAATATTGCGCTTTATTAGCTACGACGTATCTGTCAAAGGCATTATGGTTGAGGTGTTCCCGGGAAAGTTTTTGACCGACGTCGAGGATTTCAAGGCATGCCTGGCTCAAAACAGGATGGTCGAGATCTTTGTCCACGAGCTGATGATGACTGGTGTCGCGGAGGCGGTCTGGGTTAAACACGAGGATCGAAAAATCCTGTTGGGTTTGGAATATCGGGACGTCAGGCATAATGAAGAAAAGCTATGGATAACCAGGGCCGCTTATCGGCGGAAGA
>JBNLFT010000262.1:0-3164 GCA_050305675.1 Methylococcaceae bacterium
CGCATGACATGGTTTTCCGATTCATCGTTAAACAAGTGCAGGATCCACTGTTTCAGCAGATCCGGGCGTTGTTCCTCAAGCAAAATCCTGAAGTAATCTTCGACCTCGCGTTGGATCAACGCGGTATGCCGGTCGATGTCGTCCAAACCGTAACGGTCGCCGTTGACGAAACGCCCACCCGGTTTCAAGACCCGGAAGATTTGTTCCATGACCTGCCGCCGATAAGCGGACTCGAAATTATGCAACGTGTAGGCGGAAGCCACGACGTCGAAACTGGCGCTTTCGATTTCCCGCAATGCGGTCAATGCGTCGTCGCAGAAAAAGCGCAGCCGCTCCCGTTCCACCCAGGCCCGTAAGTTCGATCGTGCCTGATCTTGCATGACCGGTTCGTGATCGACGCTAAGCACGTCGACGTTCTCGCCGGCGCTCAAAATTGCCAATGTCGTGATGCCGGTTCCCCCTCCCAGCTCCAGTACGCGCACCGGCAGCCCGCTCCGCGACCGGCAGAACTCCGCAACCGCTTCGCCGACCAGACGGCTCATTTCCGGCGCTAACGGACAAATCCGCTTCAACATGTCGTATTCCCGACCGATGACGCCGGAAAAAAAGGCATCGGTTCGGGTGCTCATTTTCCCGCTTCCGCTTTCTGCGCAAGCTTGAGTTCGTAGGTCGCCAGTTGTTCCGGCGTGGCCTCGACTTGGAATTTTTCTTTCCATTCCTGATAAGGCATGCCGTAGACGATCTCCCTGGCCTGTTCGTAATCGATCGTATCGCCCTGCTCCGCCGCCGCGGCGACGTACCACTTGGCCAAGCAATTGCGGCAAAAGTCGGCCAAAATCATTAATTCGATGTTCTGGACTTCGGTATGCGTTTGCAAATGTTCGATCAAGCGTCTGAATACGGCGGCTTCGTACGCGAGGCTTTTATCTTCGTTCATCGTATCTTCCTCAAAATTGGACTATTCTATCAGAACTACTGACAGGCCAATGTACATTAGCGGCTAAAGTATTTACAATTGCCCTTCGAGATTTCACCCATAACCGACTGACGTGCAGATACATAGTTCATCCCTGATTCCCGTTCCATACCAAAGCAAACGCCCGGTGTCGGAACCGAACGGAAACGGCAAGCAGCCGACGGGTGGGGAACTAAAGTCTGCCGACGCGACTCCACAGCATGCCGACGCGGAAAACGCTAATCGTTTTTCCTCCGCCGTACGGCAGGAGCGGGCGCAACCGCCGTCGCCGGCAGCGCAAAACCTACCGACCAACAGCCGGATATTAAAAGCCCTCAATTCCTATACCGAAACAGTCAGGCAACCTCAGCAAGAACAAGTGGCGCGTTCGCTGGGGGTCGATTTTTTCGTCTGACGACAATCGCTTAACAACATGAAACAATTACTCGAATTCATACCGATAATCCTGTTTTTTATCGCCTATAAACTGTACGACATATACGTCGCCACGGCCGTCGTGATTGTCGCGACCATTATTCAGGTCGCCATCACCTGGATCAAGTTCCGCAAGGTGGAAAAAATGCAGTGGATCACCCTCGGCCTGATCATCGTCATGGGCGGCGCAACCATTTACTTGCAGAACGAAAATTTTATCAAATGGAAACTGACCATCATTGAATGGTTGTTCGGATTCGCCTTCCTCGGCAGCCAATTCATCGGCGAAAAAACCTTCGTCGAGCGGATGATGGGAGCCAACCTGGAATTGCCGGTTTCCGTCTGGAAACGCCTTAACCTGATTTGGTCGGGCTTTTTTATCGCTGTCGGCTGTTTGAACCTATACGTTATGTATACCTTCAATACCGACGACTGGGTGACCTTCAAAACCTTCGTCGTGCCGGGGCTGATGGTCGTCTTTATCGTTTTGCAAATGATTTACCTATACAAATACCTACCGGAAACAGAGGAAAAATAACGTGCTCTATGCGATTATCTGCGAGGACGCCGATAACAGTCTGGAAATTCGACTGGCGACGCGTCCGGCACATTTGCAACGCTTGCAGGAACTGCAAGACGCCGGCCGTCTGGTCTTGGCCGGCCCGCACCCGGCAATCGACGCAGAAACCCCCGGCGAAGCGGGTTTTACCGGCAGTCTGATCGTCGCCGAATTCGACAGTCTCGGCCAAGCCCAGAGCTGGGCGGACGCCGACCCCTATTTGGAAGCCGGCGTATACGCCAGCGTTATCGTCAAACCCTTCAAACAGGTTTTTCCTCAATGACATCACAAATTATCAGACAAAAATTGCACGACACATTTAACCCCGAACTGCTCGAAATTATCGACGAAAGTGCGGCGCATGCAGGCCACGCCGGTGCCCAATCCGGTGGCGGTCATTTTTACGTCACCATCGTCTCGGATATTTTCAGCGGCAAATCGCTGGTACAACGCCACCAATTGATCTATCAAGCGCTTGGCGACATGATGAAAACAGAAATTCATGCCTTGGGCATCAATGCCTTAACCCCTTCCGAACACAATCAAGGAAATTAATCGATGAATAAAAAACTCCTTCCAGTGATACTGGCCAGCACGACCTTATTGTCCGGCTGTTTCGAAGAAAAACCACAAGATGCCGCGACCGTACAATCGGCTGCGCCGGCCGTGAGCCGGGAAGATGCGGTAGCCGTCGTCAACGGCGCCTACATCAGCAAGCAAAGCCTGGAGTCGCTGGAAAAAGAAATTCTCCAGCGCAGTCACGGCCAGACCTTTCCAAAGGAGCAGTTGCTGGAAGAGTTGATCCAACGCGAACTATTGGTCCAGGATGCCGTGCAAAAACAACTGGACAAGTCGCCAGAATTCATCGAACGCATGCAGTATGTAAGAAACACTTTGCTGTCTCAAGCCGCTTTGCAAAACTACATGCAGTCCAATCCGGTCAGCGACGAAGAGCTTAAAGCCGAATACGACACCAAAATGGGCGCTGCCGGTACCGAATACAAGGCCCGCCATATCCTGGTCAAGAGCGAGGAAGAAGCAAAGCAGGTGATCGGGGAACTCAACAAAGGCGCCGACTTCGCCGAACTGGCGAAGGAGAACTCGGACGACCGCGGTTCCGCCGCGACCGGCGGCGACCTGGGCACGTTTCGCCGCGAGCAGATGGTGAGTTCGTTCTCGGATGCCGCGTTTGCTCTCGACGTCGGCGCCGTGTCC
>JBNLFT010000263.1:0-3127 GCA_050305675.1 Methylococcaceae bacterium
GTCTCGTGTTTGAAGGCGACGTTAGAGTGATGGAAAAAGATGAACAACATCTCGATCAACTCGATTGCAAGCACCAGATAAGCCTCGACGCCGATTACGATGACGAACAGACACTTGATGACGATTTCGATGAATAAATCGAACACGTGAAATCGAAAGCCGGTCGTGACGTTAACCGTCTTGTCGCTGTGGTGGATCTTGTGAAAACGCCATAAAAACTCGTAGCGGTGGGTTGCGGCATGCCAGCAATACATCATCAAATCGAACAACAGGAAAGTCAGAAGCCACTTGAACGGTCCGCCTTCCACCCCGTTCAGCAAACCGAAGCCGGAAAATTGCTGGGCGATAAAAAACAACGAAGAAGCTCTCAGCGCGGTCAGGATGATATTGTTGAAGATGAACGCGGTGCTGTTGGTTACGACGGAAGCCCGCTGAATCCGTTTATTGACGGCGCGGTAGGGTTTGACGGCTTCCATTATCAGGAGCAAACCGAAAGCCCCTATCGCCAGCAACAACAAAAACTCGTTAAACAGCAATCCCTCTTGATTCGTTTGTAAGGTTTGTTCCGACATCGTTAATTACCGAAAAAAGGTTCCCGTAGGCCGACACGGCGGACATTCGACATATGGACTGCTACTGCGACCTCCAATCCGCTCGAACGATCAACTTCTACAATCACACCGCTCATAAGACCTCTTCGAGTCGCCTGTTTAATTGCTTGATTTCGTCTTCCGCTTCGATTTGTTGCGTGACGTCGTACTGCACGCCCAGGAAATAAAGCAAATTCCCCTGATGATCGAACAACGGCGTCAATTTCAACCGATTGTAAAAAAGTTCGCCGTTCTTCTTATAGTTCCGCAGCGTGACTTCGATCGGCCGCCGGTTCTCGATCGCCTCGGCCAACTCGAATCGCGCCGGCTGTTCCCGATCGTCCCCTTGCAGAAAGCGGCAATTCTTGCCGATGATGTCTTCCTGCCGGTAACCGGTCATCCGCTCGAATGCCTTGTTCACATAAACGACGGGCATGTCGTCGAGATCCGGATCGGCCAATGTTACCCCATTGACGCACTCGTCCAGGATAATCGTCAATATCTGGGGAATTAAGCCAGGATCTTTTTCCACAATAAATGTCATAGCCGACCTCTTTGCGTTCTTACTCGTTGTAGCTGCATATAATCAGCAAAAATACCGCAGTCGTTGTTCGATAGAGCGAGGCTCGCCGCCCATTCAATCCAACAGCCGTTTTATATTGGCAACGGAGTTGCGCAATCCTTCCTCGATTGCCGCCCTGACCAGTTTCTCGAAGGGCCGCATGAACAACTCCAGTTCCAACAATTCGAAGCGGTCCGTCAGCAAAGTGCTGCCATCGGGCAGCGACTCGAACAGATAGCTGTGACGGAAAGGATGCGATAAACCGTTCAGTACCAGTAATTTCTCGTGTTCGAAACGCTCGACTTCAAAGGTCGATTCAACTCTATGTCCTTGGTCGTAACGAGTCTGCTTAGCCAAAGCCCCCACTCGCATCGGATTGTTGTTAATCGGCTTGAACTCGACGACTTCCAAAGCCCATTTAGGGTAGTTCTCGAAAAAATCCTCGGCTACGTACGAAAAGACCGACGCTAGCGGTTTGTCCAGAGCTATATCGACCGCTCCCACTACCGGTTTGTTCTTATCCAGCAAAGGCACCGATGACAATTTTCCGATTACCATAACGACGGCAGACTACTTTGAACTATCAGTAAGATTCGATTACTAATTATCGACAACTGCGAAAATTCGATTCCGCTTTCAGGCATATTAATCGCAATAACAAGAATACGCCACGGGAAAATATGGATAACAAGATTCCATTGATTCTACTACTGATCTTCTCGCTGTCCGGACATGCCGCCGAGCAGCCGGCGGTCGCGACGGCAACCTTCGCCGGCGGCTGTTTCTGGTGCATGGAACCCCCTTTCGACAAGCTATCCGGGGTCATCGAAACCATATCCGGCTATACCGGCGGCAACATCGACAATCCGACTTACGAGCTGGTTTCCGGCGGCAAAAGCGGCCATTACGAAGCGCTGCAGGTCCTCTACGACCCGAAAAAAATCGGCTACCGGCAATTACTGGAGGTATTCTGGAAAAACATCGATCCCACCGACGGCCGGGGACAATTTTGCGACAAGGGCCGGCAGTACCGTTCCGCCATTTTTTATCACGACGACCGACAACGGCAACTGGCCGTCGAATCTAAAAACCGGCTGCAGCAGAACAACCGCTTGTCGGGGCCAATCGAGACCGCCATCCTGCCGGCCTCGACCTTCTACCCTGCGGAAACCTATCACCAAAACTACTACCGGAAAAATCCGTTGTCCTATAAATTTTACCGGTATACCTGCGGGCGCGACAAACGCTTGAAAAAGCTCTGGGGTGAATCGGGACGCTGACTTCCCTTGTCAAGCGCAGGCTCCGCGCGGTGCCGGAAAAAGCATGCAGACTCCGCCATACAAGACCATCGCAGCGACAATCACCATACTGAAGCCGAACTGCATCGCCAACAAGGTCGCCAAGACCGAACTGACCACCGAGGCACAGCCGTTTATAGCCCATGCCCATGGGATCAAGCCGTCGCAATGATCGGCCAAACTGGCCAAAGCCAAAGGCATCGGCATGCCCATAAAGAATGCGAGCGGGGCGATCAACAGGATCGCCAATACGAATCGGAGCGTCATCGGCATCCCTCCGCAGCCGGCGAACAGCGGAGGAAAAAGCGCCAAATAACTCAGGCTCAGCAGGACGATGGCGCCGGCCGCGCCAATCATTGCCGCATGGCGGCCGCGATAGATGGCCAAGCGAGCCGAGCAGGCGCTACCGAAACCCGCGAAGACCAGGAAGGCGGTCAGGATTGCCGATGCCGAATAGACCGGGTGGTGCAGGAACAGGATGAATTTTTGCATGAAGGCGATCTCGATGAATAGAAAGGCGAGACCGATAGCGAAAAAATAGCCGACAACGTGGGTCCTCTTAATGCCTCCTCGCCCGCCCTCCGACACCCGTCCTGGCAGCAACGCAAGCGGCCCGAAAATCAGCACGATACTGCTGACAATGGCGATACACAGCGTCGCGAAGACAACCAAAGAGC
>JBNLFT010000264.1:0-3117 GCA_050305675.1 Methylococcaceae bacterium
GAACGACGGCAAAACCCGCATCCTGGGCCCGGTCGCCGCGCCTATGGCCCGGCGGGCCGGGCAATTCCGTTTTCAATTGCTGTTGCAAAGCGATGCGCGGAACGCGCTGCACAACCTGCTGGATAGACTGATCGACGAGATCGGGCAAATACCGGAAGCCAAAAAAGTCCGCTGGTCGCTGGACGTCGACCCGGTCGACCTTTATTAGTCGGTCGAATTCATGGATAATACGCGGTTATTTTTTTAAATCCTCCACTCTTCAATAGCAATGAAACAAACGCTGGAAGGCCTGCTCGCTCAGGCGCTTGAAGTCCTCAAATCCGAACAGGTCATCGCTAAAGAGTTAGCGCCCAAGATCATCCTCGAAAGAGCCCGCGACGCCCAGCACGGCGATTTCGCCACCAATCTGGCGATGATACTGGCCAAGGCAGCCAAAACCAACCCCAGGCAACTTGCGGAACGAATCGTCGCCGCCATTCCGTCCGATCCGGCGCTCAATAAAATCGAGATTGCCGGCCCCGGTTTCATCAACTTTTTCATGAACGCGGAAGCCCAGTTCGAGATCGTCGAGCGAATCCACCAAGCCGGACCGGAATTCGGATTAAGCCGGATCGGCGCCGGCAAAAGGGTGCAGGTGGAATTCGTTTCCGCCAATCCGACCGGCCCGCTGCATGTCGGCCACGGCCGCGGCGCGGCCTACGGCTCGGCGGTCGCTGATCTGTTGGAAGCGGCCGGTTTCCAGGTCGAGCGCGAATATTACGTCAACGACGCCGGCCGGCAGATGGATATCCTGGCCACCAGCATCTGGCTGCGCTACCTGGAGGAGTGCGGAGAAATCGTGCCGTTCCCAAGCAACGGCTATCGCGGGGAATACGTCCGGGAAATCGCCTTCAATCTGCATAAAAGCAGCGAAAACGAATACCGCCATCCGGCCGAATTGGTCATGGAGGACATTCCTCCCGACGAAGCGCAGGGCGGGGACAAGGAAAAACACATCGACGCCCTGATCGAACGGGCAAAAACGCTGCTCGGCCCGACCCAGTACCGCGACGTGTTCCAGGCCGGCCTGAACGAGATCCTGGAGGACATCAAGGGCGACTTGGAGGAATTCGGCGTCACCTACCAGCATTGGTTTTCCGAACGCCTGCTGATGGATGACGGTTCGATCAAGGAAGCCTTGCAACGGTTGCAGGACCGCGGCCACCTGTATCAAAAAGACGGCGCCACCTGGTTCGCTTCCGACAAACTGGGCGACGAAAAGGACCGGGTCGTCGTGCGCGACAACGGCCAGACCACCTATTTCGCGTCCGATATCGCCTATCACATGAACAAGCTGGATCGCGGCTTCGATGAACTCATCAACATCTGGGGCGCCGACCATCACGGCTACATACCGCGGGTGAGGGCGGCGATGCAGGCGTTGGGCGCGGACGAGTCGAAGCTGAAAGTGCTGCTGGTGCAGTTCGCCGTGCTATACCGGGGCGAGGAAAAAGTGCAGATGTCGACCCGCTCGGGCGAATTCATCACCTTACGCCAACTGCGCAACGAAGTCGGTAAGGACGCCGCCCGTTTTTTCTACGTTATGCGCAAATCCGAACAACACATGGATTTCGACCTCAAACTCGCCACCTCGAGAAGCAACGAAAATCCGGTGTATTACGTGCAATACGCGCATGCCAGGGTTTGCAGCGTATTCCGCCAGCTGGACGAAAAAGGCTGGGACCGCAACCATCGCCTGGGCATGGAAAATCTCTGGCAATTGACCGAAGAGCACGAGTCTGCGCTGCTTACCAGCCTGTCCAAGTACCCCGAAATATTGGAACGTTCGGCGGTCCAGCACGAACCGCACCAGTTGATTCATTACCTGCGCGAGCTGGCCAACCAGTTCCACACCTATTACAACGCCCATCAATTCCTGGTCGAGGAGGCCGGTCTGCGCGACGCCCGCCTGAATCTGATCGCGGCGGTCAGACAAGTGTTGGCTAACGGTCTGCACCTTCTCAAGATCACCGCACCCGAAGCAATGTAATGGCCAGAGACTACAAACACCGGGCACAGCCGAAAAGAACCGCAGCCAAGAAACCCGCAGTCGCCTGGTGGAAATGGCTGCTGGTAATCCTGTTGATCGGCCTGTTCGTGTTTTTTCTGAACTATCTGCGCCACTCGGTACCCGCAGGCAAAAAAGCCGCGGCCAAAATTGAACAAAAGAGCTCTACGAGCGCAAAAACGGTAAGCAAATCAACGAAACCGAAACACCAGGACAAAAAGCCCGAAGAACCGCGCTTTGATTTTTACACCATATTGCCGGAAGCGGAAGTCGTCGTGCCCGATTACGAAATCAAGACCCGCGCCCGCGAGGAACGAATCGGCAAGGCAAAATCGACCCGCTACATGGTCCAGGCAGGATCGTTCCGGGAATTCGCCGAGGCCGACAAGCTGCGGGCGCGATTGGCTTTGATGGGCATCGAATCGCGGGTGGAGAAAGCCACAGTCGGCAACGTCGTCTGGAACCGCGTCAAAATGGGGCCCTTCACCAACTCGTCCAGCGTCAGCAGCATCAAGGAACGTTTGCGGCAGGACGGCATCGATGTCATCGTGACCGAACAGGAAGGCTGAGCCTAGGCCCAACTGAAACCCATCGGCTAAGGAAGGGGGACGGTGTCCCGACGACCGAAGCGGTCGTCACTCTCGTCAGCTTGGTTTGCCAACTAACCCTTCAGCAATCTTGATGGGTGAGAATTTTCCGATTTTTCCCGGCGACGTTAGCCACGAAAAAAACAACGACGCCAAGCGCCGGTTTTATCCTTTTCCTTTTTGAAGAAGGCTGTATAATGCGCGGTCCGTGTCGGGTGCTTAGCTCAGCTGGGAGAGCATCGCCCTTACAAGGCGAGGGTCGCAGGTTCGATCCCTGCAGCACCACCAAACCGGCTTCCTATTCATACCCAGAACATCCTTAAACCGGCCTCGACACCGGTTTTCCGTATCCGGACAAGCGCCGCGATTGTCGCCTTTCACCATTAACGCCGTCGTAAAAGGCCAAACTCTAGCCCGGATATTTCACAAAGGCGGCCTTACCATTTGAAATACGCATTTAAAGCCAATTTCTTGGATTTCATA
>JBNLFT010000265.1:0-3024 GCA_050305675.1 Methylococcaceae bacterium
TACGGTTTGTGCCTGAACGGTTTTCTGAACAATCGGACTTCGAATCTTGAACAAAATCACTCAAGCCAGAGCTGGCTCTGGCATTCGTGATGTTTGTCCAACCTGCTTCGCCCGATTTTCCAGAAATTCCATTCCCTTTATGAAATATCCGGGCTAGGGTTCGGCAGCCGATCAAATCCGTTATCGACAGTACGCTTGTTCGGCCGTGACCGGCCGCTAAAAAATGCATTCCATTGCAAAAGTTTTTTGCCTTTCCGCAAGAGCTTGTCTATTGTATTGACTTATGTTTTTCGCATAGAGCAAACGAGTACCCAGTGAACGACGTGGATTTGATTAGACCGACCGCCGACCCGGAGGCGCAACGGAATGTGCTTCTATATGGCGTTTTCGCAGCTTTTCTATTGGTATTCGCGCCGACCGTGTTTTGGCTATATCAACGTTGGACGATGAGCGTTTGGCAAAACGGCCACGGCATTCTGGTGACGCTTCTGGTAATTTACCTGCTTAGGCAAGAGTTGAAAAAAACCACCGACCTGCCGCGCGAATCGAGCGCGTGGGGTTATGCGTTTTTGATACCTGCGTTAGTGATGCATATGCTGGATACCGGCATGCATTCGCAAATGCTTTCCGCGATCGCGTTGTTTTTGGCGTTACCGGGGATGGCTTTTTTGTTCCTCGGCGCGAAAAGAACCAAACCGTTGTTGTTTCCTCTGTTTTCGCTGTTTTTGACGCTACCGATTCCGCTGCTGTTTACCGAATCCATCCATCTTGCGTTGCGAGTGATCGCGACCGATAGCGTAGCCTGGCTGCTCAAATTGGTGCAGGTGCCGGTATTTGCGACCGGAACCACGCTACAGGTCGAACGCGGAACGCTCCAGGTGGCCGATGCTTGCAGCGGTTTTTCCACACTATATGCCGCCATCACCATCGCGATCCTGACCGCATATTTTTGTAACAGCCCCGCGCGCCGGATAATCGTGTTGCTGATCGCCGCACCGTTGGCCATTGCGGTCAACATCGCCAGAGTGTTACTGCTCGCGGTGTTGGTCAATTGGTTCGGTCTGGATATCTTGGCCACTTCCGCCCATGAGTTGTCCGGTTTGCTCACCTTCATGGTCGCGTTGCCGATTATCTTTTTTATCGGACAAAACCCCGCCGCTCGCCCTGAAAACGCAAAGCATTAGCATGTTCTCCGCACGTTACGCCATTCCTGTGATGCTGCTGTTGGCAATGGCGTCAGTTCCGACCCTGATCCACAATTACTTCGGCCTGACGGTTTCCGACGGTAAAACAACCTCTGCGATCGGAAATAATTTCCCCCACTTCGCGGCGACCCCTTCCTCGCGCAATCCCGGCTGGGGGGAAGTCACATTCGAGTGTTACGATTGGTTTGAACGAATTTACAAGGATGATCAAGGTAAGGCGGTTCGTTTGTTCGTCGGTCGATCGTTCGACCACAAGAAACTTTACCACCATCCCGAGTTGGCCTTGTCCTACGGCGCCGACTTGGCCAGGGCGGAAAAGACCGAGTTTTCACTACCGCCGGAAATCACCGTGTACGTGCTGAGATCCAATGGAGAACGCGGTATGGCAGCCTATGCCCTATTGTACGAAGACCGGTTTATCGGCAATCCGGTTCTGCATCAGCTTAATAACTCGCTGAAGCTTTTGGTTCGTCCCCGCAAACCGCTGACCTTGTTTTATGTCTCGGATAACGAGGTGGACAGCCGGGAACCTTTTGCCCAAACGGCTATGGCGCAAATCTTAACCCATGCGGTTCGTGATTTTCTCGCCACTAAGGGAACTCCGCCGCTCTAGACAAATCGCTGAACAAACAATATCAATTCACGTTTTTTCAAACTGCAGCCGCAATAACGACCCAATATCTTTCGAAAGCTATCCGACTGAAGAAATCAAAATGGACTATTTATTGGAATTGGAAAAATCAACTTGGCGACACCGACGCTTTGTCGCGGTGCTAATTATCATCATCACCGTCCAATTCTTCGAATTAGCGCTGCTCCACGTCAAATACCAGATCTTCACCGCCGGCTTTCTACAGCCTTATTCCTACCGCAGCCTGCCCGACAGGGCTCTGTTTTTATTTTGCTCGCTTTGGTACGACTTTTTTCTCTGCGGCCTGGCGGCGAGTCTGTGGTTTTACGTCGCCGACAGGCTGAATAAGTTCGGCGTACTCATTTATTACAACTTCACCGTCATCGTCCTGCTGCTGATGGGCATGTGGCTCGGTCTGAAATTCAAGGTCCTGACCTACTTTAACGATACGATCAACTATCAGATCGTTAAAAATCTGGGCGGCGGCAGTATTAAGCAAGGCCTGCTGTATGCCGCGAACGAAATCGCCCTGTTTTCCGGCATCATGCTGTTGATCATCGTTTGCGTCGTCTACAGCACGCGCTTTTTGAAAAATCACCAGTTCGTCCGCGATTATCATCAAGAGCTTAAGACGCCGCCGATATATCCTTGGCTGCTGTTAACGATGGTCGTTCTGACCCCGTTGATCAGCTACGGCATCAACCAATCGGATTTCCTACGCTACGGCCTCGAGAAAAAGACGACCTATCGGCTGGTCAATGACGTATTGAACAAATTGACCGATTTCGATGAGGACGGATTCGGTTTTTTCGGCTACCCGGCCGATCCCGCGTTGTTCGACGCCCAAATCTATCCGGGAGCGCTGGATATACCCGGCAATAATCTCGACGAAGACGGCTTTCTGGGCGATGCGGAACTGCTTCCGCTAGATCCAGATCCGCTCGATATCGCTCCACGTGCGGGCAAGCACATTGTGTTGATCGTATTGGAAACCGCGCGCTACGATCTGCTCGAAAAACGGCTGAACGGGCAATATGTCGCGCCGGTACTACGCGAAATCGCCAAAAAAGGCACATCGGTGAGCTTTGCATACAGCCATACCGGCTATACGACGACATCCTTGACCGCACTGTTCAACCGTGAACTGATCCGCAACGACCATCGCTATAAATTGATCGATTTCTTGAT
>JBNLFT010000266.1:0-3021 GCA_050305675.1 Methylococcaceae bacterium
TGTGTTCAATAACGCCAATAACGCGGCGATAGCAGTACCAGAATGGTGAAAATCTCGAGCCGTCCGAGCAACATCGCAAAACAGCCCAACCATTTGACCGGGTCGGAGACCGTTTTAAAACTCATCGCCACTTCACCTAATCCTGGCCCCACGTTGTTTATGCAGGCGGCCACCGCGGCGAAGGCGGACACCTGGTCGAGTCCGAACTCCATCATCGACAGCATGATCACGACGAAGGCCACGACATACAGCGAAAAGAAACCCCAGACCGCGTCGATTATCTTTTCCGGCTGAACTTCGTTATTGATCTTGACCGGTATATAGGCGTTGGTGTGGATCAGGCGTTTGATTTCCCGCCCGCCCTGCTTGAACAGCAGCATGACCCGGATAACCTTCAGTCCCCCGGCCGTCGAACCGGCGCAACCGCCGATGAAGCCGGCAAACACCAACAGAATAGGAACGATACCTGGCCATAGGTAAAAGTCGGTCGTAATGAATCCGGAAGTCGTCATGAACGAAACGGTTTGGAACATGCCGTGGCGCAACGCGTCGAGCAACGACAGGGCTCCTGTCCCTTTATAGAAAATGTGGGTGCCGACCAAGACGCCGCAAATCAACAGTACCGTGACATAGGTCAACGCTTCGCTGTCTCTGAAATAAACCTTGAACGAACGTTTTTGCAGGGCGACAAAATGCAGCGCGAAATTGAGCCCGGAAACGATCATGAAGAAGATTGCGACAAGCTCCACGGCCGGACTGTCGAAATAGCCGAAACTGGCGTCGTGCGTCGAATAACCGCCGTTGGCGACCGTCGAAAAGGAATGCGCGACGGCGTCGAACCACCCCATACCGGCGATCCGGTAGCTGATGGCGCGCAGCAGCGTGATAAACAGGTAGATGCTCCATAGCGCCTTGGCGGTTTCGGTAATGCGCGGCGTCAACTTGCTGTCCTTAACCGGCCCCGGCACTTCCGCCCGGTACAACTGCATTCCTCCGATGCCCAGAATGGGCAACACGGCCAGCGCCAATACGACGACCCCCATGCCGCCCAGCCACTGCAATTGCTGTCGATAATACAATATCGACGGCGGCAGCCGGTCCAAACCTTCCAAAACGGTCGCTCCGGTGGTGGTAAAGCCGGAAACGGACTCGAACACCGCATCGGTAAAACTCAAATCCGGCGCCGTGGCCAGAAAAAAGGGAACCGCGCCTATCGTTCCCAGAATCATCCAGAAAAACGCCACGATCAGGAATCCGTCTCGATGGTAGAGCTGATGGCGTTCGTTCCGCAGCGGAAACCAAAGCGACAGCCCGCTGGCCAGGATGATCAGGAAACTTTGCCAAAACAAATGCTCGTTGTTATCTCGGTAAATGTAGGAAACCAATAACGGCGTGAACATCGTGAAGCTGAATAATATCAACAACAAACCGATGCTTTTAAGGACTACTTTCGCTTGCATACCCAGGGAGACGTTGCGTTAAATGCGTTGGAAGAAGCTTTCGACCTGTTTAATCAGCATTTTGTCGAGTACGAACATGACGATATGGTCGTTTTCCTCGAACAGCGTATCGTGGTGAATCGGGATGATTTTTCCCTTGCGAATCAGCGAACCCAACACGACGCCCTCCGGCAGCTCGACCTGGTCGACCCTGAGCCCGACGACCGATGCCGGTCCTTCTTTGTGGGCGATCGCCTCCAGCGCCTCCGCGTTGCCGCCACACAGCGAACTGACCCGAGCGACGTCGCCTTTGCGGACGTGCTTGAGGATGCTGCCGAGCGTCTCCTGGTTGGGCAGCACGACAACGTCGATATCGGTTTCCTCGACCAACTTGACGTATGCGCTGTGGTTGAGCAAACAAATGGATTTCTTGACGCCGAGTTTTTTCGCCAGCGCGGCGGAGATGATATTGGCACCGTCGTTATTCGTGATCGCGCAGAACAAATCGGTTTTTTCGATCATTTCGTCCAACAGCAGCGATTCGTCGGTGCTGTCGCCATGGAGAACGGTGGCTCGTTTAAGGTCGACCGAAATATTTTTGATGCGTTCGATGTCCTGTTCGATCACTTTGACCCGGTGCTGGTTCTCCAGAGCCATCGCCAACCGTTTGCCGACATGGCCGCCGCCGGCGATCATGACGCTCTTGATCGGTTCCTCCAGACTGTGCAACTCGGTCAATACTTTCCGGATTTTTTCCCTGGGGGACACAAAGAAGACTTCATCGCCGTCCTTGATGATCGCTTCGCCGTTGACCGTGATCGCCTTGCCTTGCCTGAATATCGCAACGACCCGTATCTTGCCGCTGGCCAAGCGCTCGCGAAGATCCATAATCCGTCTGCCGGTCAAAAAGCCCTCGGCAACTGCCTTGATTGAAAACAGTCGGACCATGCCGTTGGCGAACGATGAAATGTGCTTGACGCCGGGAAATTTGATCAGATCGTGAATGGCCTGCATCACGATCTGCTCGGGACTGATCACGATATCGATCGGTATGCCGCCGGGGCGGAAAAGTTCGGGATGCTTTAGATAATCGACCGCTCTGACTCTGGCGATCGTTTTCGGCTTGCTGTACAGCGTGTTAATGATCTGGCAGGCCAGCATGTTGGTTTCGTCGCGATCGGTAACGGCAATGACGATGTCGGCATGTTGCACGCCGGCTTCCTCCAGCACCCGGGGATGCCCGGCGTTGCCGGCCACCGTTGCGATATCCAGGCGCTCCTTCAAATTGCTCAGCAACTGTGTCCTAATGTCGATGACGACGATGTCGTTTTCTTCGCTGGCCAGGGCCGAGGCAACCGAGGAACCGGTTACCCCGGCGCCTAAAATGACGATTTTCATGTCCGGTGCGGCGTTCCTAGGGTTCGTTAAGGCGACCACCGCCGCTACGCCGGATCAATAAAAGGCGTTGCCGCGGGAAAAGTGTTCCCGACCGGACGTTTCAAAACACTACTCAGCTAACCGTTGCGAAGGGCTTTGCTTGCGCAGCCCTTCGCGCGGAAAGCCGCGAAACGTTTGCTTTACC
>JBNLFT010000267.1:0-2963 GCA_050305675.1 Methylococcaceae bacterium
CGTTTCCAGAACTTGCATTCCATATCGATTTTTTCGTTGTAAGCGAGTCGATTGGGCAGCCCGGTGACCGAGTCGAGAAACGCTTTTTCGTGGGCCAGCTTTAAGTTTTTTCTCAACGCATTGGCCTCGTCTTCCAAATCCTGCAGTTTCTGCGACATCTCATGCAGCTGATGTTGGGAGTCGCGCAACCGCGAATCTTCCTCCTGTTTGTAAGTTTGCAGTTTGGAAGTCAATTCCTGTAAATGCGCCGTGATGTTCTTCTGTAAAGCCGGGAGCTCCAATGCGTTCGACGTGCTCATTTTGATGTTGTCGATTTCCGAATGAATGGCGGCGTTGAAATTTTCGCGATCGGAATACGAGGCCAAATTGGATTCGCTCGCTATTCGCGTTTGTTGGTCCAACTGGCTCAACTGCTTGGAAATTCCCTCCAAAAAGACCTCGGTCTCCTGTTGTTCGTTTTGTACGTGTTTGTTGATATCGATAATCAGCGAAACCGCCTGATCGAATACGTTCTCGAAGCCGCGGTCGTCCGACGTTTGATGCAGTTTGTGGCACAGCGTTTTACAGGGCGATTGGAATTTCGTCGGGACGTTGATGCCGGTCAACAGTTCCTCCAGGCGCTTGATACAATGCTCTTTCGGGACATTCTCGATCGGGGGCGGTTCGCTGTTTTCTTTTTGCGAGGATAACAGTTGGTCGATGGCCTTCGACAGTTTCAGCAGGTCTCCATTCAGCGTGGTAATATTGCTGCCTTGCTTCAGTTTTCTTCTGATAGTATCGATATAAGGATCGAGCTCCGGATTTAGGCCTTGCGAGAATATCAGAAATTGGACGATCAGCCGGTAAAGCAGTTTGTCGTCGACGGTTTTCAAAATATAACCTCTTCGTTCTTATTTATTATCGGTTACAGGTCATTATCCGATAATGCAACGATTGCGGCCATCGTTTTTCGCCCGCCGCAACGCTTCTTTCGCTCTTTTGAAAGCAATCTCGCCGTCGTCTTCGTCCTTGAACTCGGTGATGCCGCAGGATATCGAAATGGCGATTTTCTTGCCGTTGGAATTAAAACCGGTATTCGCTATGCGTCGGCGTAAATTGTCGGCTATCGTTAACGCCGATCGGGCGTTCGTTTCCGGCAGCAGTAAAATGAATTCGTCGCCGCCGAAGCGGGAAAGAAAGTCCAGACCCCGCCCGTTTTGAGCGAGCAGACGGCCGATAATTTTCACCGTGTTGTCGCCGGCCTTTTCTCCGAAAGAGGCATTGATGTTTGCGATCGAATCGATGTCCCAGACAGCCAAACTCAATGCCGAACCATGCCGCCGCCGGCGCTGCATTTCCAGCTCCAATTTCTCGTCGAACGCCAAGCGGTTGGGCAGGCCGGTCAGGGGGTCGTGAAACGCCTTGTCACGGGCACGGTCGAGCTTGCGTTTGATTTGATTGGATGCGCTCTCCAAGCGTTGAATCTTCAACCCCAATTGCTGCAAACTCAGACGCTGCCGGTTGTGCTCCAATTGTTCCTGCTGCTGCTGGGCCTGTATTTGGCTTACGATCTGGTCCAGCCGGTTGCCGATCAACTGCTTCAAGGGTTCCAATTGGGTCGCCTGGCTCGAAGCCCGGTGCAGCTCGTGGATTTGCGCGGCAACCGATTGATCCAGCAGATTTTTCTTCTCCCTGGATGGTTGCTCGTCGGTGCCCGTCATGGCGCCCGTGTGTTGCTCGATATCGCCCAATTGCTCGGTGAGATTGCCCAGAAATTGCGCCATTGCCCGTTGCTCCGATTGAAACTGTTGTTTGATCGACAGCAGTAGGGTAAAAACGCCATCCAGCAGGGCGGTCAAGGCTTCGCCGTGGTTTTGCAGGCGGAGTTTCAGTTGTTCGCTTTGTTCGAGGAAGCTTTCCGGGATTTCGGTGCTTTCCAGCAAGTGCATGAGCTGCACCCTGATCGCGGTGTCATCGACGTTGAGTTGATGGATTTCGGAAACGACCGAGTGTTCCTCGTCGATCAGCTCGTGCAATGCCAGCAGTAGATCCTGCAAATTAAAATGGTGCGGATCTAAAAAACGGCGGTAGATGCGTTCCAGATCGGACTCACGCCTGGGGTATTGCCTGGCCAGGAACTCGATCAACAGCCGCGGATCCTGGTTGTCGGCAACTTCCGACGGCTCTTCGAACGACATCAAGGCATTGGAAAATTCCTCCAATTCCTGTTTCAGCGCGTCCCGATCGAGGCCGTTTTTTAGCTGGTTGCGGATACGAAGCAGATACGGGTCGAGTTCGCTGCTGAGACCGCCGGCGGCAAGGGAAAGCCGGGTAATGGTTTTGCACAGCAGCGCTTCGTTTTCCTGATACGATTTTACCTCGGCATCGTGATCGTCGAGCAGGGAAAAATACTTTTTTTCCCACTTGCTCATGTTTTTATCGCTTCGGAACAAACTCATACGGCCGGCGGTCGTTTTGGCCGATGTTGCAGGCCAAGAAATGGAATGCGGGTGTCAATCTCGCCGACACCCACGGTGCATCGCGCGCGAACTACTTTTTGGATTCCTGGTCGATCAGCTCGTTCATGATTTTAATCATATTGTCCTGTGATTTCGCCAGCGGACCGTTGGTTTTATATTTGCCGTTGACGATAATCGCCGGAACGCCGGTGACGCCGTAGCGAGCCGGCATCGCCTGTGCCTGGCGCAACTTGGTGTCGACCAGAAAAGAATTGTAGGCATTGCGGAACTCGGTTTCGTCGACGCCGTGCTCGACGAAGAACTTGGCCAATTCGTCCTCGCTGCGCAACGACTGCTTTTTGTTTTGAACGGCATCAAAAAAATCGGCGTGGACCTTATCCACTACCCCCAGCGCTTCCGCGGTGAAATAGGCTTTGGCATGATCGCCCCACAGTTTGCTGAAGACGGCCGGTTGACGAATGAACTCGACGTTCTCGGGTTTGTTCTGCAGCCATTTCGACAATG
>JBNLFT010000268.1:0-2955 GCA_050305675.1 Methylococcaceae bacterium
TATCAGTGCTCACGCCTTCATTTACCGCAAGACGGCTCGCTTCGCCTCAAGCACTCGGCACCGCTCGCACCGAGCTTTAGCATTGGGTATCCGTTCGTTTTTCATACCAATGTCCGGTCAAAGTCGGATCGGTTACCCATGAATGCCCAACGAGAACTCTCGTTATCTACGGTCATAAGGATCGATTAAAATTTCGGTATGGTGTAGATTAGTCAGAGAATCTCATGGAATTTCAGAATCATGCTTAATAAAATTAAAAACAATCCAACAATCGTTAAGTTCAAATCCGAACATCCCAATGCCAATGCGGTCGTGATCGTTCTCGGAATCATTATGCTATGGCGGGGCGTCTGGGGACTGCTGGACCAATTCCTATTTCCGGGTTCGCCGACCCTGAGCTCATTGATTTCGATCGGTTTAGGCGTTTTGGTGCTGTATATAGACGATTTCAGTCTGGACAACCTGAAAAGGTAAACTTTCCAGTTCTCAAACTAGTTCGGTGAGAACGCAAGCGGGTAATTTGGCCCGCATTCCCCGATAGCTTTTCCGCGTTCGCCTTGCGGGTAGACCTAAATATTTTTGAACGAGTGTTTCGGAGACAAACGTTCACCTCAAAACAGATGTGATAGCGGGCCATTTTTTATTAGAATATTGAAAATAAAAGTGGCATCGTATTTTTGGCGAACACTTTCGCTGTTTGCCCGGCGAACCTAGCTAACTCATCAGACTCAATGGCCATAACATGAAAATTACGCAACTTAAGTTCCTGCAAGTTTTGTTAGTTCCTTTGATGTCGGTTTCGTTTTCCGGGCAAGCGGCGGTCAATCCCAATTTCGACGCGCTTTCTTCGGCGTTGCTGAGTGCGTGCGCCGATGCGATCTCATCGAGCGAGCCGATCACCAGTTTCGAGGTTGATTGCCAAAATGCCTTTACCAGCGGCCTTGAAGCACTCAGCGCGTTGTCCCCGGATGAAATTTTCTCGCTGAATACCAATATTACCAGCGGCGCGATCAACGATGTGTTCAATCGATTGACGACTTTACGTCAAATCGGAGGCGGAGCGAGCGCGGATTCCATTATTAGCCGGTTGGACGTGTATGTGAACGGCCATTCGTCATGGCAAGAGTACGACCAACACCTGTTAAACCCGGGTTTTCACTTGGTCGACAGCAAGGTCATGGTCGGCGTCGACTATCGTTTTACCGATTACTTTATCGCCGGTTTATCCAGCAGCTATCTCAGTTCCGACGCGACCTTGAAACAAGGAGCCGGAGACATCGATACCAACGGTTATTCTTTTTCCGCTTATTCGTCGTTTTACCTCGGTGACAGCTTTTTCATCGACGGTACGTTTTCCTATTCCGACCAACGTCACCGGACCACCCGCAACATCGCCTACACCGGCGTTAATCAAGTGGCTACCGCAAGTATCGACTCGGATACTTACGCCGCTGGCCTAGTGACCGGTTACAATTTTTTCGTGAACGGCTGGACCTTGACTCCAACCGCCCGCTGGATGTACCGCAGCATTCAACTGGAAGGGTATAGCGAATCCTTGTCTAATCCCGGCGCTGCCGGCGGAACGCTCGGGCTTGCCATCGGCCAGCAGGAGTACGAATCGATAACCGGCAATTTCGGTGCGCAGCTAAGCTATGCCTGGAGCCAATCGTGGGGCGTCTTGATTCCGACGATTTCCGGAGAATACGTGCATGAATTTTCCGACAATTCTCAGAGCATCAACGTCACCTTTGTCAATGCGCAAACCGGCACCGGGGGATTTATCATCCGCAATAGCGGGCGCGATAAGGATTATGCCGTCATCAATGCCGGATTGTCCGCGCAGTTCGCCCGCGGCGTGTCCGCCTTCGTCACCTACGAAAAGTTGCTGGATTTAAGCACAGTGACCAGCGATTCGTTATCGATGGGCGTGCGGATCGAACTCGACTGAGGTTTTCGCTGATTCGGCCTCGGGCTCGCGGTTTTGGCGAATCCGAGCCGAAGAGTTTTTCGTCGACCGCCGGCTATCCAGGATACAGGGTCAACGAAGTCTGCTCGACCGGCAAACAGCGAAGGCTGTCGCATGGCTGAACGCTCAGTTGCAACACCAACCTTTCGTCCGGCCACGAACCATCGCTTCGCGACAACTGCACCCTCTTTTCGAAACCGCCGTCATTAGTTTCCAGATTTCCGACCCGATTTACCGACCACGTCGACGAGTCGGTCGGAGCGATATCGGGTTCGCTGTTAAACCGCCAGTCGGGATCGGTTGAACTGAAGAGAATCCGCGCTTCGACACGATTGTCTTCATGTTGCGTCAATTCGGCGGTTATCTTAATTGCCCCCTCGGCGACATATTGACAATCGCCGATTTCGCCGTGGTTTAGTTCGTCCAACTGCGCCAACATATAGGCGTAAGCGAGCGGTTGCGCGTTTATCCGGCCGGCAAAATAACGTAGTATGTTACGGGCGCTTTCCCGGTAGGCCGACTCGCCGCTGCGTCTGTACAAACGATGTAACACTCTAACCGCGACTGCATTGCCGGAGGGTAGGGCGCCGTCGTAACTATCCTTGGGTTGGGTAAACAATAATCGTTCGTTGCCCATTTGCAGAGCACCGCTGGATGCATCGAGAAAGCGGTCGAGCATTTCGTCGGTCAACAGCCGAGCCCGCGCCAGGTACTCGTCGGTACCGGTGAAATCGTAAAGCGTCAAAAACGCCTCTGCCAATAGCGCATAATCTTCCTGTTTGCCCGCAACCGAGGCCTTGCCGCGCAAATTGACGCGCCAAAGCTGGCGCTCCGTACGCTGGGTTTGCCACAACGTATTTGCCGCCTTTTCCGCCGCTTGCAAATAGCCGGCGGCATTCAGATGATGGCCGGCCTCGGCCAGCGCCGTGATCAACATGCCGTTCCAGGCGACCAGAATCTTGTCGTCGGTTAACGGTGGAACACGATGC
>JBNLFT010000269.1:0-1150 GCA_050305675.1 Methylococcaceae bacterium
ACGAAAGTCTTGCAAACCCAAGCCAAGCCCGAAGTGTTTAAGGCGGTCGAACAATTGCAGAAGCAGTTTGCCGGGTTATTACGCGACGAAGGCAGCGAATCGCACCGCCGACACCTCCTAGCGACGGTAAACGGACTCGGCGTGGACGCGACCAATGAAGTGGTACGGGTGTTCAGCCACTACTTCAGCCTGCTCAACATCGCCGAGGAATCGTACAACTTGAAATCGCGCAACAGACAGCAGGTTGGACATTATTGGCCCGGCTCCTTTCACGACACGCTGATCACGCTGAAGGAATCCGGCGTCACCCCCGACAAACTGCAGTCCTTGCTGGACGAAATGCTGTATATGCCGGTAATGACGGCGCATCCGACAGAAGCCAAGCGGCGTACCGTTAAGGGCGTGCTGCGCCATATCTTTCAGACCCAGGAGGCGCTCAGCGGGCAACGCCTGCAGGGCAATGAGCGTAAACGCACCCTTAACCGCCTGCAAAGTTATATCCAATTGCTTTGGAAGACCGACGAAGTACGTTCGCGCAAATTAAGCGTGGCCGACGAAATCGACGCCGGATTGTTCTATTTCTCGTTATCTTTGTTTCAAGCCACGGCCCAGGTTTATCGCAAGTTCCGGCAATCGCTTGCCGATGTGTATGGCGAGGAAGCGGCGCATCGAATCCGCATTCCCAGTTTCCTCAGATTCGGTTCCTGGATCGGGGGCGACCGCGACGGCAACCCCAACGTGACCCCCGAAATCACTATCCTGGCGTTGCGCCGGCAGGCGGAAACGGTGATGCAGGAATACCTGCGTCGCCTCGAGGAATTGATCGGACAGCTATCCCATTCCCACGGTTTCTGCACATTGACCGATGAATTCGTCGCCAGTCTCGAAGCGGACCGAACGCTGTTGGGGCCGACGGTCGCTGCTTTGGAAGACCGTTACACGCAGGAGCCTTACCGGCATAAGCTGGTATTGATGAAATTCCGCATGGAGCGTAGTTTAATGCGGGTGACGCAACGCTTGCACGGCGAGCCGGAACACAGCGACTGCTTTGCCTACGCCAGCGCGGCGGAATTCTTACGCGACCTCAAATTGATCGATGCCTCGCTACGCAGCCATGGCGATAGCGAAATTGCCGGCCTGGAACTTTGCG
>JBNLFT010000269.1:1159-2860 GCA_050305675.1 Methylococcaceae bacterium
TCTTACGCGACCTCAAATTGATCGATGCCTCGCTACGCAGCCATGGCGATAGCGAAATTGCCGGCCTGGAACTTTGCGACTTGATCCGGCTGACCGAAACCTTCGGCTTCCACTTGATGCAGTTGGACGTGCGCCAGGAATCGAGCCGACACAGCGAAGCGGTCGCCGAAATCCTGTCGGCCTCGTTGGGCCTGGATTATTTCTCGCTGGACGAAGGACAACGCTTGGATTTGTTGAGCGAGGCATTGGCCACGCCGGGCGGTTTGATGTTCGACCGCTCGACGCTGTCCCCAGCGACCCTGGATACGTTGGAACTGTTCGACATCATGGCGAGCATGAAACGGGAAATCGGCCCTGAATGTTTCGGCAAATACGTGATTTCGATGACCCATTCGGCCAGCCATGTCATGGAAGTGATGTTGCTGGCGGCGCAAAGCGGACTGGTCGGACGGATCGGCCGGCACTGGCATTGCCATCTCGAGGTCAGTCCATTATTCGAAACGGTGGACGACCTGAACCGGATCGAACAGGTGTTGATCCGCCTGTTCGATACGCCGACCTACCTGGATCTGCTGCGGGTATCGCCCGGCCGTCAGGAAATCATGCTGGGATACTCCGACTCCTGCAAGGACGGCGGCATCCTGGCCTCTGCCTGGGGCTTGTTCCGCGCGCAACGCAAAGTGATTACCCTGGCCGAACAGCGCGGTATCCAATGCCGACTGTTCCACGGCCGGGGCGGCACGGTAGGGCGCGGCGGCGGCCCGACCCATGAGGCAATTCTGGCCCAGCCGCCCGACACCGTGCGCGGGCAAATCAAGTTCACCGAACAGGGCGAAGTGCTATTTTACCGTTACAACAACATGGAAACGGCGATTTACGAGCTGACGATGGGCGTCACCGGCCTGATGAAGGCCAGCGTCAGCCTGGTGCAACCGGCCCCGGCCGACTGCCCGGAGAGCCTGGCGGTGATGGACGAGCTGGCACAGCTCGGCGAGCAAAGCTACCGCGAATTGACCGAACGCACGCCCGGCTTCCTCGACTACTTCTACGAGGCGACACCGGTCGGCGAGATCGGCCAACTCAACATCGGCTCGCGGCCTTCTCACCGCAAAAAACAGGATCGTTCGAAAAATTCGGTGCGGGCGATAGCCTGGGTGTTCGCCTGGGCGCAGTCGCGGCAGACTTTTCCGGCCTGGTACGGCATCGGCTGGAGTCTGTCGACCTGGTGCGCCGGCAAACCGGAACGGCTGGAGAAACTGCGCTCGATGTACCGCGATTGGCCATTCTTCCGCAACCTGCTGAGTAACGCGCAGATGGCGTTGAGCAAGTCGGACATGCGGATAGCCAGGCAATATGCCGGTCTGTGCCTGGACGCCGATACCGGCCAGCGCATCCATGGCCTGATCGCTAAAGAATACCACCGCTGTCTGGACTGGGTGCTGCAGGTTGCCGAAAAGGATCGCTTGCTAGCGGAAAACCCGTCGCTGGCGGCGTCGCTGCACCGCCGCAACGCCTACCTGGGCCCCTTGAACTACATACAAGTCGCCCTGTTGCGCCGGCTGCGCGCGGACGGCGACAATACCGAGGAAAGCCCTTGGCTGCAACCGCTATTGCGTACGATCAACGCGATCGCCGCCGGGATGCGCAATACCGGCTAACAACGCTTTACCTGCCGGTATCGATCCGCCATCCGTTTGACAC
>JBNLFT010000270.1:0-2811 GCA_050305675.1 Methylococcaceae bacterium
CACCCATTCGCCGTCGATTTTTTCGGCGACACGGGCGCTGCCGTTATCCAGCATGCCGATCGCTTGTTCGATGGCCGAGCGGATTTCGACGGTAGCGTTGGCCGGCGTGATCTCGGCACGGTTTTCAAAGGCGTCGTTAATGAGTGTTTCTAAGTGGGACATCGTTCTCTATAGTAATGTGTGAATGAAAGCTTGAATTCGTTTGGCGGCATCGACGCATTCGTCCAGCGGCGCCACCAACGCGATGCGGACATGGTTTTCGCCCGGATTGATCCCGTCGCTGTCGCGCGACAGGTAACTGCCCGGCAGCACGGTGACGTTTTGCCGGGCGAACAACTCGCGTGCGAAATCGGTGTCGGCAATCGGCGTTTTCAGCCAGACGTAGAAACCGGCGGCGGGCTTACTGATTTGGCATACCGGAGCCAGGATATCGAGAAACGCGTCGAAGCGCTCGCGGTATTGCCGGCGGTTTTCGATGACGTGAGCCTCGTCCTGCCAGGCCGCGACGCTGGCCCGTTGCGTCGGCAGCGGCATCGCGCAGCCGTGATAGGTACGGTATTGGAAATAGCGCCGCAGCACCTCGGCGTCGCCGGCCACGAAGCCGGAGCGCAGGCCGGGGGCGTTGGAGCGTTTCGACAGGCTCTGAAACATCACGCAGCGTTCGAATGCCCGATTGCCGGCCTGATAGGCGCTCTGCAGCAGCCCTTGCGGCGGATTGCCTTCGTCGTCGTAAATTTCGGTGTAACATTCATCCGAGGCGATCAGAAAATCGTATTTTTCGGCCAGCTTCAACAGCTTCAGGTGACTGTCGCGTCCGATTACCGCGCCGGTCGGGTTGCCCGGAGAGCACAGATACAGCAATTGGCAGCGCTGCCAGATGCTTGCCGGGACGGCGTCGAAATCGGGCAAATACCCATTTTCCGCAGTCGTGTTCAAGAAATACGGTTGGGCGCCGGCCAACAGCGCCGCGCCTTCGTATATCTGATAAAACGGGTTCGGCATGACGACCAGGGCGTCGGCCGACGGATCGACCACGCATTGCGCGAACGAAAAGAGTGCTTCCCGGGTGCCGTTGACCGGCAGTACCTGGGTCTCGGGGTCGATCGTGTCGGCCGGAATCTCGAAGCGTCGGCTTATCCATCGCGCTATCGCTTGCCGCAGTTCCGGCAGACCCTTGGTGGTCGGATAATTGCCCAGTCCGTGCAAGTGCGTCAGCAGCGTTTCCTGAATGAAATGCGGCGTCGGCTGTTTCGGCTCGCCGATCGACAACGTAATGGAGTCCTTATCGGCGGGCGGGGTAATTCCTTGTTTAAGCCGATTCAGTTTTTCGAACGGATACGGATGTAACTGGTCCAGATTCGGATTCATTATTTGCTGCAGCGCGGTTGTTTGCCGATCGCCAGCGCCTGCTGACGGAATTGCGTGGATTGGGCCATGTGTTGGTTCAGATCGGAAATGCGGGTGCCGTGCGACGGATGGGTAGACAAAAATTCGGCCGGTTCAGCACCCTTGCTTGCAGCGTCCATTTTTTGCCAGAGCACGATGCTTTGCCGGGGGTCGAATCCCGCCTTGGCCATCAGATCCAGACCGATGACGTCGGCTTCGCTCTCGTGGGTGCGGCTATACGGCAGGATGATCCCGTACTGCGCTCCGATCCCGAGCAGGCCGATGGCGGCTTGGCCCAACGCCGTTTCCGGCGCGCTGACCGCTTGGATTAAGCCGACGCCGGTGCTGACGGCCGTTTCTTGCGACATTCTCTCGTTGCTGTGGCGGGCCATCACGTGGCCGATTTCATGGCCGATCACCGCCGCCAATTGGTCCTGGTTGTCGACCAGTTCGATCAGTCCGCTGTGCACGCCGATCTTATTGCCCGGGAGGGCGAATGCATTCAGCGATTTGTCTTCGAACACCACCACTTCCCAGTTGCCGCCGACCTCGTGCACCAGCGCCTCGGCGACGCAATTGGCGAACTGAACGTAACGGCTGTTCTTGCTGACCGGTTTCTCGGACTTCAAATTGTCGAACGCCTGCAGACCCATTTGATTCAACTGGGCATCGGGCATGTAAATAAATTGCGATCTGCCTGTCGGGCTGGTGGCGCAAGCGCTCAACACCAGAACGCAGGCGAGCGAGGGCACAAGTTTATGCAACATAAGGCTCATCAGGTTAGCGGACTATCGGGTTGGCGCGCTATTTTAACGTATCTTGGCGGGCGATGGGAAAAATGTTGAACCTTGCCCGGATATCTCATGAAGGGAATGGAATTTCTGGAAACTCGGGCGAAGCAGGTTGGACAAACATCACGAATGCCATAGCTAGCTCTGGCTTGAGTGATTTTGTTCAAGATTCGAAGTCCGATTGTTCAGAAAACCATTCAGGCACAAACCGTACCCAATAAACATAAGTAATATGAAACCTAAGATATTGGCTGTAAATCCTTATTTCAAATAGTAAGGCCGCCTTTGTGAAATATCCGGGCTAGCCTTTGCGCGCCAGCCTGCAGGGCGGAAAACGTCATCGTTGGCGGTTTGGCGGCACACTCGCTCTGTATTGTACGTTGAGCCCGCGGTTTTGCTCGGAGATTACCGGGCCGAGTCAACCGGCAGTGAACGCTGTGTTTGCCTGCAAACGGAATCCAAAGTTCGGTTTTTGTGGGATAATCCGAACAATTTTAGTCAACTGGCAACCTGACATGACATTTCCTACGATCGAGTCCTTCGTCGGCAATACGCCGTTAGTTCGTTTACAACGTTTGCCCGGCGCGACCGGCAATACGCTGTTGGTTAAGTTGGAAGGCAACAATCCGGCCGG
>JBNLFT010000271.1:0-2785 GCA_050305675.1 Methylococcaceae bacterium
GGCGTCGAACAAGGGTTGGAAAGCGCGGGCGGCGCGTTCCGGATCGCCGTTGAAAAGCCCGCCGATCACGGCCAGCAGATCGGCCCCGGCCTCAAGCGATTGAGCCCCGTCTTCTGGCAAAATGCCGCCGATGGCGACGATCGGTACGCCAACGGAGCGTTTGGCGCGGCGCAGCGTTTCGATGCGTGCCGGCGAGGCCAACGGTTTCGAGTTCGACGGAAAGAACCGGCCGAAGGCGACGTAATCGGCGCCGGCCCGCTCCATCGCCAACGCCTTGTCCAGATCGTCGTAGCAGGACACGCCGACGATCGCCTCGGCTCCGAGGTGTCGGCGCGCCTGTTCGGGACCGCCGTCGTCGCGGCCGAGGTGGACGCCGTCGGCGCCGATATCGGCCGCCAGCTCGATATCGTCGTTGACGATCAGCGGGACGCCGAAACGATGGCAAACCTGCAACAGTTCGAACGCTAGCGCTCTGGCATCCTGCGCCGCCTTGTCGCGGTATTGGATCACCGACGCTCCGCCTTTGAGCGCTGCGCCGACTTCCTCGACGACCAGCGCCGGCGACTTGTTCTCGGTTTGGGTAATGGCATACAGGCCGCGCCGGGGAAATTTCACGAGGTCTCCTCCAGCCAGAACAATCGATCGGGATTGAACTGGCCTTTGCCCGGCCGGTAGGCGCTTTGCAGTGCCAGCCAGGTATACTCCTGGGCTTCGGTTATCGCGGTTAATGGATCCAAGCCGTGCGCGATCAGGGCGGCGATCGTGCTGGCCAAGGTACAACCGGAGCCGTGATAGCTTTCCGGCAAACGCTGCCAATTATAGGTTTCCTGCCGATCTTCGGCCATGTACAAACGGTTGTGGACTTGATCGGATTGCTCGTGGGTGCCGGTAATCAAGACGAAATCGGCGCCCAGTCCTTGCAATCGCCGGCCGCAGAGGTCCAGATCGCCGTCTTTGGCCAGTCTCCTGGCTTCCTCGCTGTTGGGGGTCAGCACCGTGGTCTGCGGCAGCAATAAAGTCAGAACGGCGTCGACGAGCCGGTCGTCGCCGAGGCGTTTGCCGCCGCCGGCGGCCAGGACCGGATCCAGGACAACCGGCAGCTGAGAATGTTCGCTCAGCACCGTATGGATGGCCTCGGCCGTTTCGTGGTGGCCGATCAGACCGATTTTAACCGCCGCGATCGGGAAGTCGGAAAATAAAGTCCGTGCCTGGTCGACGACATCTTGTGCGGATTGCGGAAGCAATTTCTTGACGTTGCGGCTGTCCTGTTCGGTCAACGCGGTGACGACGCTGCAGGCATGGCAGCGATGGCTGGCCAGGGCTTCGATATCGGCCTGAACGCCGGCCCCGCCACTGGGGTCGTGACCGGAAAAAGATAAGACGACGGGGCGGTTTTTGTGCATGCGATTGCGCGGCAGTCTGGGTAAGGCAATTGGGATGCCGCCTATTATACTGTAGACGCCGGGGAGGTTGCGCCGGACGATGCAAAAAAGTGAAAGAGTACATCTTCTCTTTGTTATAGTAGCGGCGCCTAGAATAGTCGGAGAGGATGAAGTGAAGGTATTACGGATTTTCGGTTGCTGCTCGCTCGGTCTGCTGTTGCTCGCGACCGGCGCATGCAGCCGGCTCGACCTTGGACGGGAACCGCCGGTCAAGAATATCGTGCTACTGATCGGTGACGGCATGGGGCCGCAGCAGTTGGGATTATTGCAGGCTTTCGCTCAACGGGCGGCCAATTCGCCGTTCCGCGAGGCGGGCGGGCGAACCGCCTTCGACCGCTTCGCGGAGGAAGGCTATGTCGGGCTCTCCAACCACTGGCCGGCGGACGCGTTGGTGGTCGACTCCGCCTGTTCCGCTTCGCAGCTGGCAAGCGGGGTGAGTTCCGGTAGCGAAATGATCGGCTTGGATCAACAGGGCAATCCGGTCGAAACGATACTGGAAAAAGCCAAAGAGCTCGGGATGTCGACAGGCCTGGTGTCCGATACCCGGATTACCCACGCCACGCCGGCCGCTTTTGCCGCCCATCAACGCCATCGTTCGCTGGAGAACGAGATTGCCGAGGAAATGCTGAGCAGCGGCAATGTCGACGTCATGTTGTCCGGCGGTTTGCGGCACTGGCTGCCGGCTGCCGTCAATACCGATGCGGCGCTGCGGCAGGGTGCCGCCGGCAGGGTGGGCGAGCCGGCGTTAGCGGTCGTTTCCAAACGTAACGACCAACGCGATTTGCTGGCCGAGGCCGAGCGGTTGGGCTATCGGCTGGTTTTCAATCGGCGCCAGCTGCAACAGGCGAGCGGGCAAAAACTGTTGGGATTGTTTGCTTCCTCCTCCATGCGGGACGGCATCGATTACCATCGGCACAGGCTCGATAACGAACCGTCGCTGGCGCAAATGACAGAAAAGGCGCTGTCGGTGTTGGAGCGGAATCCGCGGGGTTTTTTTCTGATGATCGAAGGCGGCCAAATCGACTGGGCCGGGCACAATAACGATGCCGGCTATCTGCTGCACGAGATGCTCAAGTTCGAAGAAGCGGTCGCCGCCGTCTACCGCTGGGCGAGCCGTCGCGACGATACGCTCGTCGTCATCTCGGCCGACCATGAAACCGGCGGTTTCGGTTTTAGCTACAGTCGATACCAATTACCCGAGCCCAAACCGTTGCCGGGTAAGATGTTCGAACAGGCGCTCTATCGACCGAATTTCAATTTCGGCCGGTTGGAGATATTGGACCGCTTGTATTTGCAAAAGAAAAGTTTTTATCAGATATGGCGGCAGATCGAAACAAACGCCG
>JBNLFT010000272.1:0-2770 GCA_050305675.1 Methylococcaceae bacterium
TAGCACAGCGGTATAAATTCGTACCTGATAAAAGATAAATATCAAACGTTAATGGCATACTATAAATGAATTTTGTCGGCTAATAAAAGAACCAACCGTATTTAGTCGAATATAACCAAACGCCTGCGTTAGCCCTACACAAACGGCTTAAAATAGCTAATGTACCTTGGTACGAATAACAGTCCCGATTGTGCGTTATCCGTCCTTTGTGTCCGGGCGCGAGCTAGAATATAGACTTCTACACCAACGAGGAAAGCATGTCGAATATCCTAATCGTCTATTCGACTACGGATGGACACACCGGAACGATCTGCCTGAAGATCAAACAAGTTGCCGAACAAAATGGCCATCGAGTCTCGATCGCCGCCGTCGGAGAGCCACTCCCGGATTTGAACGATTTCGATAAAATCGTCGTCGGCGCAAGCATACGCTACGGCAAACACAACCCGAAAATCGTCGAATTCATCGAGCAAAACCGCAGCACGCTCGACGCCAAACCGAATGCCTTCTTTTCGGTCAATGCCGTCGCCCGCAAGCCCGAGAAAAGCTATCCGGAGACCAATCCCTATGTACGCAAGTTTCTGAAGCGCATCGTTTGGAAACCCAAGGCTATAGCGGTATTCGCCGGCAAGATCGACTACCCCCGCTACCGTTTTTTCGACCGAACGATCATACGTTTGATCATGCGGATCACCGGCGGGCCGACCGATACCGCATACAGTTACGAATTCACCGATTGGCGGCAGGTAGAATCTTTCGCCGACAAAATCTCGTCGATGTAACGGCAAGACGCCGGAGCATCCTCATCCGGGTTACCACTCAGAGCGTCGGAACCAGAGCGGGAAGCCATGATTGAGGTTTCCATTCTTTGCATAAAAAACGCGTCGGATCGGTAGGGTGCGATTCAAACTAGGGCGTTTACCATCTTGCCAGTAAGCTCCACCAACGACCCAAGACCATCACAACAGGATAGGCTATCGCTGCTGGAAGGCAATCAATGATCGGGTCAGAGGAGGCCGAAGCCTCCGTCTGCCCACAGAACCGTGCGTACGGGTCCGTACACGGCTCCTCACGCAAGATAGACCCATTGAGAAACGTCAAACCAGTGCGCTAACTTCTGATCGGATCGGATGGCTTGGCCTTTGCGCTTAAACCAGGCATTCGGATAGGCTCTCGACACCGCGACGGTCTTGCTAAGCGCCCATCGCTTCCGGTTGGTAAACGCAACCGCCGCTGCTTTGGGTGATATCCCTCTTTTGACCAGCGCCCGATAGAGATTCCTTTTACGTTTCTGCTGATCAACCAGTCTTGCCCTCAATCGCCGCCGAATATGCGCTTCTATCTTCACTAATTGCGCTGGATACTGGCTGAGACTGAAATAGTTCGACCAACCGACATACCATTGATTGATCGTCTTTAGACTGGTTTCTATATCCTTATTGGTACCGCGTGGGGTTAGGGCTTTGACTTTATCCATGGCCGCTTGCAGGGCTTTTCGTGCAATCGCGATCGTCCCATCCACTACCGTAAAGCCCAAGAACTTTACCCTTTCCGACCTCGCCACTTGGCTTTTCTCCCGATTCACCTTGAGCTTGAGCTTGCTTTCTATGAACTGGCTAACCGTTTCCATCACCCGTTCCGCCGCTTTTTGCGACTTCACAAAGATATTGCAGTCGTCGGCAAACCGGCAAAACTCCAGGCCGCGCTTTTCCAGTTCTTTGTCCAACTCGTCCAGCACAATGTTGCTCAGCAACGGGCTTAGCGGCCCACCCTGCATCGTGCCTTCTTCGCTCCGAACCTCCACGCCGTTGATCATGATGCCACTCCGCAGCATCAAACCGATCAGGCGCAGTATCCGTTTGTCGGCGATCCGTTGTCCCATTCGGGATATCAGCCGGTCATGGTGAATGCGATCGAAAAACTTCTCCAGATCAATATCCACCACATACGGCTTGCCACTATTAATGATGCTTTGCGCCGCCTCGACCGCTTGATGCGGGCTCCGTCCGGGACGGAATCCGTAACTGTGCGGCGAAAAACGCGGTTCAAAGATCGGCTCCAGCAGCAGTTTCAGCGCGGTTTGTACCACCCGATCCCGCACCGTCGGTATACCGAGCAGTCTGACCCCGCCTTGCGGCTTGGCGATTTCCACTCGGCGGACCGGCGACGGCTTGTAAGTCCAGTTCAGCAATTCCTGTTGCAACCGGCTTAGCTCTTCTTCCAACCGGAATTCAAAGTCTTGAATCGTCACCCCATCTATGCCGGGCTTACCTTTGTTTTCCTTGACCTGCTCGAATCCTATCCGCAGATAAGATAAGTAACAGAGGTCTTCGAAGAGTCTTTCTTCCTCAATGTGTTGGCTCATGTCGTTTATTTCACTCGTGTTTGTAGAGGACTTTCAGCAATCTCGCACGCTCGATTCGTTTGCTGTTTACGTCGCAAATAGTCAATCGTTCCTGTTAGGCTGATCTCGATCCTCCAGTCTTTAATTAACGGCTAAAAGCCCCTTACGTGTTCCGCCCTTCGTCTTCGACTTCCTGTTACTTTCTCGATGTTTTACCCTCATCCATGTCACCATGAAATCATCGGCATCAAGCTTTACGACTACTACGGCTTCATCTGCAGACCCTCGGTTCATCACGTCAGCATCGCTGCCGCGCTTAGGGCTTAAAGTGTCGCAGTTACACCGACCCAAACCGACGGCCCTTCACTGGGTAAGGTAGTCACCCATGTCTCGATCCACCTACCTTCAATACAACCACAGCTTACG
>JBNLFT010000273.1:0-2768 GCA_050305675.1 Methylococcaceae bacterium
CGAAATGACCCGCTGTTTTCAGGCGGTGGCGCCGGAGCACGTTCCCTACACGCTGATCGAGGCCAACACCGAGATCAACGCCGAACGGGTTTGGGAGCGGATGCCGTTGCCGTTCGTCGCCAAGATCCCGAGGAGCAGCATGGGTAACGGGGTATTCCTGATCGAGACGCCGGGGCAGTGGCGCGAGTACTTGCAGCGGAGTCCGGTCATCTATGCCCAGGAATATCTGGCTATCGACCGCGATCTGCGGGTGGTCTGGGTCGGCGATCGTATCGTCGGCGGCTATTGGCGCTTGCAGGCCGAGCAGGGGTTTTACAATAATGTCGCCAAAGGCGGGAGCATCGAGCAAGGCATCGTCCCGCTCGCAGCAAAGCGTTTGGTGCGGCGTTTGGCGCGCGGTTTGGACATCAACTACGGCGGTTTCGATATCGCGATGATGGGTTCCCATCCCTACGTATTCGAATTCAACCGCAGTTTCGGCAACCAGGGTCTGTCCGGCATGCAGGATAAAACGACCCGGGCGATGCTCGATTATCTCGCCAAGCATTGGGGCTATTCCGGACCCGGCCGGCCGCGCACCCCTTCGTTGCCGATAGCAAGTTGAGCATTGCGGGCGCTCCGGCCGGCCAATCGATCGAGATCGCTAACCCGGATATTTCATGAAGGGAATGGAATTTCTGGAAACTCGGGCGAAGAAGGTGGTACACACATCACGGATGGCATAGCCAGCTCTGGCTTGAGCGATTTTGTTCAAGATTCGAAGTCCGATTGTTCAGAAAACCATTCAGGCACAAACTGTACGCAATAGATATGAGTCGTATAAAACCTAATGCATTGGTTTTAAAAGCTTATTTAAAATAGTGAGGCCGCCTTTGTGAGATATCCGGGTTAAACAAACCTCGGTAATAATAGGTGACGCCGAGTAGCGGGTGGCGGATCGTGAAGTCCAGCCTGAACTGCCGCTCGGAAACCGGGTATTCGACGATTGTGGCGCGACCCAGCAACAACCAATCCGGGAAGTAAAGGCGGAAGCGGCCGCATTGCCACAGATGACCGTTGCTGCGATAGACCAGGGCGCTTTGTTCGACGCCGACGGTCAACCGCAAACCGAAGCCGAAGCGGACGGTTTCGATCAGTTCCCCGGGGCGCAGATACTCCATGCGGGAAGCGAAAACATCCTGCCGGCCGTCGGGATAGTGCAAAATCCTCCGCCAGCATAGGCCGTGGCGGTCGGGGGACGGTCGTTTTTCGACCCGGGTCCGGACGGCGGTGCCGCGGCGATAGATCAGACCTCCGCAGCGATGGATCAACCAGATGACCGGCTTTAGGTAGGTCGGATAAGCGATCTCCAACGTGCCTTGCAGGCGGCTGTGCCGCTGCGGCGAAACCTGGTAGTGACGGCGGATGACCGGCGGCAGCCGGCCCCAGTCGTCGCCCAGGGTTTGTTGCAGTAACGATGGGTGCGGCATGATCAACTCCAAATTGGACCGTGAAAGACCATCAGCGAGGTGATGGTCAACATCGCGAAGAAAGCGGGCACGCCCAGCCATAACCAGATTAGCGCGTAACGGCGGTAACGGGGCGGCAGCGGCCGTTCTTGCCGGAACGACTCGACGGCGATATCGCGCATCCTGATTTGCAGATATACCACCGGCAACCAACACAGACCGGCCGCCAGGTACAATAGCAGGGTCTGCCGCAGCCAGTCCTCGCTCAGCGGCAACGACAATTGCTCGGCCAACAGCAGGCCGGTCAGCGGCTGAATGATAACCGTCGGGGTCGTAAACCACCAGTCGGCCAGCACGACATGGCGACCGGTGACGGCGATCGCGGCGACGTCGCCGCTGCGATCGGCCATGATTTTGTAAAACACGGTGCCGAGGCCGACACCGAACAAAATGATGGCGCTGAGGATGTGGATCAGTTTCAAGGTTAAGAAAGTCATGGTCGTTCTCCTTCCAATTGCGCGGATATCAGCAGTGCGATCAACAACGGCAGGTTCTTTACTACCGGCCCGAACGGATGCAGCCAGAATTCGGGCAGGGCGATACCGACGGTCAGCGTGTAGGCCAGGACGGCGGCGAATTGCAGTTGCAACAACCGGCGCGGACGGTAAAGAGTCAATGTGGCGAGTCCCAGAACGATATCTGCCAACGCCAGGCCGTACAACGTCGGCGGCGCGGCGGCGCCGGTTATGCCGGTGGCCGCCAGCAGGCGATAACTGAGTTGGTGCGGATAAAGAAAGAGCGAGACGATGCCGCTCCACAGCCATACGGCGGCGATCGAGAGGCGCAGCAGCGGCCGCAGAAAATACAGGCCGGCGTGCCAGCGTTCGGCCTGATCCGCCGGGCATTGCAACAAACGCCGGTGCAGGCTGCGCGGTGGCCGGCCCAGCCACCGGGTCAGCGGCTTCGGGGAAGCGACATTGCCGCGCAGCAGCATATCGAGGTTATCCGGGCTCAGCGCCGGCTCGCCGAGCACCGCGCCGATCCGCGCGGCGGGGCGGGCCAAGCGGCGGGGGATCGACAGCATCGGCGCCGGCTTTTTGCCCAGTCGGCGGCGAAGTTGCTGCAGCAGGTCGCGGTAGCTAATCGCTGCCGGGCCGACCACCGCCAACGTCTGTTTTCCGGGCGCCGACATTTCCAGACAGCGGTTGACGGCGGCGACCAGATCGCCGACATGCACCGGTTGCAGCGGTTGCCGGCCGCCGTCGATGACTCCCAGCAGCGGCAAGGCCGACAGCGCCTGTAACAGCGGCATGCTTTGCG
>JBNLFT010000274.1:0-2614 GCA_050305675.1 Methylococcaceae bacterium
GTCGCTGATATCATGCGTCGACGCGATCAGGCTGTTAACGTCGATGACCGATTTTTCGCCGAAGATAAAGCCGTTATTGTTGACCAGGTAGATTTGGCCGTTGGCGGTCAGCGAGCCCAATATCCGGCTGGGATCGCTTTGCCCTATCCGGTTCAGCGCGACCGAGGTCGATCCGGGCTGAGCGAAGTCGACCCTGTTATCGACGCCGATATTGAAGCTTTGCCAGTTCAATACGACCTTGTCGGTGTGCTGGGTGATGTTCATCGTGTTACCGTTGATCGCCCGGTCGGCGGCCCCGGAACCCACCCAGTTCTGTGCCGCGACCGGCAATTCGGCTTGGACCGGCAACGACATCGCGCCTGCGAGTAAGCCGCCTATGGCCAGGCGAATGCCGGCGACTGTGGGCCGCAGGTTGAATTCACCGCGCACAAAATGATTTCGTTTATTCATCGTCGTCTTTGTAACCATGTCCATACACCTCGATACCGTCGCTGCCAGTTCCCCAAAAATCGTAGGATGGGCTGAGGAACGACGCCCATCGGTCGCGAAAAATGCGCTGCATTACGTTCGGCACAACCCATCCATTCCGTGCCCTAAAACTCCAACCCCACCTTGAAGTGCAAACGCGATTCCCCGGAGCTGATATTGCCGTTGGCGATCAACGGGAATGCCAGGTCCAGGGCTCCCACCAAATATCTCCAGAGCTGGAAACGCACGCCGAAACCCGCGCTATACAGAGCGATGCTACGTTGCTGTCCCGGCAACGCCTGCTTGATCCAGCCGTTCGCCGCGTCGGCGAACACCAACGCTCGCAGGTTGTTGACAAAGTCCCAATCGTCCGGCGCCAACCTTGGCGATTGCAATTCCAACGACCCCATCACGCCGTCGTCGGCCAATACCTGGCTCTCGAAATAGCCTCGTACCGTGGTTGCTCCGCCCATCGAAAACTGCTCGTTGCTGATCAGCGCCGAATCGGCAAACTGGGCCGCGGCGCGGCTGAACAATTCCATGCCCCAGGGCAGGTTGTATTGCACATTGCCGGTGGCGGTAACGTAGACGTAGTTGGCCCGGGCATTGGCCCGTTTATTGGCGAACTCTTCATCGTCGTTGGCCACCCCGCGCAGCGAAAAATTCAGCCCCAGGTTGAAACTGGCCAGATAATCCGGATCCCTGAAGGTGCCCCGGTACTGCGCCGTGAACGGCAGATAGCTGACCGGCGCGGAACGGGCGTTGATATCCCCCAACAAAATATCCTCCTTGAAATCCTTGTAATCGACGCCGATGGTCGCGCTATGCAGATAGCTTTCGCTACCGGCCAGCGCCTTCACCAATCGCACGCCGTAAATCTGCCCGGAACCGATCACGTTGGTATCGCCGGCTTGGGCGATTTGCGCATCCGACTGCGAACTGACCGCGTACAGCGCCAGCCGGGTGCTGCTATCGAACAGCGGCATGACGTAAGTTCCGGAAAACACTTCCACCTCGTCGTTATTCTCCGGCGAGGTCTGATACATGAACGAGGCGCTGTGAAAACGCTGCCATAAATTGTCGTAACTCAACGACGTCACCACCCGGGTGCGCGTCGTGTCCTGCGAGTTGCGGCCGGTCAATGCAACGCTGCCGTGCAGCGGCAATTCGTCCTTTACCTTTAAATCCACTTCCAGCGTGCCCGGCGTCTTGCCGGCGCGCATGATCGGCACGATCTTGCGGTCGCTGCTTTGCTTGCTCAATTCGGTCAGCTGTTCCTGCATTTTCGGCAGATTGGGCACGCTGCCCTCGGCCAATGCGGGTACGGCTTGTTTGATTTTTCCCAACGAAAAATAACGCGAGTCCCTGACCCGCAGGCGTGCGATTCTGCCTTCCACCACTTGCAGATAGACCACGCCGTTCACGACATCCTGTTCCGGAATATCCACCGCGACCGTTTTATAGCCTTTGCTTTGATACAGGTTTTCCAGCGCCGAACGCGCCTGCTCCACGGTATCGATATTCTTTTTCGGCCCCAAAAACGGATAAACGGTGCGTTCCACTTCCTGGCGCCCGAGCAAGGTATTGCCTTTGACTCTGAGCTCCCACAGATCGAATCCGGCCTCCGCCGCTTCCTCGGTCGCCGCTACCGCCAACGTGGCCGGCAGCCA
Organism: Methylococcaceae bacterium; assembly: GCA_050305675.1. Classification (GTDB taxonomy): domain Bacteria; phylum Pseudomonadota; class Gammaproteobacteria; order Methylococcales; family Methylomonadaceae; genus Methylomarinum. Next base: position 2,139 of record JBNLFT010000274.1, read on the forward strand.
CAACAGCATCAGCGCGAACCACAACCATGATTCCCATCGTCGCTCCATACTTCCTAACATTTATCCTCAGGCATTCGATCGTTATTAAAGAAACCAGGCCCGAATACCGTTGCGGTACCCGGGCCTGGCCGACTGGACCTTCCATGGTCCGGGTTTGAAATGTTTAAGAATCCTTACATTTGGATGCCGATTGTGAAATCGCCGCCTGTGATACGGGCAGGCGCGCGGCAGTTGTTTGAATCAGCACCTTCTCTGGCATGGGTATAAGGATTGACCGGTGCGTTCAGGTCGATCGTACCGTCGGTCGCCGGCGTATGCAGCGTAGGCACGGCCATGAAGCCGCTTTGGCCGAACAGATGGTTGAACGAGGCATTCAACGCCGCCATCACGACCGGGTTGCCGGCGGATTTGATGACCGCGTCGGCAATGGCTTGTTCGCCCGCGTCCCAGACGTGCGTTTTGCTATATTGAAAGGT
>JBNLFT010000275.1:0-2543 GCA_050305675.1 Methylococcaceae bacterium
CACGACTACGCCGCCGGGCCGGGGCGGATTCCTCCGCGCTGCCAAACGAGCGCCTTTATCGACCGGAGTATTCGCGTCGAGAAAGGCGCGCGAGACGGAGCGCGGTGATGCAGAGCCGATTGATCGATCTGGGCAGACGGGAATACCTGGCCGTTTGGCGGCAAATGCAACAGTTCACGGCGGCCAGGACTCCCGAGACCCCCGACGAAATTTGGCTGGTCGAGCATCCGCCGGTTTTTACGCTGGGCTTGAACGGAAAACGCGAACATATCCTCGGAACGAACGGTATCCCGGTTGTCGAGAGCGATCGCGGTGGTCAGGTCACCTACCATGGGCCGGGGCAACTGGTCGTTTACCTGTTGGCCGATCTTCGGCGATTGAAATGGGGCCCGCGACAGTTGGTGACGACGTTGGAAAACGCGATGATTTGCGCGCTCGCGCAGTACGGTCTCAAATCCCGAGCCAAGGCCGACGCTCCCGGCGTTTATATAGAGGACAGAAAAATCGGTTCGGTCGGTTTGCGGATCAAGAACGGCTGCAGTTACCATGGGTTGAGTCTGAACAATAATATGGACTTGGCCCCTTTTCGGCAGATCAATCCCTGCGGTTACCCCGGCATGGCGGTGACCCAGTTGGCCGACGAAGGCGTCGACATCTTTACTCACGAACTGGCGATGCCGGTTATCTACGACATCATAAAGGCTATCGAAACATGAAGCTGAACGCTCCCTCGAGGGAAACCCCGCAGACCCATCAACGCAATGCGGATAAGTTGTCGAGAATTCCGGTCAAGGTCGAAAAGCCCGAAAGCTTGCTGCGCAAGCCGGATTGGATTCGCATCCGGGTGCCGTCCGGTGATCAAGTCGCGAAGGTCAAGCGCTCGTTAAGGGAGAATAGCCTGCACACCGTTTGCGAGGAGGCGGCCTGTCCCAATCTCGGAGAATGTTTCAGCCACGGCACCGCGACCTTCATGATCATGGGCGACTTATGTACCCGGCGCTGCCCGTTTTGCGACGTGGCCCACGGCAAGCCGCAGCCGCTCGACCAACAAGAGCCGGCCAATCTGGCGGCGACGATCGAGCAAATGGCATTGAAGTACGTCGTCATCACCTCTGTCGATCGCGACGATTTGAAAGACGGCGGCGCCGGACATTATGCCGCCTGCATCGAGGCCATACGCCGGCGTACCCCCGCCACCAAAATCGAAATCCTGGTACCCGATTTTCGGGGGCGGCAGCCGCTTGCGATCGACATACTCGGGCGCCAGCCTTGCGATGTTTTCAATCACAATTTGGAAACCGTTCCGCGGCTTTACCGGGAAGCCAGGCCCGGCGCGGATTACCGGGAGTCGTTGCAACTGTTGCAACGGTTCGGAGAAAAGCATCAAGAGATCCCGACCAAATCCGGCCTGATGCTGGGGATCGGGGAAACCGAGGCGGAAGTGATCGAGGTGATGAAGGACTTGCTGGCGCATGGCTGCAGCATGCTGACGTTGGGCCAGTACCTGCAACCCAGCAAGGACCATTTGGCGGTGAAGGCGTATATTACGCCGCGGCAGTTCGACAATTACGCGCAAATCGCCAGCGACCTAGGATTCAAGCAAGTGGCCAGCGCCCCCCTCGTGCGCTCGTCCTATCACGCCGATCTCCAGGCCGAGAAGATCGTCGGCAGCTGAAATCGCCGGGCCGGTTAGTCGACCAAACGGTGGAGCCCGGGTCAATCGGCCAACGCCGGCTTCGCCCAGTCGATTTCGCCGGCGGTCTTGGCCCCGATGATGCACTGCTCCAGGCTTTCCGCCATCACCGCTTTATCGCTCGACAGGGGGATTCGACCCGCCATGATTTCGGCGCGTTGTTGCGGGTAGCGCGGTTGTCGCTCGGGTTCGGCGTAGCCGTCGGGAAACACCGGTAGTCCGTTGCCGCCGTATTTGTCGCTCGCCCCGACCGTATGCAGCAGTTCGTGGGCGATGACGATATTGTTCTGCGCTTGTTGAGACGCGGCGGCGAAGACATGGACCACCGACAACAGGCCTTTGTCCAAGCCCAGCGAATGCGGTAGCGCCGTATTTTTACGGGCCTCGTGGAACAGCGCGAACACCCGGACGCGCGTTAGATAGGACGCGTCGTCCGGCGTATGGCGGTAGGCCCAATAGCGAAGCTTAAGTCCCCAGAAGACGATCGACAATACGTTGGCGTCCGGCGGCGGGGCCTCGGGAGGAAGTTCGCGTAGCGCCGGTCCCAGAACGACCCGAAACGGCGTCGGGGTGCTCAATTGATAGAAATCGGCTTCGCGTTCGAAAAATCGGTCGATGTCACTGAAAATCGCCGGGTCCAGGGTTTGGATGTATTGATCGACGAGGGGACTGTGCTCGCCGTTGAGCGGATAGACGACGACCTCCAGCGGTTCTATCCAGGTGCGCGAGCTGAGTCTTTGCGTTTTCGTATAAAAGGCGGCGGCGATCAGAATCAACAGCAGCACGATGATGCGCAGTGTTTTAAAGCGCATCACTCGGCCATGCACAACGCGACTTCGCTAACCCGCTT
>JBNLFT010000276.1:0-2327 GCA_050305675.1 Methylococcaceae bacterium
CCGGCGGATACGTTGAACGCCGTTGCCTGCCGGTTTCTTTCCCAAAGCCGGGAAATGGGCGACATTTATTATGAGATTAACAAGGTAATGCCGCCATTGTCCCGGCTTAAGCTTCCCGATCCATTGGTCAAACTCGCCGAAATCCCATTATTAAAACTGTTTGTGACTACCAGCTTCGATCCGTTGCTTGCTGGGGTACTTAACAAGATTCGCTACGAGGGCCGAAAAGAAACGCAGGTGCTTTCGTTTTTTCCCGAGTCGAAAACCGACTTATCTGTCGAACTCGACCAATTGGATCAAAGCACGGTCTTTCATCTGTTCGGACAGTTGAGCGTTGCTCCGGAATACGCGGTCACGGACGAGGACGTGTTGGAATACATGCATGCTCTGCAATCCAAGGAATCACGTCCTGAAAAATTGTTCGATGCCATGGTCAATCAATATCTTATGGTTATCGGTTGCCCCTTATGCGGCTGGCTGGGACGTTTTTTTGTGCGTATAGGCAAAAAAGCCCGGCTGATCGTCCCCAGTGGTAAAACCGATTTCCTGGCCGGCGACCAATTGCAGGAAGAAACACAACTAATGGAATTCCTGCAATACTTCAGCACCCAGACCAAAGTATTTCCATTGGGTTCGATTGAATTTGTCGATGAATTACACCGGCGCTGGTTTGCCTTGCATCCGCCGGGGCAAGAACCGGAGCCGGCCGGAGCAAGACCCGATATAAACGAGCCGATGAAAAACGGCGCAGTGTTCCTGAGTTACGCAAGTGAAGATCGTTCCACCGTCATGTCGATTAAGCAGGCGTTTGAAAAGGCCGGAATCGAAGTTTGGTTCGATAGAAATCCCGATGCCTTGCATGCCGGCGATAAATTCGAGGCCAAGATAAAAACTAATATCGAACAATGTTCATTATTCGTTCCGATCATCTCCCGAAATACGTTGACGACAGAACCCCGTTTCTTTCGTTTGGAATGGAATCATGCAATCGAGCGCAAGAAGTATTATTCCGACAGCCGGCGGTTCATCGTTCCGGTGGTGATTGACGATACGCCTCCAAACGATCCCAACGTGGATGAAACATTTCGTCATTTACACTGGGAGAAAGTGGCAGGCGGTAGCTGCCGAATGGAGTTCCTGAGCGAAATCAAGCAACTCCAGCGTGCATACCGGCGAGGTAACGGGTAGCCCGATGCAGCCGGTATCGTCCCTCGCAATTGTCGACGACGAGCGCCCTTGGCCCGGGTTAGCACCGTTCCGGGAGCAAGAAACCCATTACTTTAAAGGTCGACAACATGACATAGAAGAGTTGAATCGATTGGTGAATCGCGAACGCCTTACGGTTCTGTTCGGGACTTCCGGGTTAGGAAAAAGCTCGTTGTTACAAGCCGGCCTTTTCCCTCTTTTGCGTCAGCAAGATATGCTTCCCATTATCATTCGCCTGGATTACACGGAAGCCTCGGTGTCTCTTCGTGAACAGGTGATGTCCGCCGTGGGTCGGCAAGTTCAAGAGTACGATATTGAAGCGCCGCTTGCTAACGGCGAACTGAGCCTTTGGGAGTACTTTCATCGTAAGAATTCGGAATTCTGGGATACGCGGAACCGTTTAATTGTACCGGTGTTATGTTTCGATCAGTTCGAGGAAATCTTCACGCTGGGGAGTGAAACGCAGAAGCGGACCGCCGATGTCGATCGATTTGTTGTCGAGCTCGCCGATCTAGTGGAAGGTCGTTGTCCCGACAGCGTGAAAGCGCGCTTAGGGGTAAATCCAGAGGAAGCGAAACGCTTCGACTTTAACCGTCACCGTTACAAGTTGATTTTTAGCTTACGGGAAGATTATCTGGCGAACGTGGAAGGGCTGCGCGAGCTGATGCCTTCCATCATCCATAATCGGATGCGGCTACTCCCGATGAACGGCGATCAAGCGCTGGCAGTGGCGAATCAGACCGACGGACGGCTGATGGAAAGTAGCGTCGCGGAAAGCGTAGTACGCATGGTAGCTGGTAAACAAGGCAAACAACCTCGAGAACTATCGGATTTGCGTATCGAACCTTCGATATTGAGTTTGGTTTGCCGCGAACTGAACGAATACCGGATCAAGAATGGGGCCGCGAAGATCGACGCGCAAGCCGTTGCCAGTAACCGAGAACTGATTCTGGAGGATTTCTATGAGCGCAGTCTTGAAGACCAAGTGCCCGAGTTGCGTAGATTCATCGAAGACAAATTGGTTACCGTTTCCGGTTATCGCAATAGCGAAGCCTATGATAACGCCTTGGAAACACCCGGCGTCACAGAGGAAGCACTGGCTGATTTGGAGCAGCGACGAC
>JBNLFT010000277.1:0-2312 GCA_050305675.1 Methylococcaceae bacterium
CAAGGTTTACTGGTTGCGAGTGTTCAATTTGCCGGCGGCCAGCCGGGCATCGCGAGGTAAGCCCTTCGTCAATCTGCTGCCGTTGGAACAGGGCGAAAAGATCAACGCCATGTTGACGGTTCGAGAGTACAGCGACAACCAATATGTATTCATGGCGACGGCGTCGGGAACGGTGAAGAAAACGCCGTTGAAGGAATTCGAACGCCAGCGCAGCAACGGCAAGATTGCGATCGACCTGCGGGAAAACGATGCCTTGGTCGGCGTCGCCATCACCGATGGCCGGCAAAACGTCATGTTGTTCAGCAGCGACGGCAAGGCCGTTTGTTTTAACGAGCAGGACGTGCGGCCGATGGGCAGGACGGCGGCAGGGGTTCGCGGGATTAAACTGCAGCCGGGGCAAAAAGTTATTTCCTTGATCATCGCCAGCGAAGGCATGGTGTTGAATATCACCGAAAACGGTTACGGCAAACGGACCCGGTTGGAGGAGTTCACCTGTCATAAGCGTGGCGGTCAGGGCTTGATCGCGATTCAGACCAGCGACCGTAACGGTGCGGTCGTCGGCGCGGTATTGGTCAACGAAAACGACGAAATTATGTTGATCACCGATGGCGGTACGCTGGTCCGTACCCGGGTCAATGAAATCTCCGTCATAGGCAGAAATACCCAGGGGGTAACCGTGATCCGACCCGACGGCGACGAGAAGGTCGTCGGCGTGGACCGGATCGAAGGGTTGCCGGAAGAAGATGAACAAGAGTCTCGGCCGGATGAGGCCGATAATGTGGGAGATCAGGACTGATGTCGCGAATATACAATTTCAGTGCGGGACCTTCGGCTCTGCCCGAGGAAGTGTTGTCGCAGGCGCGCGACGAAATGCTGGACTGGCAGGGCAGTGGCATGTCGGTGATGGAGATGAGTCATCGCGGAAAGCATTTCATGGCGATCGCCGAAGCCTTGCAGCAGGATTTGCGGGAGCTGATGGCGATCCCCGACAATTACAAGATTGCTTTGTTGCAGGGCGGTGCCACGGCACAGTTTTCCTTTATTCCGCAGAACATTCTGCGCGGCAAGGACAAAGCGTGCTATGTCAAGACCGGTTCGTGGTCGAGCAAGGCTATCAAGGACGCCGGAAAATACTGCCAGGTGCAGGTCTCGGCGAGCTCGGAAGAGAGCCGGTTCACGACGATACCGGGCAGGGAATGCTGGCAGATCGATCCGGATGCGGCCTATTTGCATTACACGTCCAATGAAACGATACACGGCGTCGAATTTCAAGAAATTCCCGATTCCGCCGGATTGTCTCTGGTTGCGGATATGTCGTCCAATATTCTATCGCGCCCGGTCGATGTCGGTCGGTTCGGGTTGATATATGCCGGCGCGCAAAAGAACATGGGGCCGGCCGGGGTGACCGTGGTCATTATTCGCGACGATCTGATCGGCCATGCCGCTGGATCGGTACCGGCCGTGTTCGATTACAAACAGCAGATCGATAACGATTCGATGCTGAACACGCCGGCGACCTACAATTGGTATCTATTGGGACTGGTTCTGCAATGGCTGAAACGGCAAGGCGGCGTTGCCGCCATCGAACGGCAAAACGTTCGCAAGGCCGAAAAACTGTATCGCGCGATCGACGATTCGGTGCTGTACAGCAATCCGGTCGATCCCGCCTACCGCTCGCGGATGAACGTTCCTTTCGTGTTGGCGGATAGCACTTTGGATAAGGAGTTTTTAACCTTGGCCGAGCACAATGGCCTCGGGACGTTGAAGGGTCATCGGTCGGTTGGCGGCATGCGCGCCAGTATCTATAACGCGATGCCAGAAGCGGGAGTTGACGCGTTGATAGAATTTATGGCTGAATTCGAACGTACCCATTAACACAGCGCGATCATGACGGCTATCATCCCACTTTCCGAGTTGCGGAAAAAAATCGACGAAATCGATCGGCAGATACTCGAGCTGATCAATCGGCGAGCTGCTTGTGCAATGGAAGTCGCCAAAACCAAAGTCGCCCAAGGGGAAACCGGTAGTTTTTATCGGCCCGACCGTGAAGCGTTGGTGTTGCGCCGGATCAAGGAGCTTAATCCCGGTCCGCTTTCGGACGATACGTCGGTGCGGTTTTTCCGCGAATTGATGTCCGCTTGCCTGGCATTGGAAAAACCGTTGGAGGTCGCGTATTTGGGGCCGCAAGGCACGTTTACCCAGCAGGCGACGTTCAAGCATTTCGGCCATGCGGTTAAAGATATCGCGGTGCCGACCATTAACGACATCTTTAAAACGGTGGAGCACGGCCATTGTCAATTCGGCGTGGTGCC
>JBNLFT010000278.1:0-2265 GCA_050305675.1 Methylococcaceae bacterium
CGGTTCGTACCTGCATGGTTTTCTGATAAATCGGACTTCGAATCTTGAACCAAATCACTCAAGCCAGAGCTGGCTATGGCATTCTTGATGTATATCCAACCTTCTTCGCCCAATTTCCCGGAAATTCTGTTCCCTTCATGAAATATCCGGGCTAGGCAATCTCTATCCGGTTGCGCCCATTTTTTTTGGCTTCGTAAAGCGCGTCGTCGGCAAGTTTGATCAAGCATTGCAGATCCTCTATATTTCTTCCCTGGCGTGAGCACACGCCCATCGATACCGTCGTGGGGATCAAAAAATCGTCGTAGAAAAAGCGGTGAAATTCGACCGTGTTCCGCAGGCGTTCCGCCCAGGAACAGGCAAGTTCCGGGACAGCGCCGCGTAACAGGATGATGAATTCTTCGCCGCCGTAACGGGCGGCAATGTCTTCCTGGCGAACGTTTTCTCTTAAAATGTTGGCTATCTCTTTCAGAATATGGTCGCCCGCCGGATGCCCGTAGGTATCGTTCTTTTTTTTGAAATGATCGACGTCGGACATGATGATGGTGACGGGATCGTTGGTTCTTTTACACAACGACAGTTCTTGTTCGGCCCTAAGCAGGAACGACCTTCGGTTTGCTAGTTGCGTTAAACAATCGGTATGAGCGGCCGCATATAACGACGCCTCGTGGTTTGCTTCCTCGGCCTTCTTGAAATCGACCTTCATCTGGGTGCTTCCGATCCAGATTCGCGACATTGCGTCCAAGCAGCATCGTTCGACCCTGCTGTCGTCGACGAAGGTTCCGTTGGTCGAGTTGTAGTCCTCGAGGAAAATACCCTCCTCTTGAATGATCAAGGCGCCGTGAATACGGGAAATTTTGGGGTCGGATAAAACGATATCCGCTTCCGGACTACGTCCGAAAACGGTGCGACGACTGGTCAGTTTGAAACGTTTGCCGTGGTCGACGCCATTCAGGATCTCCAAATAAGGTTCCGGCGCTTCCGTTTTCCTGCCATTGGAAGACGAGAAGGTTTCCAATATGGTGGTCGGAATTGTGGGAGGATCTTTATCCTGGTCGTTCATGAGCCTTGTTGTTGTCGAATGCTGTTTTTAGCGGAAATTTCTATACCGGTCTCGGTTGTCGGGACGCATTGGCTCGCTGCGAAACGCCCGGTTTCCCTGCCCCTGCGGCGGCACCGGCATGCCGTGCGGCACGCAGACGAGCCGCCGGGACTCCATCGGCCGACAAACGCCGCTCTGGAGGCCGAAAGGCGTGTTAAATCGACAGTCGGCATTTACCGATTGTTGCCGACAGGCATCATACGCCTGTTCCGGCGGCTTGGGCAAACCGGCCGGAGGTAACGGCCGGGCATTCGCGTTTACTTCCGGCTGACGTTCGACTGTTTGCGGCTGCGCCTCGACATACTGCCGCTCTTCGCTCATGCTCGGCTCCCCTACGATCCGCTGGGGAAGTTCGGCGACCTCCCGATTGGCTTCGCCGTACTGCTCATTCGGATAAGCCTGCGCTTCGTCCCTCGTATTTCTTTCCGTATCCGGAGCCGAAGAGATAGCGGTTTGCGCAATCATAGCGCCGCCGTCCCGGTTAGGCAATTGTCGGCCGTTCCAGTAAAAATACAATGCCGCCGCCAGCAAGGCGAACAAGACAAGCCGCGTAGCCGACCTCCCCTTCTTTTCGCTCTCGTAGCGAATGATGACCGAAGGTTTCGAGCGTTCCGGCGGCGCTATTTTAACGTTACGGACGGAAGGAGCGAGAACCGTCGCGGCATCGTTGTTTACCGGGTAATCGATGATCTCGGTTGCCCGGGGATGATAAAACGAATTGTTCAACAGCAGCCGTTTGAACCCGCTGACGCTTCGCGGGCGCGCCATATAATCGACCGACATCGCTTTCATGATGGCCATATTGAGCGATTCGCTGAGCGCAGGATTGAGCTCGATCGGCTGAACCAGCGTATCGCTGTGCTTCCGTTCCAGCGCATCGGCGGGCACCTTGCCCGTCACCAGATAGTAGAGCGTGGCTGCGCAGGCGTAGATGTCGCTCCAGGGCCCCTGCTTGCCTTTTCTATGGTACTGTTCGAAGGGCGCGAATCCGGCGGTCAGCATGACCGTCAACGTACTCGATCTTTCCACCATGGCGTAGCGCGCGGCGCCGAAATCGAGCAGAATCGGCACGCCTTCGTCGGTCAGGTAAATGTTCTGCGGCTTGATATCCCGGTGCAAAAAATTTTTCTTATGAACCGATTCCAGACCGTCCAATATCGGCAACA
>JBNLFT010000279.1:0-2259 GCA_050305675.1 Methylococcaceae bacterium
TGAGTCATATGAAATCTAAGACACTGGCTTTAAATGCGTATTTCAAATAGTAAGGCCGCCTTTGTGAAATATCCGGGCTAATTACGACTCCTTCAAATTCGTCGCATGCAGGCCGCATTCCTTATGCCCGGCTTCCCACCACCAGCGTCCAGTGCGTTCGTGCTGGTTGGGCAGGATGGCGCGGGTGCAGGGTTCGCAGCCGATGCTGGTATAGCCTTTTTCGTGCAGTTCGTTATACGGCACTTGATAGGCTTCGATGTAGTCCCAGACTTTTGCCGACGTCCAGTTGGACAGCGGATTGAATTTGATCAGTTCCTTGCCGGGGGCCGAGAAGGCGCTGTCTAATTGCACTTCCGGCAGGTCGGCGCGGGTGTCCTGGCTCTGGTCCTTGCGCTGACCGGTAATCCAGGCATCGAGTTGCGCAAGCTTGTATTTCAACGGCTCGACTTTGCGGATGCCGCAGCATTCGTGATGGCCGTCCTCGTAGAAACTGAACAGGCCTTTTTCCTTGACGAAACGGTCGAGTAGCTCGCGGTCCGGGGTCAGCACGTCGATGCGAAGCTGATAGTGTTTTCTGACTTTCTCGATGAAACGGTAGGTTTCAGGGTGCAGGCGGCCGGTATCAAGGGTAAAGACTCGAACATCCTTGCGGATATTTAGGGCCATGTCGATCAATACGACGTCTTCGGCGCCGCTGAATGAAATCGCGATATTGTCGAAGCTTTCGAGCGCCTTTCTAAGCACGACTCGAGGGTTTTTGTCCTGCAGTTCGCTCTGCGCTTGCGATAGGTCGAATGAAGTCATGAGCTGTTAGGTTATTTTTGGGCAAAATAGTTCTGTAAGAATTGGTCGAAGCTTACCTCGTTATTGGCTTCGATTTCCTGCTGTTTGGAATGCGACATCAGCGCCATGTCGTCGAATTGTCGGCCCACCGCTTCATCCAGTGTCAGATTTTTGAAGTACGACTGGTGTTCTGCCGACGTATCCAAGCCGTAGCGGCCGAAGGGTTGCTGCTTTTGCTGCATGCCGGCGAGGATTTTGGCCGAAGGTGTCAGGTCCGGATTTTCGACCAGTTTTTGCTGTTGCGCCAGGGAGCGGCTGTACGGCTTGTCCGGCAGTTGCTGATCGAGAATTTCGCACAGCGGCTCCAACGCTCGCAAAATGTTTTCAGCCCATTGCTTCAACGGGACTTTGCGTCCGCTGTTGAACAATTCGACGCCGGGTTTCCGGCCTTCGTGAGCGACCGTCAATTGATTGAAGTTGTTGACCGGCCGTTCGTCGTCGACCAGCGGCGGACTTTCTTGCAGCAGGCAGTGCAACAGAAAGGCTTCGAGAAAGAGGCATTTCTCTTCGTCGATGCCGATCGGGTTGAACAGGTCCAGATCCAAGGAGCGGATTTCCACGTAACGCACCCCCCGCCGTTTCAGCGCCAGCGTCGGTTTTTCGCCGGAATTGGCGATCTGCTTGGGGCGGATGATGCTGTAGAATTCGTTTTCGATCTGCAGGATGTTGGCATTGAGCTGGTGATATTCGTCGTCGGTCTTGATGCCGATTTTCTGGTACTCGGGGAAGGGGGTTTCGATTGCCGCACCGAGACTGTCGACGTAGCCGTCCAACGAATTGTAGTCGATCTTGAGCGCGGCCTGGTTGGTGCTCTTGTAACCGATATCGCTCATGCGCAGCGAGGTGGCGTAGGGGTGGTACAAGGTATAGCGGTCGAATTCGTCGAATTGCGCCATCAGATGAGGGCGGCTTTTGAAGAAGCTTTTGCAGATTGCCGGCGAGGCGCCGAACAAATACAGGACCAGCCAGCCTTGGCGCAGAAAATTCCTGATCAGGCCGAAATAGGCGTCGGCGATAAATTGTTCCAACGTCGATGCGGAGCCGCTTTGCCGAAGCAATACCGGCCACAATTGCTCGGGTACGGAATAGTTGAAGTGTATGCCGGCGATCGCCTGCATGGTCCGGCCGTACCGATGCCAGAGGCCGACCCGGTAAACGTGTTTCATTTTGCCGATATTGGACGAACCGTATTCGGCGATGCGGATGCTTTCGTCGCCGTTGATTCCGCAGGGCATGCTGGTGGTCAGCAGCATTTCGTTGTCCAGATGCTCGTAGACGTAACGATGGATGTCGGTCAAATAGTTCAGGGCGTCACGAGCGTCGGTGAACGGCGGCGTGATGAATTCGAGCAGCGCTTCCGAGTAGTCCGTCGTGATATGGGGATGGGTCAGTGCGGAGCCCAGCGCGGAGGGATGG
>JBNLFT010000280.1:0-2072 GCA_050305675.1 Methylococcaceae bacterium
ATTCGTGATGTTTGTCCAACCTTCTTCGCCCGATTTTCCAGAAATTCCATTCCCTTCATGAAATATCCGGGCTAGCGCGGTGATGCCGCCGTGGCCTCGCATGGCGTTGAATCCGCCCGGTCCGAGCGCGCTTTCCATTCTCGAACAGGGGTGACACGGTCCGCTCGCCCTGAAAACCGCCTCCCCAATGCGAAAGCATTGACCCTTTAGCTCAACAAATTGATGCCGCGAACCAGCAGGTTTCGTCTCGGCAGATCGGGCGTCACGGTTTTGCCAAGCAACGATTCGAGCACCGCCAAGTGTTCCCATTGCATCAACGTCACTTGGCGTTTTTTACTTCGCCCCGCGTAATGATCGCCGGCCAGGCCGCGCTCGACGTCGGCATATACGCTGTCGATCGCTTCCACCGTTTGTTTGCGCCCCGGCCGCACGCCGATCCAGATCAGCTCTCCCGGTACGGGATGCCTGCAGCACAACGAGTGCATGGTACCGTTTGCCATTATGGCCTCCGTTTTTCGATTGCCGGGAACGAAGGAGTTGGCGCGATTTCGCGGGCCGGCCAAAAAATCCCTTGCCAGCAGCGTTGCCAGATATCGCCGTTCAACCGCCGCTGTTGCAACGACGTATAGCGATAACGATAGAGCACCGCCCGCACATAGGTGGGCGGTCGTTGCGGAAAGGGATTTTCCGCCAATAACGCGAGCACCCGAGGCGAACCCTCGAGCAGTCTTTCCAGGAAGCCGTCGAACCAGGAACCGGGACGAGGCGGAGCCAGCGCGGCGAACCACATTTGCCAGTCCAGCCGGGGCTGGTGCGGGATATTCCAGCCCAGGGCCTTGTCGGTTCGGCCGGGTTTGTACTTGAATTCGTAATCGCGCCACAGCATGCCGTCGTTCGATCCTTGGACGATAATCTCGTTGCGGCGGGTCGTCATCACGGCAAACGGCCCGTAGTTGTTGACCAACGAAAAAGCCGCCGTCGTTCTAACCAATGCGTTAAACGGCTCGGGCAGCTGCTTTTTGCTATGAAACCGCCAGGCATGGCCCGCGCATACCGACAATACCAGGATTGCCCACAGCCCGGCGCCAACATGAGCCACCGCGCCCGGCGCCGGTTTGTTCCGTTCACTCGCCGCAACGAGGCGCCGTGGCAGCAACCCGGCTACATCCCGGTCTTCCAACAGAAACAGGCACAACAAAATCACCAGCAGATTAAAAAAATTAAAGTTACCGGTCAGCACGATGGTGCCCTGCAGCAACACGAAGGCGACAAAGGCGAACAGGCGGAAGGGTCTGGGCAGAAAGACCAGGAACGGCACGATCAACTCGATGGCGAACACGCCGCCGACGCACAATTTGTGAAACCAGCCCGGCAGGTGATGGGCGTAATAGGCGACAGGGCTCGGCAGCGGTTGCGTTTGATAATGGTAGCCGAGTGCGCTGAAATCGGCCCAGGTCGGATCGCCGCTGGCCAGTTTGACGACGCCTCCCATGAACATGAAGCGCGCCAGCAGCCAGCGCATCAGCAGGACCACGATCCCCGAACCCCAGGTCAAAAAGAACGCCAGCGAGCCGATTTCGAGCAAGAACGCGTCCCACTGAAACAGCATGAAATCCTGCCCGGCCTCGACCAGCGACAGGTACACCAGGAAACAAACGACCAACGCCGGACGCTTGAACGAATCCAATAGCAACAGCACGGACGCCGCCATGCCGCCATAACAGGCCCACCTTAGCGCCGCGTCGGAGGCATCGATCCAAAACAACGTCGGCATGCGCCAATATTTCTGGTGCGGGAAAGCGTGGTCGACCAACTCCAGCTGACTGGCCAGCGGCAAGATGCCTTCGGCTCCGACCAAACCCTCTATTTGCACCGCCAGCGAGGCGAACGCGGCAAAGTAGATGAATGCCAGGCCGCGGAAGAACAACCAGCCGATCAACCTGTAATCGCTCGCATAGTGCGTCCAATACGCCGTAGAAAATAGCTTCATCATTCCTAACCCGGATATTTCACAAAGGCGGCTTTACTATTTGAAATAAGCATTTAAAACCAATGCATTAGGTTTGATATGA
>JBNLFT010000281.1:0-2005 GCA_050305675.1 Methylococcaceae bacterium
AACAAACGGATAATCGATATAAAACGAAGCGTTCACGGTGTAGAATCGACCGATAATGAAAAAGCGAAGGAGTTCCTATTACAGACAGGACTAATGCATTCATATTTAGAAAGTTCGATTCTAGAACAAGTTATTCGAAACTGGCAGGGGACGGGATTGTCATCGGCGCAAGTGTTAATCGATGCTAACAAGCAAAATATTCCAATTTTTAAGGTAACAAGTTTAAATTCCGCGCAAGTATTACCACAGCTCAATGGCTTGGATGCGGATGTTTTGTCTGATGTCCGGGCAGCGTTGAACGCCGGATTAGAAGTCATTATCCCCAAGCTGCAACCCACTAAATCAGTGGGATCTTCCGGTATGGGTTATATCATTTTAGATCCGTTAACCGGTGCAGGTTCCTATCGGATTTCTAGCGGACTAAATGGTGGTGAGGGCGAGGCTCCATGCGCCGAGCCTCAACCGGAACCGCTAGTTGATGTAGTCTCGGATATTGTTTTGACCCTGATTTTGCTCGCCCTACTTGCTTTGATTGTTGTTGAGTCTGGGGGCACTGCTGCGCCTGTTATTCCTCAACTCATGGCCGCTTTAAGTTTAACTGTATTAGCGTTTCCAGCAACGGCTGGAGATTTTTGCGCACCTATTCCTATTGGCTTTCATGCCGGGGGAGACGCTTTCCATGACATCTGTGCAGATTTATCCCCACCGAATCAATTTCCTGGAAGTGATATTTGCGTATCGGATGGAACGAATTCTCGAAGATTTGATGCTATTACGAATACTATTTTATGGGAAGCTAAAACCGATAGTCTTGATAACTGGGATCCAAGTAAAAGAGACACATTTGCTAAAATATCGATTCTTGGACAATGGAAAGCAACCGCAAGCAATGAATCGCCGATTGCAAAAAATTGCCGATTTGGGTATTACTTTGTAGTGGGTGATGTGGACTTAGCGGCAGCAGCCAGTGCCGATAGTACATTTTCGACACTTGTTGACCAGTTTAAAGTAGATACTCCGCTTTGTTTGCAACCATGGTCCGGACAATATCCCAAGAGGTAGAAATTATGCCGGTATCGAAAGTGCGACATGATTTAATGCATATAATAGCCCCCCCTTTAACGGACGCCCGGGTAGTTGAAGAATGTTATGTTGAATTGGAAAGACGGTTTTCCGATATTTCAAAAGGGGGGCTGATTTTTCCCGTATGTCAGAATGGTGAGCGACTTAGCGATAGATTATCTTATATTGAGAATAGCTTAAGAACTAATGGCATTGCTCTTTCAGATAAAAACTCAACCATTTATTTCACTTGCAATAACATGTCATATCCTCTCGGTACAACAGAAGCAAGTTATTGCCGATTATCCCTAGGAATTAAGCGAGAGAGTGTTTTCATTGCAAACTTTGATTGGCTTAATCTAATAGCGGACATATGTGAAAAGTTCCGCGCATATTGGGGCGTATTTAATAGTGGGGATGATTACTATCAATTGAATGAGATACTACAAAGAGACCGATTTCTCAACATTGCGAATCTATGCACTTCAGACGAAAAAGAAACGGCAGACCGAATTCGAGCGTTCTTGTTTAAATATAAAGAACTTGATCGGTTACCGCATTTAGATATATTCGGTTATATTTATAAAGTTAACGACTTACGTATTGTGCCTGAAATAGGGTGGATAAATTATTGGAGCCATAGCATCTGTAAATATAATGAGATTTATAATATCCCTCTGATAGATTGCTGCGATGCAAACGGATTTTTTGCTAACTCAGGAGCCTGCGCTTGGTCTTTGTCCATTGAGCCATGGAAGATCGACAAAAAGCAACATCGGGATTGTATAATAAATGCTTATAACTATTTTTCTAAAGTAGGACTTAGGACCTAAATGTTTTTATAAAGACAACATATTACATGTCTAATGAAAAAGGAACATATTATTTTTTAATATGCCTTAATTATGTTTCTGATGAAATAACCGGGGTCACCCATTAGCCA
>JBNLFT010000282.1:0-1976 GCA_050305675.1 Methylococcaceae bacterium
TAGATTACGTCGACCTTCATCAGTCCCTCGATGGTTCGCATATACACGCACTCGTCCTCCTCAACCACCAGATCTGAACCCTCCACCAATTTAGCGCCCATTTGCTGGGCTAAAAAGGCGTGTTCGAAATAAGCGGAATTATAGATGCCCGGCGTCAACACGACTATCTGAGGCGAGGAACTCGGTTCCGGAGCGATCGAACAAAGCATTTCATAGAGTTGGGTGGGGTATTCGTCGATCGGCAGGATGTCGATATTCTCCAGCAGTTCCGGGAACACCCGCTTGGTGATGACTCGGTTCTCGAGCATATACGATACGCCGGAAGGCACCCGTAGATTGTCTTCCAGCACATACATCGTGCCGTCCTTGTCGCGCACCAAGTCGCTGCCGCAGATGTTGGCCCAAACCCCGTGCCGCGGTTTCATTCCCACGCACTGGCGGCGAAAATTTTTCGAACTGTCGATAATATCGGCCGGGATCCGGCCTTCCTTGATGAACTGCTGATCGCCGTAGACGTCGCTGAGGAAACAGTTCAACGCCCGCAAGCGTTGTTTTAGACCCTTTTCGATAAAGCGCCATTCGCAGGCTTCGATGATGCGGGGAATGATATCGAACGGCCAGGCGCGATCGATATTGCCCTCGTCGCTGTATACGGTAAAGCTGATCCCCATCTCCAATATTGCAAGCTCGGCTGCCAGTTTCCGTTTTTCGATACTTTCATGACTTAATGCATTCAGATACTGGCACAGGCTGTGACTGCCCTGCCGAGGCTGAAAACTCGAATACATCAATTCGTCGTAAGACTCATCGGTTTGATAGTGGTCCCAGATTCTAGACATGCTGGCATCCTTCGGCTATGCACAAGTAAGATAATCTCATGTCAAGCACTTACTATGCCAGCACTTTTTAAAAACACAATCACTTGTTTTCCAAAATGTTTCTTCACGTTAAATACCCCGTTAAAAATCTAATGCACCAAAATAAAGCATTGCCCACCAAAAAGTCGTCGTGATTCCAACCGGTCGACTCTGTTGGCTCCCCGGATGTTGCCAAACAGACCGCATACGCCCCCGGCTGAGTTAACTCCAAAGCCGGCCGGTAAGATGAAACCGCTTCAACTCCCAGGGCCAGATTCGCCTCCGGTTTTCAATCGCCTGGCGGACGAGACCTAACTCCGGCCATTCTCCCAACGCGATACAACCGATCAATCGCCATCGGTTGACGACAATATAGCGGTAGATATATTGCAACGGCTCCTCGAAAAAAAGACGTCGATGCGGCAGGTGCAATTCGTTTTCTCCCACTTGGCCCATGCTGACCACGGGATAATCCGGAAAACCCAGTCGGACCGCCATTATCGACCCGCGATAGCGTTTTTTATGCCCGCACAGATTGGCCGCGGCGATGGTCGCCTGCCTATAGCCGGGTTCCAAAGTGCCGTAGGTCGTGCGTTCGAATTCGGCGCAGTCGCCGACCGCGAAAACATCGGCAGCGGAGGTCAGCAAGCGCTCGTCGACGACAATTCCACGACGTGTTTTTATCCCGGCCTGTTTGGCCAATGCGATGTTGGGCCTGCTTCCAGTGGCAAAGATCAGCGTATCGCATTTGATCTTTCTGCCGTTGCGCAGGGTCACGCTTTCAATTTGGTCAGTACCGTCGATACTTTTAATGCCGCTCGCCAGCGATACCTCGATCCCTAAGCGTAACACTCGTTCCAACAGCAAATCGCCGGCCGCCTTGTTTAGTTGGCGGCTCATCAACAAAGACGAATGATCGACCACCGCAACCTTGCTGGTGCCCCTAACGCGCAAAGCCCTGGCGATTTCCAGCCCCAACAAACCGCCGCCCAGGACCACGACATTTCGACAGTCGCGAGCTCTCAAAAACTCGGCGTCGGCAATGCTGCGCAGGGTAAATAAGCCTTTTAAGGGGGTGTTGCTTAATCGGGGAATAACGGCAAGGGCGCCGGTCGCCAG
>JBNLFT010000283.1:0-1381 GCA_050305675.1 Methylococcaceae bacterium
CTGATAATCCTCTAGCCAGCCTCCTCGGCGCCGGTGAGTTACACTGGCGTTTGAGGAAAAACAAGAGGAGGCTGACATGTCACTTTACTGTGGAATTGATTTACATTCAAACAATCATGTTATCGTTGTGATTGACGAGCAAGATCAGCGACTTGAAGAGCGACGGTTAGGAAACGATCTCTCCCTGACGTTGTCGCTGTTGACACCCTATCGGGATCGGATCGCTGGAATCGCTGTCGAATCCACGTTTAACTGGTATTGGTTAGTGGATGGGTTACAAGATGCGGGATTCCGAGTGGAGTTAGTCAATCCGGCCGGGATCAGGCAATATGAAGGCTTAAAGTACACCGATGATCGCTACGATGCGTTCTGGTTGGCGCATCTGATGCGCTTGGGCTTGTTGAAAACGGGGTATATCTATCCCCGTGACCAACGCCCGGTCCGAGACCTGCTGCGCCGGCGCATGCAATTGGTCAGAACCGGGAGTCGGCAACTGATATGCGCGCAAAGTCAGATTTGGCGCAGTACCGGTATCCGGGTAAGTTGTAATCAGCTGAAAAAACCGAACGTTGTCGTCAACCTGCCCGATATGGCAACACAGTTAGCGGTAGAAAGCCATTTACGGGTGTATCAAGCGATTTCTCAGGAAATTGCACGTCTGGAGCAGGTGGTCATGATCGAGGTCAAAGCGAAACCGGCTTACTCCATTATGACCAGCATGACCGGCGTTGGTCCCATCTTGGGGACGACGATCTTGTTAGAAACGGGAGACATCAATCGGTTTAAAAAAGTCGGTCACTATGCGTCCTATTGTCGTTGTGTCAAAAGCGAGAAAACCAGCAACGGCAAAAAGAAGGGCGAAGGGAACGCGAAAAGCGGCAACAAGTATTTGTCCTGGGCGTTCTCCGAAGCGGCGCATTTTGCCGTGCGCTACGAGCCTTTGGCGAAACGCTTTTATGAACGCAAGCGGCGTCGCACGAATGGCATTGTCGCCATTCGCTCGGTGGCGCATAAACTGGCCAGAGCGACTTATTACATGTTACGAGATCAAACGCGGTTCGATGCGACACGGTTGTTTGCAAGTTGAGTTCGGCGGCTGTGGCAAGCCAGGTATTGGGGTTGGTAAAACCATGAGACTCTGATTAGATGCCACAGTCCGCCATCGATTGACATCATTCGCCCGAACCGCGAACCACCCTGGGGTTGGACTGTTGAATAAACAGAACCACACGATCTGTCATAAACATTTTGGACACGGTTCGGAACCAAGGCTTTTGTGGGGCGCTACGGCGCCAGGGGTGTTGAATGAGTCGGTTCAATTGACCGATATCAACTACCTTGATCCAGATGGGTGACCGGTGCGGATGATTCATCCGACACC
>JBNLFT010000284.1:0-1364 GCA_050305675.1 Methylococcaceae bacterium
GTGCGGGACGTCGTCCGCCATCCATTGGTACAGCGGATCGTCTCGGCATACGAGCAGTACGAGCAACGACAGGGACACTAAGCGCCTACCCGCGATGAATCGACTGGATATCCAACTCGCCACCGACGCAGAGGGGTTGCCGGACCGGCGGCAACTTCAACAATGGGTGGACGCCGCGCTGGGCGAAAGCGACTCCGACAACGAAATCGTGATCCGTATCGTCGACGAAGCCGAAAGCGCCGAACTCAACCAACAATACCGCCACAAGTCCGGGCCGACCAACATCTTGAGTTTTCCATTCGAAGCGCCGCCCGGTTTGGATCTGGAGCTATTGGGCGATCTGGTTGTCTGCGCGCCGGTCGTCGCCAAAGAAGCGGAGCAACAGCACAAGAAATTACTGGATCATTGGGCGCATATCGTTGTGCACGGGGTCTTGCATCTGTTAGGGTATGATCATGTCGACGATAAGGACGCCGAGCGGATGGAATCTTTGGAAATTAAATTACTTCAACAGCTTAACATAGAAAATCCCTATCTGGAGGATAGCAACCCATGAACGACGACAACCCCCCGAGTAGTCAGCCACAGCATAAGAGCTTTATCGACCGCATAGGTCAAATGTTGTCCGGGGAGCCGCAAGATCAGGAAGACTTGCTGGAAATACTGAGGGAAGCGCAGAAAAAACGTTTATTGGATTCCGACGCCTTGTCGATGATCGAAGGCGTGTTACAAGTCAGCGAAATGCGGGTCAGAGATATCATGATTCCGCGCATTCAAATGGTGGTCGTGCCCAAGGATGCCGAACTCGAGACCATTTTTCCTTTGGTGCTGGAATTCGGACATTCCCGTTTTCCGGTCATCGAAGACGATCGAAGCAAGGTCGTCGGCATACTGATGGCCAAGGATTTGCTCGCTCACGCACTGCAGGACAAGACCAAAAAGGTAGAGGAAATCATGCGCCCTCCGAGCGTCGTGCCTGAAAGTAAACGATTGAATGTGTTGCTGAAGGAATTTCGTACCGAACGCAACCACATGGCGATCGTGGTAGACGAATACGGCATGGCGGCCGGCTTGGTCACCATAGAAGACGTGTTGGAACAGATCGTCGGCGAGATCGAGGATGAACACGACTCCGGCGAAGAGGAATACATTCATCAACGCAGCAAGCGCGAATTCACGTTAAAGGCGTTGACCCCGATCGAGGATTTCAACGAATATTTTTCCGCCGACCTGGACGACGAGGAATGCGATACGGTAGGCGGTTTTATTGTGCAGCAGCTGGAGCGCTTGCCGAAAAAAGGCGAAAAATTGGAATTCGGTCGTTTTCGTTTCGAGGTACTACGGGCCGACAATCGGCGTATTCA
>JBNLFT010000285.1:0-1245 GCA_050305675.1 Methylococcaceae bacterium
CGTGATGTTTGTCCAACCTTCTTCGCCCGATTTTCCAGAAATTCCATTCCCTTCATGAAATATCCGGGCTAGCCGGATCGAAAGTCTCGTCATGGCGTAAGCTTGTCCATTTATCCACGTTCTCCCTCTTTACGAGGATTCAGGAGCGAGTCTATAGGGCTTTCCTAGATCCGATCTGGACGCGATGGTCAAATGGCTTCCGCCAAACGGTTTTACCGGAAAGGTTCACCGCATGGAGGCCTTGGTTGGCGGTTCTTATAATATGTCGTTCATGAACTTTAGCACGGGAAAGCGTCATGCTTTCGCGGGAAAATATCTCGAATTAGTCCCGTACGAGCGGTTTTGGTCTCGGCAAGTTCGACGATCCCACTATGTCAGGTTTGATGCGGGTGGCCGTTACCTTTTTACGATGTATCTTGCGGAACCGAGGTAATATCGCTCAGCAGGGGTTCCGGATAGTATAGGGGACGAAGCGTGGTAGTCAGGTTGGCAAGAGTCGTTTGGTCGGTTGGCGAAACCAGCCGAGGCGACAGTTCCGAATGATCGGTGGCGCAAAGCGAAATTCGGCCGGACGGTCTTGACTGCCTATATATCGCCCGATTTCCATTTGCACCGATTGACTGATCGACCTGTTAAATATGGCAATAACATTGTTAACGTAAATTTTGATTGAGCGCCGTCGCCATTTTCAAAGCCACTGATATTGGTAATTAGCATGCTGTAGAGTCCGAAATGGCCGTAGAAAATTGTCGCCGACGTTCCTTACGAGCGATGCGGACGGTGCTTGTTCCAAAGCCAAACGATAAAGCTAAATGCAACAAAAATGTGCAGTAGTTCTAGCAACTAAATTAAGTAGCAATAGCGCGTTGAATACCCACAAAAATATTGCTATATATTTTTTTCCACTGTTGCGTGACTATCGAATAAGGAGATGACATGAACATATCAATCAACGCTGACGACAAACGCCTACATACTCGCATTCCGATGGCATTAGACTACTCCATGGAATTGGATGGAGAAGTTTACGAGGGGAAAACCGGAAACATCAGCTTGGGGGGGCTGTATCTGGATTCGATGACGCCGACTTTGGACGGAGAGGCGTTGGACAAAACCGGCGAGATCGAGGTGTCGCTATTCGACAGAAGAATGAAGTGCCTTTGTAGAGTTGTTTATGTTAGAGACGTGCCGTTGGTTAATGGAGTCGGTGTGTGTTTTCAGAGCCTGTCCGATTCGGATTTCGCC
>JBNLFT010000286.1:0-1138 GCA_050305675.1 Methylococcaceae bacterium
TGAATCAATAGCGCATCTTCGTTCTCCCACCGGTCGTCTCGCCAACGGCAGCCGGCTGCTACCGGCTTCATGCCTGCGACGCTAAAGCCCCTGCGCTGCAACGTTCGCATCAATGCCACGGTGACCCAGGTCTTGCCGACGCCGGTGTCGGTGCCGGTAACAAAATAGCCCTCGCCGCTCGTCATTTTTCCGCCGCCATGAAAATGATCTCGTAGCTGGCTTTGATTCGCCCCCCGTCGTCCCGGGGATAACCGTCGATCATCCGTTGCAGTTGGTTCCGAGTGGTCGGTTTCTTATTGCGTCCCGCGGTAACGTTGCGAGCGCCGATACCCTTGAGTTCGCGCATCAACTCCGTGACCGACGCATAGTCGCTTTGCCGGCGGTTCGACTCCGCCCAAAGCACCTTAAAGCCGGCGTCCTGCAACAATTGCGCAATCCGGTTCGGACTGTAAAACTCGTTGACATGGGTGTAGCGGTCGACGCCCGCCCAGGCACGCTTCAACTCCTGCAGCGTCGCCGGTCCGAAGGTTGAAAAAAACAACCGCCCGCCCGGTTTAAGCGAGCGCTGAAAACCGGCAAATACCGCCGCCAAATCGGTACACCATTGCAAGGCGAGATTGGAAACCATTATGTCGACCGAGCCCTGCATCAACGGTATGTTTTCAGCGTCCGCGCACACGTAGTCGACGTCGCCGACCTTCACGTTTTGCCGCGCCGCCTGCAACATCGGAACCGCGATATCCAGCGCCAACAGCCGCCCGCAGCCGAACCGCTCTAAAACGTGCCGGGTAAAAAAACCCGTCCCGCAACCGACATCGACCACGGTTTCCGCGCTGCCGGGAATAGCCGCCCTATCCAGCAACTCCAACGCCACCAGCCGCTGCAGCTCGGCGCAGCCGTCGTAACTGACCGACGCCGCGGCAAAAGATTGGCGCACTTGATGCTTATCCAACTCGTTCAACGCCTGCATAACGCGCTCGCCATCAGGTCGACGATTTGCTGCCGGTGCGACAAGAACGGCGCGTGTCCGGCACCGCGCAATATTGCCATCTTGGCGTCGGGCTTAAGCTCCAAAATCCGCTCGCCGCATCGCACCGGAATCAGCCCGTCGCGCTCTCCCAGGATAACCAGCAACGGA
>JBNLFT010000287.1:0-1101 GCA_050305675.1 Methylococcaceae bacterium
GTGCAGCAACATTATCGGGAGCTGTTGTCACCGGTGTCGCGAGCGCCGGAGACGGCGGGGGAAGATTGCGAATTCGAGTAGTGCCGACGCCCGATGGAAATAAAAAAAGCCCCGCGGAGCGGGGCTTCCAGAAGCCATACGGGGTTACGGGACGCCCGAAGCTTATTGCACTTTGATCAGCTCGACTTCGAAAATCAGCGCCGAGTTGGGACCGATCATTCTACCGGCGCCGCGCTCGCCGTAAGCCAAGTCGGAAGGTATGAAGAAACGGTATTTGGCGCCTTCCTTCATTAACTGCAAACCTTCCGTCCAACCGGCGATGACCCGGTTCAGCGGAAATGTGGCCGGTGCGCCGCGGTCGTAAGAACTGTCGAAGACTTTGCCGTCTATCGTCGTGCCTTTGTAGTGTACGGTGACGTTATCGCTGGCCGAAGGAGACGCGCCGTCCCCTTGTTCGATGATTTCGTACTGCAGGCCGCTACCGGTCGTGACGACGCTGTCCTTTTTGCCGTTTTCAGCCAAAAAGGCTTGGCCGGCCGCCTTGTTTTCTGCAGGTGAAGTGGCGTTTGCGATCGAGAACATGGTAAATCCTATGATAAAAGCGGCAACAATGGCCATTACGCGGTGGGTGTTGTATTTCACTTATGCTCCCCATTGTTATTATTAGAGCCGGTAAGTCTATCAAAAAATTCGGCAGTTGTTCGCTAATTTTATTTCCTCGATCGAATTTCAAAAAAGCCTCGGTCCGCCTGGGCCCCGCATACTAATCCGGATAGTTCACGAATGCGGCGTTGGTCGTGAAGTCAGCATTAACAACCAAGGTATCGGATTTAGCGGGAGTCGTTCTCGCCGTAGCTGAATGGTTGTTTTCGAAAAACCGGACTTCGAACCCTGAACAAAATCACTCAAGTCTGATCTTGCTATGGAATACGTGATGTTCGCCCAACCTGCCTGTCCCGATTTTCCAGACACTCCATTACTTTCATGAAATATTTGGGACAGTCCTGTCGCTGACACCGCTACGCCTTGCTCGGCCGTCGCAACCGCGTCCATTAGCGGCGAACTGCCGCTCGCCGGGAAGACTTGCCGGCAAATATCGGC
>JBNLFT010000288.1:0-1085 GCA_050305675.1 Methylococcaceae bacterium
GGCAACAACAGCGAGCCGGTGGAACTGGGTACGGACAAGCTGGTCGTTTTAAGAATGTCTGAACATCAACCGGCGGCGACCCGCGCCTTGGGCGAAGTTAAACCGATGATCGTTTCCGCATTGCAAACGGAGCAGGCGCGCAAGCAGACCGAAGAAAAGGCTGAGGCAATCAAAGCCGCTTTGCTGGAGGGTAGGTCGGTTGAAGACGTGGCGGGGCAATATCAGCTGACGGCCAAGAAGATCTCCGGTTTGACCCGAAACGGCGGCGAGTTGGCTTGGCCGATTAACCAAGCGATTTTCAAGGCCGCAAAACCGGAAGGCGAACAAGCCACGGTCATTATCGCTGCCGGACCCGACGGGTCGCAATCGGTTGTCAGCATAATGAAGGTAACCCCCGGCGTTATGAGCGACAGCGACAAACAGAAACAAGATCTGGCCGAGAATAACCTTGCCAATGCGCTGGGCCAGACGACGTTTAACGCAGTCCTGTCGGAACTTGAAAGCGACACGGATATTTCCATCAGAAGCGAAAAATAAGATCGCCGGTTCCCGGCAGGTGGTCTTGCAATCATGTTGGATACGTTGCCCGCGCAACTTGCGGCGTTAACGCTATCCGGCTGATTGCTCAAGAACGTTTCCTAGTTTCCGTCACCGGCGCCCCACCCGCGCTCGGTGCCGAATTAATCCGTCCGTGACTTGCCGGCGCCTGGCTTCCTTTCGCGTTACGAAAAATCTCTTAGCGCGGCGATCTTAATCTCGCGCCCGCTTCAACATTCCAAGTAAATCGGCATCTCCAACTACGGACTGCTCCATTCATTAGCGTCCGGTCTCGCAGGCAGTCGACACCGCCCTTTTATCCGGTATCTCGCGGAATCAATTTTCCCTCATCTTCGTAACCAGGAACGGGCTGTTTGGCCACGCCGAGTTTCTTTTTCCGGCTTCTCCGTACCCCGTAAATATTAATGGCATAAGGTTTGCTTAATTTCTTGGCCCGAGAAACGCGTCGAGCAAGCGCTTTGCGTTACGGTTAGGGCGTCGGCATCGACACAATTAATATAGTTGAAATGTTTCTCGAGCATAATGAA
>JBNLFT010000289.1:0-1081 GCA_050305675.1 Methylococcaceae bacterium
TTTCAAGCTGTTCAATCAGGGGGACTACTATTGCGCGGTCTACCAGAAAATGGTGTCCGAGAATCTCACCAAGGTGCTGTACCCGAATGACGAGCCGGCGGCCGGCAAGCAGTTGCGCCTGGAACAGCAGTATTTCTTCGTTTCCTGTTCGCTGCAGGACATGCTGCGGATCATGGCGGTGCAGCGGGTCGGTCTGGAGCATTTCCACGAAAAATTCGCCGTGCAACTGAACGATACCCATCCGGCCATCGCGATCGCCGAGTTGATGCGGCTGTTAATCGACGAGCACGAACTACCCTGGGATACCGCGTGGCACGTTACCCAAAACACCTTCGGCTACACCAACCACACGCTGTTGCCGGAAGCGCTGGAATGCTGGCCGGTCGACTTGTTTCAACGCCTGTTGCCGCGCCTGATGGAGATCATTTACGAAATCAACGATCGTTTTCTGGAACGGGTCAGGCCCCGCTGTTTGCAGGATGTCGACCAGGTCGCGCGGATGTCGATGATCGGCGAGTGGGGCGATCGCCAGGTAAGAATGGCCCATCTGGCCTGCGTCGGCAGCCATGCGATCAACGGCGTGGCCGAGTTGCACAGCGAATTGCTGAAGAGCGACGTGCTGGCCGATTTTTACCGGTTCTGGCCGGAAAAATTCAGCAACAAGACCAACGGCGTCACGCCCCGGCGTTGGTTGGCCTTATGCAACCCCAGGTTGAGCCGGGTCATCAACGAAGTCATCGGCAACGGATGGCTCAGCGATTTGAGCCAGTTGAGAAAGCTGGAAGCGAAGGCGGAGGATACCGATTTCCTGGGGATCTGGAACGACGTCAAGCGTCTGAACAAGCATGAATTCGCACTAAAGTTGTACGAACGCACCACGGTGGGTGTGGATCCGGACTCGATCTTCGACGTCCAGGTCAAACGTATCCACGAATACAAGCGCCAACATTTGAATATCTTGTACATCATCGCCCTGTATCAGCGCCTGAAATCCGATCCGCATTGCGATCTTCATCCGCGCACGTTTATTTTTGCCGGCAAGGCGGCTCCCGGCTACCACTTGGCCAAATTGATCATTAAG
>JBNLFT010000290.1:0-1079 GCA_050305675.1 Methylococcaceae bacterium
AGATCGTTGAAAGTCGAATGCCTCAAATAAGGCGATCGGTTTTGCCGGCAAGCATTATCTTAGGCGGAAAGGGGCCTGGCCTGAATTGAGGGTTTGCCTCTCCGGAGGGGAGTATCGGGCCGAGCGGTCTGCGGGCATGCTGCGGCCGCTTTCTCGTTCAATCTAGCCCGGATATTTCATGAAGGGAATGGAATTTCAGAAGACCATTCAGGCACAAACCGTACCTGGTAAACATGAGTCATATTAAACTCAAGACCTTGGTTTTATATGCTTATTTCAAATCCTAAGGCCGCGTTTGTGAAATATCCGGGCTAGGTTGCCGGTGGTCGTTCAAGCCACCGCCGTCATGCCTTGCGGCCGTCGGCCTCAAAGAGGCGAAGTTGTCCGCCGCCAATTGGCAACCACGGGTTACCCATACAGGCGCAGGCTATCGTCTAAGTGCGTCCTTATTTTGCCCGCATTGGTACCATTGGCGGAAAGCGGCGGTTATAGGCAACGGTCGGTAAACGGCGTAGGATATCTCGATGCGGCGGATAAATCGGAACCCACTCAGGAAACGGCAAGCGTTTGCCGGGATCGTCGTTTTGTTCGCGGCATTGATTGCCGTGACGCCGTTGTGCGGAGCGTTGTTCCAATGTGGATGCGATTGGCCGTGGTCCGGCTTGGATAGCGGGTGCAATTATTTCAAGCCGTCCGCCCGGCATCGTTGTCCCTGGTGCGTCTCGCTGGCCGGCGGTATTCTGTCGACCGGATCGGCGATTGCTGCCGGGATCGGAGTGTCCGTGTTGCTGCCGTCCGTGCTTCGGCGGCCGTTAACCGATGTCATGTTGCGCATCGTTGTCGGCCTGGCAAGCTTTGCCGTGATCGCGTTGTCGGCGGCGGCTATCGCCGCGCTGCTCCAGGCCTATCCGTTGGGAATAGGATCTTATCTGCGGTAGAATCTCAGCCTAGCCGGATATTTCATGAAGGGAATGGAATTTCTGGAAAATCGGGCGAAGAAAGTTGGACAAACATCACGAATGGCATAGCCAGCTCTGGCTTGAGTGATTTTGTTCAAGATTCGAAGTCCGATTGTTCAG
>JBNLFT010000291.1:0-1061 GCA_050305675.1 Methylococcaceae bacterium
GGCTGAAAATTAGGATAGCCGAACTGCCTGAGTAACGAAGCACGATCTTCGAGAACTTACGTCTTGCCGGCTGCTCGGTGTATTGTTGGTTAAACATGATCAATGCGGATGAATGGGCTGTGCGAAGAAATCGAAAAACAGCCACATGCCGATAGAAGAAACGATCAGCGTCAAGATCATCGCCGGCGTGCCTTTTTTTATCCACAGCCCGGGAGTGATGGCCATATTCGGGTCATCGGTTTCCTTGGCCAGCCGTTCCGAAAGCGTCACGATAAAGACATTGGCGGTGGAGCCCAGATGGGTGCCGTTGCCGCCCATGCCGACGCCGATCGCCAAACTCCACCACAAGGGCGCGACATTGACGCCTTGCGCTTCCAGACCGAGCAAAATAGGCACCATCGCCGCGGTAAACGGGATGTTGTCGATCAACGCCGATAATATGGCCGCCACCCACATCAAGACCAGACTCGCGGTCAGCAGGTCTTCGGTAACGAAAGGCCTGATGAAGGTGCCGATATACTCCAGAAAATGGCTGCGCTCGACGCCGCCGACCAGGATGAACAACGACACGAAGAAAATCAGCAGCGTCATCTCCAGCGAGCCGAACGATTCGTCCAGGTCGATATGATGGGCGATGAACACCAGCAAGGTAAGCCCGATCGCCGCCACCACCCAGGCATTCCAGCCCAGATCGTGATGGAAGATAAACAGGATGACCATGAAACCCAACACCCCCAAGGCGACATTCCAGGTCTGCGGATCCTTGATCGTTTCCTGTTCGGTAAAATCGGGCACTTCCGGAACGACCGCCAATTCCTGGCGGAAGAAGAATTTCAGCGCATATAGGATTGCCAGCCAAGCGGCGAACACGATGCCGCCCATGCGCAGAAAAAAGGTATTGAAATCGATGTGGGCGGCGGAGCCGATCATCAGGTTCGGCGGATCGCCGACCAGCGTCGCGACACCGCCGGTATCGGATAGCAAGGCGGCGGCGAGCAGATAAGGTATCGGACTGATATTCAGCGTTTGGCAGATCAACACGATCAAGGGACCGAAAATGA
>JBNLFT010000292.1:0-875 GCA_050305675.1 Methylococcaceae bacterium
CCGCTGGCGTCACGGCTGGCGTGGAAAGATCGCCGTACGCTGGACCCTGATCGGTTTCGTGGTACTGATGCTGGCCTATTTCGGCAGCAAACTGGTGCTGGAGCTAATCCTGAAGCGCTGACCGGCGGCCCTTGACACTCCGTCCCCGACTCCCTGTAATTACACGTTCCTGTTCATAACAAAGGCACTACACCTTCTTGTTAAACGATATTCCCTTATGGGTGCTGTTCACGGCCCTTGGTTTGCTAGTCCTCGCTTCCGCCTTTTTCTCCGGTTCGGAAACCGGCCTGATCAGCCTCAACCGCTACCGCCTACGTCACCACGCCGATGCGGGAAACCCGGGCGCCCTCCGTGCCAGTGAACTGCTCAAGCGCCCGGATCGGCTGATCGGCCTGATCCTGCTGGGCAACAACTTCGTCAATATTCTCGCCTCGTCCATCGCCACAATTATTGCGCTGCGCCTGCTCGGCGGCGATGGCATTGTGGTGGCAACCCTGTTGCTGACCCTGGTGATCCTGATCTTCGCCGAGATCACCCCCAAGACTTTGGCAGCACTGCATCCGGAACGGCTGGCCTTCCCCGCCACCCTGATCCTCAAGCCGCTGATGCGTGTCCTCTATCCGCTGGTCTGGCTGCTCAACACCATTCCTAACGCACTGCTGCGCATGATGGGAGTGTCGCAGGAGGACGTGGACGTCCACGGTATCAGTAGTGAAGAGTTACGCAGCGTGGTCAACGAAGCGGGCGCGATGATCCCGCGCCGTCACCAGAAGATGCTGCTCAGCATTCTTGATCTGGAAAAGGTCACGGTGGAAGACATCATGGTGCCGCGTAATGAGATCGTCGGCATCGATCTGGATGACAGCGAAGAGGAT
>JBNLFT010000293.1:0-873 GCA_050305675.1 Methylococcaceae bacterium
CTCGACGATGGTGTGCCGCGACTGCCAGCCGTTCGCTTCCAAGGTCGGGTTATAAACCCTGATTTTTTGCGAGCCTGGCCGATACTGCAAGGCGAGGTTCCAGTGCGACATGACGGCGCCGTAGAGATCCGCCACGGCAATATGTTCCAGATCGTCGAACGGTACCAGGTCGTAATAATGCTGGCTAAAGGCAATCAGGCTATCCGCCAATTCCCCTTGCATTTTCTCCCTGATATACCGGTACAACTGATTCAGTACTTTTTCGCCGACTTGATTTTCCATCTGCCTTACCCATATGCTGTCTAGCGACACTTTAGCCGCGCCGGCGCAGAATTGCCAGTCGCCGTCAAGACACCGTCAATTTGTCGCCGAAAGGATGACGAATTTGTTGTTGGAGGCGACCAGCCTGCAGCGCCGAAACAGTTTCTTCAGGCTGTGGTGGTAACCCAAATGGCGATTACCGATCACCCGTAATTCTCCTCCCTTTCGTAATACCCGCCTCGATTGCTTGAACATTTGCCAGGCGATGTGATCGCCGACGCTGTGTTGTTGATGAAACGGCGGATTACACACGATACAGTCGGCCGATTGGTCGGCAATGCCTTGCAAACAATTCGTCGTTACGAATTCGGCCCGACGCCGTCCTGCAAACGCCCGCTTGAAATTCTCTTCGGCCGACGCCACCGCCATGAAGGATTCGTCGACGAAACGAAGGCTGGCCTGCGGGAAATTGCGGGCCAGCAACAGGCCCACCACGCCGTTACCGCAGCCCAGATCGATAAAATCCCGGTAGCTGGGGTTGTCCGGCAAATGTTGCAGTAAAAAGCGGGTGCCGATATCGAGACGGTCGCGGGAAAACACGTTGGCATGATT
>JBNLFT010000294.1:0-819 GCA_050305675.1 Methylococcaceae bacterium
GAGGACCGGTTGCATAAAATGGGGGTCTCGACGTTCGTCCTGGACGGCGATAATGTTCGTCACGGCTTGTGCAGCGACTTGGGGTTCAGCGACGACGACCGGGTGGAAAATATCCGCCGGATAAGCGAGGTGGCCAAATTGATGTCCGAAGCCGGCGTTATCACCCTCACCGCATTCATATCGCCGTTCAAGGAAGATCGTAATTCCGCCCGCAAGCTGATGCCTCACGGCGATTTTCTGGAAATCTATTGCGATTGCCCGCTCGATATTTGCGAACAACGCGACGTAAAGGGTTTGTACAAGAAGGCCCGGTCCGGCGAGATCAAGTGTTTCACCGGAATCGATTCGCCTTACGAGGCGCCGGACAGGCCCGAATTGGTGGTCAAGACCGGGGAAAAAACGTTGGACCAATGCGTCGATGAAGTCATTCGGTTGATGGCGTCGCGAAACGTCGTCAATCGACAGTTGTCGAATGTTAGCGGGTAACAGCAATTGGCGCACTCGTTCGGCGCCGCGAACAAGCGCCGGGTTGAAGCGGTTTTGCGGCGCCGTCGTTGTTGATTTCGGCTCACGCGACAGTACGGCCGAGCATCGCCGGCAACGGCACGCGCCCGGCGTTCGCACCGTTCATTTCGAAGCCCTGATACCATGCTGAAGCATCGCCATTTATGGCAAACGCATTTCCCGCAGTTCGTCGCGTGTCCGGACAGGGCGGTCAAGAGCCTGATGGAATCGGCCCAGCTGGTCGAGATTGCCGACGGCGAGAAGCTGTTTTATCCGGGTAAGAATTGCAGTAATTATCTGCTGCTGCTGGAAGGC
>JBNLFT010000295.1:0-813 GCA_050305675.1 Methylococcaceae bacterium
ACTACGACGACGGCGACCATCTGGTCAAGGCCGTTGCCGTCGGGCCGGGTCGTCGACTACGACCGCGACGGCGTGCGTCGCATCGAATCCGTCGCCACCACGCTCAACGGCTTGCCGCAAGCGGTGGCCTTCAACCTGCGCTACCGGGGCGACAACCAACTGCTAAGCTGCGACTACGGCAACGGCCTTAAAGACGCCCGCGGCTACGACCTGCAAGGCAGATTGGTGAGCCAGCAACTGACCGGCAACCTCGATACCGTCATCGACAGCCGCCACTACGGCTACGACAAAAACAGCAACGTCCTCGCCATCGACACCGGCTACGAAGACAACGCCTACCGCTACGACAAACGCGACCGCTTGCTCGGCGATACTATCAACAACGACCCGCCGTACGATTACGGCTACGACCTCAACGACAACCGGCTGGCCAAGACCCGGGATCCCAACTACGACGAACGGCTCGAGTATTACCCGGGCAGCAACCGGATCAAGGACCGCAACATCATCCGCCTCGGCCCGGCGCAGGCACCGGCCGTTCCCAACCGGGAACTGGTCTATAACGACGCCGGCAGGCTGTACCGGCTGCTGGAAGAGGGCGTGCCGAAGGCCGTAAAAAAAGGGGTCACCCATTAGCCAGCCGGTGTCAATAAGCCAAAGAAATCTCTGCTGAAAATACTCAGCATTTTAAGAGCCATCGGTTGCATCGACTTCGCGCCCATTATTTCTCTTCTCAGGTGTCGGATGAATCATCCGCACCGGTCACCCATCTGGATCAAGGTAGTTGATATCGGTCAATTGAACCGACTCATT
>JBNLFT010000296.1:0-791 GCA_050305675.1 Methylococcaceae bacterium
ATGATAGCCGTCATGATCGCGCTGTATTAATGGGTACGTTCGAATTCAGCCATAAATTCTATCAACGCGTCAACTCCGGCTTCCGGCATCGCGTTATAGATACTGGCGCGCATGCCGCCAACCGACCGATGGCCCTTCAACGTCCCAAGCCCGTTTTCCTCGGCCGAGGTCAAAAACTCCTTATCCAAAGCGCTATCCGCCAACACGAAAGGAACATTCATCCGCGAGCGGTAGGCGGATTCGACCGGATTGCTGTAAAACGCGGAACCGTCGATCGCTCGATACAGTTTCTCGGCCTTGCGAACGTTTTGCCGTTCGATGGCGGCAACGCCGCCTTGCCGTTTCAACCATTGCAGAACCAGTCCCAATAGATACCAATTGTAGGTCGCCGGGGTATTCAGCATCGAATCGTTATCGATCTGCTGTTTGTAATCGAACACGGCCGGCACCGCTGCTGCCGCATGGCCGATCAGATCGTCGCGAATAATGACCACGGTGACTCCGGCCGGCCCCATGTTCTTTTGCGCGCCGGCATAGATCAATCCGAACCGAGCGACATCGACCGGGCGGGACAAAATATTGGACGACATATCCGCGACCAGGGGCAATCCGGCGGAATCGGGAATTTCTTGAAATTCGACGCCGTGTATCGTTTCATTCGACGTGTAATGCAGATAAGCCGCATCCGGATCGATCTGCCAGCATTCCCTGCCAGGTATCGTCGTGAACCGGCTCTCTTCCGAGCTCGCCGAGACCTGCACCTGGCAGTATTTTCCGGCGTCCTTGATAGC
>JBNLFT010000297.1:0-775 GCA_050305675.1 Methylococcaceae bacterium
TATCGGATACCGATCAGCCTCCTGGTATGGGATGTCGACCATTTCAAGCGTATCAACGACGTATACGGCCATAAGGCGGGCGACAAGACATTGGCCCTGGTTGCCCAGCTGTTACAGAGCAATTGCCGCGAGACCGATTTCATCGCCCGTTACGGGGGCGAAGAGTTCGCCATGCTGCTGCATAATGTGAACGCCGAGCAATCGCTGGCGACCGCGGAGAAAATTCGCCGTTTGATCGAGCATTCCGATTTCAATTATCACGGCAAACGGGTTCACATTACCATCTCGTGCGGCATCAGCGATTTCCAAAACGGCGACGATCATGAAAGCGTTTTCGAACGCGCCGATCAGGCGCTTTACGACTCCAAGGAAAACGGACGCAATCGCTGCACCGTCTTTCAAACAGCCTGATCAATCACACGGCGGCAATAAACGAACGATCGCCCCCTCGCGTTTGCGGTTGGCCAGGCTTACCACATCAAATCGTCGGGTACCTTATAATCGGCGTATTCGTCGGCTTGTACCCGCTCGACCTCGGGCGAGAACAGCACGACCACGGCAGCGGCGTCCCGAACCTTAATCTTTTCCGCAATATCGGCGGCAACCAACTCGTAACGGCTGTCCAGCCTGACGATGGCCAGCTTGCCGGCGATAATCTTGTCGCGCACCGCCGGGTCCAGATAAAGCGTTTTCACTTTATTCCGATCGTTGAAATGATAAGCGATCCCATCGTCCCCGCAGTCCTGCGCCAGGCGATGGCGTTCGATCAGTTGCC
>JBNLFT010000298.1:0-766 GCA_050305675.1 Methylococcaceae bacterium
ATTCGTGATGTTTGTCCAACCTTCTTCGCCCGATTTTCCAGAAATTCCATTCCCTTCATGAAATATCCGGGCTAGGCTATGGTGCAATATCGTTTGCAACCTTATTGACTCAAAACAGTGCAAGAGCACTTTTTTGGGTCGTTTGAGCGAGGACGGAGTGGCGAGGCGAAATTGCCGGAGATAACATAAAACACGATATAAAACTTATAGTTATATTGAAATTAGGAAATGGCATTGTTAATGCTTAATGATTTACATGCATTGCTCGTAATGCGGTAACCGTAAGCTCTTCTTGATGTTGTTATTAAAGCACTGGCGCTCTAACCCCCTCCTCCTCACGGGTTAAGCGCCTTTTTTATGTCTCCGGAGTCGCTCTATCAATGAAAAAGTCCGTGGTTGTCGTCGGCGCGGGGCCGGTGGGCATAAGGACTGTCGAACAAATATCGGCCCGGCAACCCGATATATCGATTTCATTGTATGGAGACGAACCCTACCTCCCCTATAGCCGTCAGTTCTTGTCTTCCTATTTTTCCGGGCAGGGCGAGTTCGATGGGGTCGCGAACCCTCCCCAAGTCAACGATCTGACCGAACTGAAAGTCTATACGAATTGCGCCATCGCCGGAATCGATACCGCCAACAAAATCGTCTACCGGAGCGATGGCGGATACGAGCACTATGACAAGTTGGTACTGGCGACCGGCGCCCTTGCCGTTATTCCCCGATTAAGCAACACCCCCTTAAAAGGCTTATTTACCCTGCGCAGCAT
>JBNLFT010000299.1:0-755 GCA_050305675.1 Methylococcaceae bacterium
ATATCGTCTTTCGGATCGGCTTCCAGGTCTTGAAACATCTCCAGGCTGGCATAGGCCGGCGTCAGCCCGCGCAGCACGCCGGCATCGAACTTTTCCCGGCGTTCGCTCTTGACCACCCGGGCGATACCGAAGTCGATCACTTTGACCCGTTTGTCGCGGCCGACGAATACATTGCTTGGTTTGAAGTCGGAATGAATGATATGGCGGCTGTGGGCATAGGCCAGCGCGGCGCCAAGTTGGTCGATGATATGCAGCGCCTGCGCAAGCGGCAGCCCGTTCGGGTTGCCGCGTATCACCTGATCCAGCGATACGCCGTCCATGTATTCCATGGTCAGGAAAATACGGTCGTCTTCGCGGTCGAAGTCGTAAACGGTGACGATGTTGGGATGGGCTAGTTCCTGCGATTTTTTGGCTTCGCTGTGCAGGGCCTTCAACAACGCGTTGTCGGCCTGCAATTCGTCGTTCAACACCTTTACCGCCAGGAATTTGGTTTGTTCGGCTTCGATGTCGCGCTTGTCCAACGCCTTGTAAACCGTACCCACGCCCCCTTTATCCAAAACCCGGTCCATGCGGTAGCGGCGGGCCAGGGTTTTGTGCAGTAGATTTTCGGCGTTTTGTTTTGAAACGAGCCTGGCCCCTTTTTCCGCGTTGGCGGCAAAATGCTCGTAATCTGTGGTTTGAAGGTGTTTAATGGTGTTAATCAATTTGCGCATACCTCCCCTGCGCGCGGCGCAAGCCTCAACCAGAATCTTTAT
>JBNLFT010000300.1:0-501 GCA_050305675.1 Methylococcaceae bacterium
GATCTGACCCGCGAATGGGCCAAGGCCCGTACCGATCGCCTGGAGCGTGAACTTCAGGAGAAACGCGAGGCGGCTGCCAAACGCAAGGCGGAAAGGGAGGCAAAGAAGAAAGCCGAGGAAGCGGCCAAACTGGAACAGGAGCAGGCACAATGAGCCAATACGTCCCCTCTCCCTCGCCGCATACCCACGCGCCACTGAGTATCGGACGCATCATGTTCACCGTCTGGCTGGCGATGCTACCTGCCAGTCTCTACGGCGTGTGGCTTTACGGCTGGCCCGCCCTGAATCTGTTGCTGATCACCACGGTGGCTGCCCTCGCCTCCGAAGCATTCGGCCTGTGGCTGGCAGGTAAACCGATCAAATCGGCACTGAACGACGGCACCGCGTTGGTCACCGCCTGGCTGCTGGCGATGACCTTGCCCCCCTGGGCACCCTGGTGGATCGCCGTGGTCGGCGCTTTCTTTGCTGTGGTGGTCGGCAAGCAGGTCTTCGGCGGTATCG
>JBNLFT010000300.1:511-749 GCA_050305675.1 Methylococcaceae bacterium
TGACCACCTGGATCACCCCGCAGCCCCTGTTCAGTGCCAGCGCCCCCGGTTTCCTCGACAGCCTCGCCATCACCTTCGGCGGTGTCAGTAACATCGACGCGGTGAGTGGTGCCAGTCTGCTGGGCCATATCAAAACCGAAGTAGGTCGCCAGATACCGCTGGCTGACGCCCTGAATGGTGCCTACTCAATGACACAGGCGGCCATAGGCCAGATGCTCGGCAGCCTGGGTGAGACATC
>JBNLFT010000301.1:0-726 GCA_050305675.1 Methylococcaceae bacterium
TGCAGCACGCCGTTAAAGCCGTCGAGCAAGCGTTCGATGACTCGGCCAGCGCGCGAGGGATCGTATTCGAACAAAATGGACGGTTTGTCCGGCGGCCCGCCGCAGGTCACCCACATCCATTTGTCGGATTGAGCGGTTTTGCCGTCTTCCTTGAGCACCTGAATGCGGGTTTCATCGGCCTGCAGGTAATCGTAGCCGTTTTGGTTTTCCCGGATCAGCACAATCAGCGGTTCGAGGCGGTGATCCAGTCGCATGACCCAGTGGGCCATTTGGCTACGGTCTAAAGGATGGCCGAGGCGTTTGAACAGTCTTTCCAGCCGGTACAACGGCAGCCCGTCGGCGTATTTGCTGACCAGCACATAGGCCAACAAAGCCGTACTGACCGCGCATTTGCCCAACGGATGAACGGGCCGCTGCGCCGCCACGATGCGTTCGTCGCCCGCGTCGTTCTCGAACACCGCTTTTTCCTGCCAGTGCTCGATCACTTGCAGGCGGGCGGGGATGTAGTCGAGCTCTTCTTTGACTTTGCTGAAGAAGGTTTTGATCGCGCCCTGTTTTTCCGCCTCGGTTAAACAGTGCTCGACACGTACGCGCGGCAAGGCGCTGGAAAATTTGCGTTGCCGTTTTTGCGACTTGGGCTTTTGCGGTTCGTCGTCCGGCAATAGCTCGCCTTGCTCTTCTAAGGCGACTTCCAGCTCGGCTTCGTCGAACAAATCCCCGTGACCC
>JBNLFT010000302.1:0-723 GCA_050305675.1 Methylococcaceae bacterium
CATTTCCAACCACTTCGTGTCCAGCTTTCATTTTCCAGACTTCGGCAAATTCTTCACCGTTGAATTCTGGGTGGCGGTGGTCAGCATCTGCCTGGTCGGCAGCCTGGAAAGCGTCCTCAGCACGGTAGCGGTCGACAAACTGGACCCCTACAAACGCCATTCCAACCTGGACAAGGATCTGGCGGCGATCGGCGCCGGCAACGCCTTGTCCGGTCTGATCGGCGGCTCGGCCATGATCTCGGAAATCGTCCGTAGTTCGGCCAACATCAACAACGGCGCCAAAACCGGCTGGGCCAATTTCTTCCACGGCTCGCTGATGCTGTTGTTCGTCATTCTGTTTCCGCAGGTCATCCACAGTATCCCGCTCGCCGCCTTGGCCGCGCTGCTGGTTTACACCGGTTTCCGGCTGGCCTCGCCGAAAGAATTCAACAAGGTGCTGAAAGTCGGGACGGAACAGTTTTTCATGTTCTGCGTCACCATCGTCGGCGTGTTGGCGACCGATTTATTGATCGGCGTCGCCATCGGCATCGTGGTCAAATTGTTTATTCATATTCTGCGCGGCGTCTGGTGGTCCAATCTATTCAAAATCCATTTCAAGGTCACCGAATCGGAAGGCCAAATTACCGTCAAACTGCACGGTTCCGCGCTATTCACCAATTTTCTGCCGCTGAAAAAGGCCATGGACAAACTGCCTCAGGGCAAACATATCACCATCAACCTGAC
>JBNLFT010000303.1:0-721 GCA_050305675.1 Methylococcaceae bacterium
ATCAGCCACCAAGCGGACGTGATGTTTTATTTTACCGGCAAGACGCACGTCGAAAAGATCGCAAGCAACCGCTATCTTCCCGGTGCGATCGCCGACCATTTGACATCGGCCGGCGGCGTGCTGGGCGGGAGCCGGCAAATGAGCGCCGTCGAATGGCTAAAATCCGGAGCGACCGGCAGTTACGGCGCGGTGGTCGAACCCTGCAATTTCCTGCAAAAATTCCCCAATCCCGGCCTGGCCATGCAATATTACCTCAGAGGAAACAGCTTGCTGGAGGCTTATTGGAAAAGCGTCGCCTGGCCCGGGCAAGGAATTTTCATCGGCGAACCGTTAGCCAAACCGTTCGCGTCCCGACAACGAGAGCGCTCCACGCCCTGATCGCCGCCACAATCCCGCTAACCCGGATATTTCACAAAGGCGGCCTTACTATTTGAAATACGCCTTAAAGCCGATGTCTTAAGTTTGATACGACTCGTGTTTACCCGGGTCCGCTTTGCGCCTGAATGGTTTTCTGAAATATCCGGACTAAGAATATACTTACATTTACAATCAATAGCTTACAAATCAACGAACGCAGAAAGAAGAATACATTGGGCACATTAACTGCTATACTCAGTCTCCACGTCCCACTGCCCTTTTCAACCCGCCATGAAACGAGAAAGACGCCGCCATCGCCGGATTAAACCGCAACAAATGCAGGTCGACGTATTTCCGGACCGGC
>JBNLFT010000304.1:0-712 GCA_050305675.1 Methylococcaceae bacterium
GCTGATGGAGCACCCGGCGGACATCGAGGCGGCGCGAAGCATCTTCAAATTCATTCGCCGCTTCTTCGCCGCCGATCCCTTCGCCAAGCTTGTACAGGCGGAGCTTTTTCCCGGTGACGGCGTGAACTCCGATGACGAGATCGAGGGCTATTTGCGCCATAGCATGATGA
The DNA here is from genome assembly GCA_050305675.1 of Methylococcaceae bacterium. Taxonomy (GTDB): domain Bacteria; phylum Pseudomonadota; class Gammaproteobacteria; order Methylococcales; family Methylomonadaceae; genus Methylomarinum. The sequence continues at coordinate 171 of JBNLFT010000304.1, forward strand.
CCGGCGCGCATCCCACCAGCAGCTGCGCCATGGGTACGGAGGGCGAAAACTCGGTGGTGGATGCGCAGCTGAAGGTGCACGGGATAGAGGGTCTGCGTGTCTGCGATGCCTCGGTCATTCCCCGCATCATGGCGGGCAACACCAACGCGCCGACCATCATGATCGCCGAAAAGGCGGCCGACCTGATCCGGGCAGACCTGAACCGATAATAGAGGCAGACGAGCATGACAACGGCAGAGCGATTCATCCAACTGGCACATCCCGACAAGCTCTTCATCAGCGGCGCCTGGGTCGAACCCTCCACTGATGCCACCCTCGATGTGGTGTCTCCCCACGATGGAAAGCGGGTCGTCAGCGTGGCCGAAGCGATCCAACCCGATATCGAGGCCGCGGTGGCGGCGGCGCGCGAGGCCTTCGATCAGGGGCCCTGGCCCCGCCTGAGCGCGGCGGAGCGGGCCGGCTATCTGCGCCGCCTCTCCGCCGAACTGGACAAACGCATGCCGGAGGTGGCCGCCGCCTGGACCGAGCAGATCGGCGCCCTG
>JBNLFT010000305.1:0-711 GCA_050305675.1 Methylococcaceae bacterium
AGGACCTCACTGCGGTCAGTTTTCCGCTCACGCACAGAGAGCTCGCTAGTCTCCAGTTTTGCTTCGGTGCCCCGTGGCTGGTTTCCTTCATCAGCCTGTCTTGCTCCATTCCCGCTGGTCCACGCGCCTGCAGTGTTGGCTCTGCTGTTACTTCAATTTTCTCCGTTGTTTGTGTTGTAGGATTGTTGTGAATCGTTGCAGGGAGAAGCCGGTATAACTCTTGAGTCACCGGATCAAAAGACTCGAGGTTTTGTGCTTTAAATCGCTCTCCTGCAGTGATTTCTTGAACGCGGCCACCAGGTGTTCGGTGAAATACCTGTGAGGATATAAATTGTTCTTCGGTCAGATTTTTGTCGTCGTTTCCGCTGTGGTCCCTAACTCGGTTCCGAAGACCGATAGCTTTGCTATAGCTGTGCGGTCTTGGTCGAGTTAGAAGAGAGGGGCGTCGGGTCGATTTTGGGATATAGGTCAAATTTCGTAAGGAATTTTAATTGGCTCCCATTCACCCCCCTCTGGTCGCCTTCTTTGGTCCTTCATGTAGCATTAAATGCGTACAAGGCATTGGCACAACAGGACGGCAACAGTATGGTGGAGGACCGCTGGTCACACACAACGGGCAGGCAACAGTGCAGGGTGACTCGACGACGTTGTACAGCAAAGATGCTACAGTGTCGGGTGGCCCATCATCCCAACGCCATACTGTGCATGGCG
>JBNLFT010000306.1:0-693 GCA_050305675.1 Methylococcaceae bacterium
CGGCCGGAAAACGGTTATCGAGGCCTTGATCGCCCGCAACATGAGCGTGTTCGTCGACGAACTCACCGGGACCAAGCGCCGACTTTTTCAGGATGCGCCCATTTCCGCCGCGGCGAGAGCCGAAATCGGTAGGCTGGCGGCGAAGACCTCGTGGTCGTATCGCGAACTGCTGGATGTCTTGCTGTCCCTGCTCGGTGAAATCGACGCCGAGAAGGCGCAGGCTTATCGGCGTTTTGTCGCCGAAATCAAGTCGGCGGGCATCGAGTCGGGTTTTCAACGGGCCGAAGGGGGAAGCGCATCCGAAAGCCAAGACGTTTCAACGAGTGATCAAACGGAGCGCACGCCCCTAGTCAGCGTCGTGATACCGTGTTATAGGCAGGCACATTATCTGCCCGAGGTGGTGGCGAGCGTTGTTGCCCAAACGTTCGCCGATTGGGAATGCATCATAGTAAACGACGGCAGTCCCGATGACACCGGCGAAGTCGCAAGACAGCTTATCGGGCACTATGGCGGGGCGCTTATTCGCTTGCTGGAACAGGATAATGGCGGCTTGTCGAATGCAAGGAACGAGGGTATCGGCATAGCGCGCGGAAAGTACATATTGCCGCTGGACGCCGACGATAAACTCGATTCCACGATGTTGGAAAAGACGGTAGCCGTCCTGGAGTCCGATCCGACGGTCGCGATCGTTTA
>JBNLFT010000307.1:0-690 GCA_050305675.1 Methylococcaceae bacterium
TTCCGACATAAACCCCTCTTGCCTATTTCAAATAAACGTCATAGCGCAGCAATTTACCCTGCCAACTCTGCTCGGGCTGGCCGCCGAGCGGCTCGGCGTAATCAGGACTTTTCACGACCACCCGCTTGCCGGCAACGGCATAAGCGGCGCGAAACAGCGCATCCCGATCGAGATCGTCGCCCAAGATATCGCGCAGGATGGCCATCGATTTTTTCGCCAATGCCGATCTTTTACGCTTGGGTGGAAACATCGGGTCCAGATAGACGCAATCGGGCCGCTCGGGCAAACGCTGCAAAAGTGCGATCGCATCGCCGACGATCAACTCCGGCACCGTTAACGATCGCCGCAGCACCCAATCTCTACGCGCCAGACGCTGCAGGCCGTCGTGCATTAACTCCGCCATTACCGGTGAGCGCTCGATACAGGTTACTCGATAGCCCATGCGAAACAAGGCCAGACTGTCCTGTCCCCAGCCGGTGGTCGCATCGACGACGCTGGCGGTTTTCTTTCCGATAGCCTGAGCGAGCAATCCGGTTTTCGGCGCCGGCCAGGAATGCTGTTCGCCGGGGCGCGGATCGATCTCGACCGTCAAACCGCCTTTTTTCAGCAACTGCCGATCCAGCAGTTTCAAACAACCGTCCCGGTAAATCAGAAAAAAATCGCCCGCCTGCGGCAGCCGGAGATCGGAAG
>JBNLFT010000308.1:0-674 GCA_050305675.1 Methylococcaceae bacterium
TTTATTGTCGAAAACCGGGTCACGCAGTTGGCTTTGTTGGATCGTTTGCGGCAGTTCGAAAACATCGAATTGATTGCTCCGGTCGGTATCCGAAGTATCGACTACCGGTACGGCGGGACGCAAATTCAATTAGATGACGGCCGGTCATTGCGGGCTCGTCTTTTGGTGGCGGCCGATGGCGGTCATTCCAGAGTGCGTCAGGCTGTCGGCTTGGGCGTGACCAGCTGGGACTATAACCAGCACGCGTTGGTGATTTATGTGGAAACCGATTACCCGCAACAAGACATCACTTGGCAGCGTTTCGTACCGAGCGGCCCGCAAGCCTTCCTGCCGCTGACCGGACATTACGGCTCGATTGTGTGGTACAACTCTCCGGACGAAGTCAGGCGGCTACGAAGCTTGCCGTCCGAACAACTCGTCGGCGAATTGACGGCGGCGTTTCCAAGCTGTCTCGGACGAATCAATCGCATATTGGGCACCGCCAGTTTTCCGTTAAAACGGCAGCATGCGCAGCAGTACGTCAAGCAAGGGGTGGCATTGGTTGGGGATGCCGCACATATGATTAATCCGCTGGCCGGGCAGGGAGTCAATATCGGCTTGCTCGATGCCGCCGCGCTGGCTGAAGTTATCATCGACGCGGATCGCCAGGGAGGCGATATTGCCGACGTGGGGAT
>JBNLFT010000309.1:0-666 GCA_050305675.1 Methylococcaceae bacterium
GACAAAACCTCGTAAGCCTACTTAATTGCTTTGAATTTTCTCTCAGCTTCTCGAGGGTTGTCTTTATTTCTATCCGGATGATATTTCATCGCCATCTTCCGATAGCTTTTCTTGATCTCCGCTTCGCTGGCGTTACGATCGACTTCCAGTAGTTTGTAATAATCTTCTTTTGCGGCCATTTCGTTAGGATTTTTCGTTTACTTTTCGGATCGTTCTGATGATCAACATGGAGACGGTATACTTGGCAACCAGGTTAAACCCAGCAAAACGCAAGTAAGGCGGAAGCCGTTAAGCATTCCGCCAGATTATCAAGCAAACGGCGGATCGCCTAACGGCGCCCGCCTTACCTCTTTACTTGTTGTCGTCCTTGACTTCTTCGAACTCGGCATCGACCACATCACTATCAGACTGCTGTTGCTCACCGCCAGCTGCATGAGCTTCTTGGCCGGCGGCATCGGCTGCTGCTTCGGCACCACCTTTCTGCGCATAAACACGCTCAGCCAGTTTGCCGGACAATTCGGTCAAGGCTTGGGTTTTAGCTTCGATCGCGTCTTTATCATCGCCTTTCAGAACCTCTTGCAAATCTTTGATCGCAGATTCAATGGCTGATTTTTCTTCGCCGCCGACTTGATCACCTAATTCTTTCATGGACTTTTCAGTCGCATG
>JBNLFT010000310.1:0-664 GCA_050305675.1 Methylococcaceae bacterium
TCTTTTTTTACAAATAACGCAGCACCAAGCCCCGCGCAATTTGTCACCGGGCTCTCTTTTGGCATTGACTCACCCTACACCGTAGCAAAGCCGAGAATGCCGCCGAGAACAACGCCCGAGATGGTGAACAGACCCGTAATTACATTCGATGTCATACAATCAGTAGCCATTAGAATCCGGAAGAAACCCAACTATTATTGTTAGGAAAATTCGCCCTGATAACCTGATATTGCCGGCCTTTTCGGGAAAATTTGCCAACCTAGTCCAATATCAGATCGTGTCGGCAGGATAAGTCGATATTAGCCGGCAAACCTGTCGAATTTCTCTAATCGTTTGTGGAACTGAGGTTATCTGCTAGCAAAAACGATGTCAATCAACAAAAACGCCTGATTCTGGGTGGGGTCGAAGCTGGTGAGTCTTTCTACAACTCGAACAGTTGAATTCGGTGGTTGCGGTAAGCGATCCGCTGGAATGATTTTGTTACCCGCAGCATTTGTAATATGCCATTTGCGACGGCGACGCCCCTAGCCAACCAGGAACTTACGAACTTCGCTTGAATATTCCTGAAGAAAAGCCTTCTTATTTGTCAACGGCTCTGGGGTATTCGGCGGCGGTTGATCCATGAACGAGAAATGGCCTGCACGATCAGTGATGCGAACATCCA
>JBNLFT010000311.1:0-658 GCA_050305675.1 Methylococcaceae bacterium
ATATATTTGGGGAGTAGTGAACAGGATAAGTGGCAATGTGCTCGCCGCACGCTGGATATTGCGGTGCTCAGTTACCGTTAAATTAAATGTTCTCTATACTAATGACCAGGAACACTTGAACAAAACGGCAATAGGTATTGTAATAGAGAGCGATGGGATCGAGTCTCGGTAATACCAATGAGGAAAACAACAATGAAAATAAAAAAACTATGCTCTGACATTGCGGCTTTATCCGCTTTCTATGGTTATTCGGTATCCGCTTTCGCCCAGGAGTACGAAGCGGAAAGCACTTTCAACTACATTCCGATCCTGGTTCTGGTGGCCATATTGGTGGTCCTCAGAAAGAAACTGATCGAGGAAGCCACTCCCCACCCGCACGGCGGCGAAGAAGAACAGCATGCTCCTGTCGCTGAAAAGGCGGTCAAGCCGGCTGCCGCGGCGGCACCGAAACCCGCTCAAGCCAAAACGAGCGCTCCAGCAAAAGCCGAAGCAAAACCGGCTCAGGCCAAGGCTGCGGAACAGGAAGCGCTGATCGATATGTCGAAAAACGTCAGTCAGTGCCAGGGCGCAACGGCTAAAGGGTCCCGTTGCAGCCGCACCACGAATCTGGAAACGATCGAAGTTAGCGTCGAAGGTAAGAAGTATCGTTTTAAAACCT
>JBNLFT010000312.1:0-649 GCA_050305675.1 Methylococcaceae bacterium
CCGCTACCGGAAAAGCGTTTATCCACCCGAACAAAACAGTCATAACGCTCCGCGCAAAAATTGCCGCCTTCATCACTGTTAGACCGAATGATATTGCATTTTTCATTGAGTATCTAATAATTTCCTTCGAAACCAGCGATGTCGGTCGACAGTTAATGCAATGTCGCCTACTGGAGATGCTAACGACGGAATCTTCGAAGAATCGAGATTTTGCGTCCAATAAGTCGGTAACCATGGGCAAATTCTCACTGCCGATCACGGATGAATCTAGGGGCGAAGGTAATCGATTCCGCAAATCTTCTCGTTCGATTGAAGACGAACAACAGCGGACACAACCTGTCCCGTTAGGAACGGCGCAAATATTTCGGTAATCCGAGCTAAAACGCCGCTGTTCATATAGGTGTAAGATTTAAAGCGGAAAATAATCGTCGATTAATGACATATACAGTCAGTTTTTTTTACAAACGAAGCCGTTCAAACCTAACCCGCAGCATGCCGGGCCTTGAATTAGCAACAAAACCACAAAGCGGCTCGATACTTGCTTTATTTTTCAACTTAGTATCCATATAAAATTTAAGGAGATCGCCATGAAGTTATACCGCACATATTTTCAGATTCTTCTGGCTATCACAGCGTTTGGAGCCACCGA
>JBNLFT010000313.1:0-648 GCA_050305675.1 Methylococcaceae bacterium
GTTGACCGGGAGTAACGACAAAAGGCTCCGGCGAGCTAAACGTTCCAGGGGAGCCAGTATCGTCCTGTTTCTCCGCGAACTCCCTAACAGCAGTGGCGAGTGCATTGATCTGACCCATAATCTGTTCTCTGCCTTGTTGCATGGTTTTCGAATCGGGCAGTCCGAACCGGGCATAACCCCAAGCGACTAGGCACATCAACAGCGCAAACTTGATGCTGGGGCGTCTCGTTATTTCCATTCAGACAAACTCACTTCGATTAGGTCGCATAACTATTATTGTCAGGCAAATTCGCCCTGATAACCTGATATTACCGGTGTTTTCGGGCAAATTTGCCAGTCGTTTCGCCCTCGTAAGTTGATATTAACCGGAAAACCTGTCGAATTTACCTGATATCTGTTGAAGCTGAGATTATCCGCTAGCACATAAGATGTCAATGAACAATGGGCGGGATGGGGTGAATGAGGCAAGGGCCTGTAGGATGCGGTGAGATAAGAACTGCATCAATCGCAAACGATGTGTCATTTCATTCAGCGCTTTCTACCGAGCTCCTTAATTCTTCAGGAATTTGGTAGGGAAGGGTCTTTTCTGTAATAGCTTTCCACAGTAAATATACTCGAGTAGTATTTCCTTTCGGTATGAACCGCCCC
>JBNLFT010000314.1:0-647 GCA_050305675.1 Methylococcaceae bacterium
TGGAACAGGTCATAGTGGCGCAGCATCTCATAGGATTGCACCGCTGCTCCGGCCAGGAACAACTTCAGAGTTTCATCGAACAGGCGTGCGCTGGATACCTCCTCCAGCAGATACCCCAACTCACGGATCGCCGCTTCGCACTCCGGTTCGATACGAAAACCGAGTTTGGCCGCAAATCGCACCGCACGCAGCATACGTACCGGGTCTTCACGGAAGCGCCTGTGCGGATCGCCGATCATACGCAGCAGACCGGCCTGCAAATCGGGTACACCGCCTGTGTAATCGACCACCGAGAAATCCCGGATATCGTAGTAGAGGGCATTAACCGTAAAATCGCGGCGCCAGGCATCATCTTCCAGCGTGCCGTAGACATTGTCACGCATCAGCATGCCGCTATCGCTGGTCACCGCTTCACCGTTCTCCTCATCGTGACCGGCACGAAAAGTGGCAACCTCGATAATCTCACGACCAAAGTGAATATGTGCCAGACGAAAACGCCTGCCGATCAGGCGGCAGTTGCGGAACAGTTGCCTGACTTCCTCGGGACGGGCATCGGTCGCCACATCGAAGTCCTTGGGTTCGCGGCCCAGTAACAAATCGCGCACGCCGCCACCTACCAGGTAGGCTTCGTAACCCGCTTTACTCAG
>JBNLFT010000315.1:0-646 GCA_050305675.1 Methylococcaceae bacterium
TCTGCGGTTCCTGCGCGATGAACATCAACGGCAAGAACACATTAGCCTGCACCAAGGCGATTGCCGATTATTCCGGGACGGTGAAGATCTTCCCGTTGCCGCACATGGCGGTGGTCAAGGACTTGGTGGTCGACATGAGCAATTTCTTCGCCCAGTACGCGTCGATCAAGCCCTGGATCGAAACGCAGACGCCGGCGCCGGCCGATCGCGAGCGCCTGCAGAGCCGCGAGGAGCGCGCCAGACTGGACGGGTTGTACGAATGCATCCTGTGCGCCTGCTGCTCGACTAGTTGCCCGAGTTACTGGTGGAACAGCGACCGCTATCTGGGACCTGCAATTTTATTGCAGGCCTACCGTTGGCTGGCCGACAGCCGGGATGAAAACACCGGCGCCAGGCTCGACGAGCTGGAAGACCCCTTTAAGCTTTATCGTTGCCATACCATCATGAATTGTACCGACACCTGCCCGAAAGGACTGAATCCGGCCAAGGCCATCGCGGAAATCAAGAAGATGCTGGTGCAAAGGCAAGAGGGATAACGTCATTAGCCCTCCGGCTGTCGAGGTTTCCAGGTTAGCCCGGATATTTCATGAAGGGAATGGAATTTCTGGAAAATCGGGCGAAGAAGATTGGACAAACATCACGAATG
>JBNLFT010000316.1:0-646 GCA_050305675.1 Methylococcaceae bacterium
ATGGGGTGACGCTTGAGGTATTCGGATCACGGCTGAATGAAGAGCTAACCCAGCTGAAAGAGGAACTGGAAAGCTGGAGTTACAAGCCCTCCCCGGTACGACGGGTAGAAATACCTAAACCAGGGGGAAAAGGCATCCGTTTACTCGGAGTGCCAACCGTGCGTGACAGAGTGGTTCATGCCACCTTGAAGGCGCTGCTGGAACCGATCTTCGAGCCGTTATTCTCCGAGCACAGCTACGGATTCCGCCCTAGACGGAACCAACGCCAAGCGGTTGAGGCGGCGCGTCGGATCGTGGCCAGTGGCAAGCCGTATGTGGTGGATATTGATTTATCGAAATTTTTCGATCGAATCCACCATGATCGACTGATTGCCCGAGTAGGCGAGCAGATTGTCGACAAGCGTATCTTGCGCCTGATCGGACTGCTGCTGCGCAGTGGCATCATGGCCGATGGACTGGTGACGCCCTCTCTGGAGGGTGCCGTACAAGGCAGCCCGTTAAGCCCCTTACTTAGCAACATCGTCTTGGACGAGCTGGATAAAGAGCTGGAACGGCGTGGTCTTGAGTTTTGCCGGTTTGCTGATGATTGTAACCTCTTCGTGAAGACGCCAAAGGCTGCCCAGCGAGTGATGGAAAGCATCAGTGG
>JBNLFT010000317.1:0-644 GCA_050305675.1 Methylococcaceae bacterium
ATCCATAGCCGCAGGCGTTGACGTCGTCGATTACGCGCTGAAGTTCTCCGGCGCGGAAACGGACGACATGCAGAACAGGGCCGAAGACTTCCTCTTTTAATAAATCGAGAGATGCCATCTCGATTAACGTCGGCGGAAAAAAACTGCCAGTTTCGCACTCGGCGGTTAGAGGCAATTGGTAAAGGATTTTGGCCTGCTGTCGCATCGCATTGACGTGTTTGACCAGCTTCAGGCGGGCCGTTTCGTCGATGACCGGGCCGATGTCGGTGGCGTAATGATGAGTGTCGCCGACGACGAGTTGCCGCATCGCCCCGATCAGCATGTCGATGATTTGATCCGCGACCTCCTGTTGCAGATAGAGAACGCGCAAGGCCGAACAGCGCTGGCCGGCGCTGTTGAACGACGAGGCGATGACGTCAAGCACCAGTTGCTGCATATGCGCCGAGCTGTCGGCGATCATGACGTTTTGGCCGCCGGTTTCGGCAATGAATGGGACTATTGAAGGCAGTTCGCCTAATTGATGATAGATATGTCTGGCCGTAGCGGTTGAGCCGGTGAAGGCAACGCCGGCAATGCGCGGGTCGCTCAGCAGGGTTTTGCCGATTAACGCACCGTCTCCTGGCAGAAACTGCAATACGTTGCCG
>JBNLFT010000318.1:0-637 GCA_050305675.1 Methylococcaceae bacterium
TTCTTCGCGTTCTAATACTGAAAATCAACTTCCAGGAAATATCAATACCCGGAATCAAGTCCTCAATTGACCGCAATATATACTCTACGGCACTTGGCGAAAATCCACTTTTCGGGCAAAAAAACCGCAGATGAAAAAGTGGGATCTTACCGTCAAGTAAAAGATAATTATCTGGCATCATAGATAGATAGCTAGGCTTGAAGTTATTCGGAATTAAACGTTACATCATGACCATTATTCAAGCGTTTTTATTCCGACAATCTCCATTGTTCGATAATCTTATTCCAGTTACACAATTTCTTGACGTCGCTTAGTAGGATGACTGGAGGAAAAAATGGGGTCAGAGTGAAATTAAACCATACAACAGAAATTTAAATTTACTCTGCCCCCAATTATTTTTGAGCGCGGATCGGCTCAAGGTGACGGGATTACGCCTGCTATCCCGAGCCGATTACGTTGCACGCGGTTACCGGAGTTTGGCAAGCGCTTTTCGTGCAAGATCACGAAAATATAAATCGTCATGTTTTAATAGTTCTTGTAAATACGGCTTTGCTTCCTTAATTTTCAATTTAGCTACAGCTTTTAGTATAGAATCAAGTACGTCTGAATCACGTTCCTCTAATAACTTAAGCAAATC
>JBNLFT010000319.1:0-636 GCA_050305675.1 Methylococcaceae bacterium
CCTTCGGGCTCTTCGGCTTGATCATCCTCGGTGGCTGCTCCTCTCCTATGATGACATCCTTGCCTTTCATCGATTCGTCCTCAGACGACCAAATTATGATCTTCTTCCCATCGAGCTCGACCATGATCATGTTTGTCGGGAACGAGTCCTTGTCGAGCTTCATTTGGGGACTTTCTGCAAATTTCAATCATCCTTCGTTTATGGCCGATTGAACCTATCGATAAAAAATATTGCAATCGTTAGTAGTATGAGAATAAGAATTATACCATTTACAATAAGCATGCTTTTGATCTGTTCTAGCAATGGTATAACATGATTACTTGGCAATTCAATTTGTTTTTCCTGTAGCAAGTAATCAAAAATCCTATCACACTTAGCAACGTCGAAAGTATAGCGTATCTCATCTTGTCGGCTTTTAGAAGCCGGCTTTAAGCTAGAGCATACGAATGGTTTAGATTTAGACCCCCAACTCCATTCGGCTACACACATGTCGGCCTCTTCGTCGTCCGACGACTCGCTACTATATTCGACTATATTGACGTGACACTCATTCCTAGACTTATCACTAGTCCTAGGGAAGTACCTAAACTCTTTGGGTCGGCATTCACAATCCAGAGCCCGATGCAAGACTTGGCT
>JBNLFT010000320.1:0-631 GCA_050305675.1 Methylococcaceae bacterium
TGGAACAACAAAACGGTGTTGCCGAATACACTCCGCGAACACACCACGTGATCGCCGCTTTTGAGCAACCCCATCCCGACCGCCATGATTGCGGCCATGCCGGAAGCGAATGCCAAACAGCGCTCGCCCTGCTCCATGAAGGCCAAGCGCTGCTGAAAGGCATTCACGGTCGGATTGGTAAAGCGGGAATAGATGTTTCCGGGCTGTTTTCCGGTAAACCTAAGCGCGGCTTCCTCGGCACTTTGAAAGACGTAACTGGAGGTGGCAAAAATCGGGATGCTGTGCTCATCCTCGTGGGTGCGTTGGTGGCCGGCCCGGATTGCCTGAGTCGCCAGTGAATAATCGTTCCAATCTATATCGGTCATTATCTTTAAGTTGCTGGGATGGAGTCTGAATCGCTATGCCGAATTTTGCATTTCGATGACAAAGCTTTCCGTATTACGCTGGCTCTGGGCATCATCGTTGCGCAGCGCTTCGATTCTTTGCAGATAAGCGTCGTCGATATCGCCGGTCACATATTGATTGCTAAAACAAGAGGTATCGAAATGACTGATCGACCGGTTCCCTCTGCGTACCGCCTCGACCAAGTCGTCCAGGTCCTGGTAGATCAACCTGTCCGCCTTGATTGCCC
>JBNLFT010000321.1:0-630 GCA_050305675.1 Methylococcaceae bacterium
TCATATGAGATTATGGTTATGTTAATTATGACTACTTGGTAGTCGAAAATGATGATACTAAAAATGGTTGATTGAGTTACCATGCATGTTTAGCATAGGTTGCTAATCTTTTATTATTAATGTGTATCAACTTAATTTGGCTAATCTTGATTAAAAATGATTAGTAGTAGGTGCTAGTAGGCTGGAGTCCGCTGTTTCACTTGAAGCCTTGCATGTCTAGAATTCGTGGCCTTCGGGTCGCGACGGATAAGTCTTGCTGAGCGTAGTCGCTCAAGCTTTACTTTGTAACTTTTGTGTGCAGGTTACTCCTCTTCTCTTCTTTCCGGCGATGCCGATGATGGCTGTCAGTGGAAGTCCAGGCTTCTAAGTGCTGGATTCCGTACTGGAGCCCGTCATAGGCGTAGAGTTGCCGAAGGAGGTCTTCACCTCTAGGGCGAGGTGATTTCTCTTTTGACGTCGAGTTAAATGCTTCCGCAAATATGTTCTATCGTTTGAAGAACCTTCTTCTTCTCAATCTTATAAACCTTAAACCAATGTGTAATAAGTAAATATTCAATGAAATTCTGAGTTTGTGTGTGTTTGCTGCATTCTCGCTTCATCGATAATCACCCGATCTGGATCCTAGGAGAC
>JBNLFT010000322.1:0-628 GCA_050305675.1 Methylococcaceae bacterium
CTGATAACTCCCCGGCACTTCCCACTCCTCACGCTTCAGCGTGATCGTGTCTGTGTTACGCGGCAGTCCGTAGAAGTCTGCACCATGGAAACTGGCAAACCCTTCCAGCTTGTCCAGCGCCCCTGCGCGATCGAAGGCCTCGGCGTAGAGTTCGATGGCGGCGTGGGCGGAGTAGATCCCGGCACAACCACAGGCACACTCTTTGGCACCTTTGGCATGAGGCGCGCTGTCGGTGCCGAGGAAGAATTTCGGGTTGCCGGAAGTTGCCATTTCCATCAGCACTTCGCGGTGCGATTCACGCTTCAGCACCGGCAGGCAGTAGTTATGCGGACGAATGCCGCCAGCGAGTAGTGCATTGCGATTGAGCAGCAGATGTTGCGGGGTGATGGTGGCGCCAACATTCTCACCAGCAGCGAGAACGAAGCGCGCCATCTCCGCGGTGGTGATGTGTTCCGCCACCACTTTCAGATTCGGGATGCGTTCCAGTAGCGGTGCCAGCACCGTCTCCATGAAGACTCGCTCGCGGTCGAAGATGTCGACACTGCTGTCGGTGACTTCGCCGTGCACCAGCAGCGGCATACCGCATTCGGCCATGGCGCGCAGGGTGGCCTCGGCCTTGTGGATGTCG
>JBNLFT010000323.1:0-625 GCA_050305675.1 Methylococcaceae bacterium
TCCCCGCCGGTCATTTCGCCGTGAAAGCGGGGGCGATGATGGCTTCCTTCGATTGTTTCGAGATTCGCCTGTGCGGAACGGCCACGCACGCGGTGATGCCGCATCTGGGGAACGACGTCCTGTCGGCAGCCGCGCTGACGGTCACGTCGCTGCAATCCATCGTCAGCCGTTCGATCGATCCCGCCGAGGCGGCCGTCGTCAGCGTGACCCAGATTCACGGCGGCAACACCTGGAACGCGCTGCCGGACGAAGCGGTCGTCAGGGGGACTTTTCGCTGTTTCGACGGCGGCGTCGGAGAACGGTTGGCGCGCGAGGTTGGCCGCATAGCCAACGCTTGCGCCGATGCTTACGGCGTTAGCGCGGAAGTTCGATTCAATCCCGACAATCCGGGCTATCCGGAAACCTGGAACAGCGAAGCGGAAACGGCGGCGGCTACCGCGGCGGCGCAGGCGGTGGCCGGTTGCTCGAACCAGTTCAGCCGCGATTGCAGCGTCACCACCTCGCCCACGATCAGCAAGGCCGGCGGCTTGAGTCCGGCCGCCTTGAGCGCCGCCGGCAGCGTGGCCAAGGTCGCCACCACGGTCTGCTGGTTGTTTCGCCTGCCGTTTTGCACCGCGGCGGCGGG
>JBNLFT010000324.1:0-624 GCA_050305675.1 Methylococcaceae bacterium
TTTTGGCGCTCTGGCCCGAATCGACGATGTCAACGGCAGCCATTCGTTGGCCCAGGTCATCCTGATTCGCGGCAACGAGATCGCGTTGCAGATTTTCTCCGGCACTCAGGGTATTTCGACCCATGCCTCGGTCAGGTTTCTCGGCCACCCGATGCGGGTCACCTATTCCGCTAACATACTCGGCCGTATCTTCAACGGCGTCGGCCAGCCGATGGACGGCGGCTCCTCGTTGCAACCCGATCCGAAGGTGCCCATCGAAAGCGCCTCGGTCAATCCGATGAAACGGGTGTTGGCGTCGAAAATGATTCGCACCAACGTGCCGATGATCGATCTTTTCAACTGCCTGGTCGAGAGTCAAAAAATCCCGATCTTTTCGATCTCGGGCGAGCCCTATAACGCCTTTTTGGCCAGAATCGGCATCCAGGCCGACGCCGATATCGTCGTCTTCGCCGGACTGGGGCTGATTTTCGACGATTTTCATTTCTTCCGCTCGCGTTTCGAGGAAGCGGGCGTATTCGCGCGCACGGTGATGTTCGTCAATCTGGCTTCCGACCCGATCGTGGAGCGATTGCTGGTGCCCGATATGGCGTTGACCGTGGCCGAACGCTTCGCGGTCGAGGAAGG
>JBNLFT010000325.1:0-622 GCA_050305675.1 Methylococcaceae bacterium
TTCAACTTCGATCAGAATGACTGTTCAGATTGAAGCAGAATCGGTGTTCAGGTTGGGCCAGAATATGCAATCAGCATGAAGAACATAACGATTCGGTGATGGTGATTTCGGTCACCGCAAAAATGAAGGATTTTTTGCAAGACCGCAGAACCGGTAAGGTGGTCGAAGGCAGCAAGCGCTACAAAGAAGTCGAAACCGTGTGGACTCTTACGTTGGAAGATGGTAGTTGGAAAGTATCGGATATCGATGAAGGCAGCATGTCTCTCAGCTATGCCAAAATGGCGACTGACTTGCCGGCCATCGAGTCCACCGTCATCAGCGATCTGAGAGCGTAACACTCGAGCTAGAAACGATTGCCGCCCCATCCGATTAGTCTTTGCTATCGAGGGAGGAAAGCGATGTCGTGGCAGCCGCGAATCACGTCCAGCGCGGAAATGTTATTGTCGTCTCCATGCGAAGCCGCGAAGGGTTTTGCGTGTAGGTTGCGCGCACCCGAAGTGACGGTCAAAAAAAAACCCGTCCAGGTGTCTGGACGGGTTTTGCGGTTAAGCGCTTGGCGATTCCCTACTTTCACATGGCAACCTGCCACACTATCATCGGCGCTAAGAGGTTTCACTTCCGA
>JBNLFT010000326.1:0-621 GCA_050305675.1 Methylococcaceae bacterium
GCCGGGATCGCTCTTGACCGGCGCCACCAAATACAACGTCGGATCAGCCGGCAGCTCGTGCTGCCGGAAAACCGCGGCAAAATGTTGCTTGGGGCGTTCGGAATAGAAAAAGTTGTGATGCGCCAACTGCGGATAAATCCGCTTGACTCCCAAATGCATGACCAGTCCCGAACAACTGGGGGCAAACCGCCGCAACTCTTTCCTTTCCGCCACGGAACGGCGCAATAACCGGCGCGCCGCCGGTATCACTTCCATGTTGGAAACAACGACGTCGGCGATCAGCGATTCGCCGCCCTGCAACCGAACCGCCGTTGCCCGCCCGCGATCCAGATCGATGCCCTCGACTTCGCAATCGACCCGAATCTCGACCCCCAGCTCTTCGGCCAGCTTTTGCATGCCGTGTGCCAAACCATACATCCCTCCCTTGACGTACCAAAGCCCGTACTGAAATTGAATATAAGGCAACAGATTTAGCAGCGCCGGCGCGTCGTAAGGAGACGAGCCGACGTATTTGACGAAGTAATTCAGCACGTCGACCAGCTTCGGATTGCTGACGAAACGCCGAACGCCCTGGTCCAGCGTGCGCATGATGTCGAAATCCAAGAGACTGTGCAGCACTCC
>JBNLFT010000327.1:0-613 GCA_050305675.1 Methylococcaceae bacterium
TATGGGTGCTGTTCACGGCCCTCGGTTTGTTAGTCCTTGCTTCCGCCTTTTTTTCCGGTTCGGAAACCGGTCTGATCAGCCTTAACCGCTATCGCCTGCGCCATCTCACGGACGCAAAAAACCCGGGGGCACTTCGCGCCAGTAAACTGCTCAAACGCCCGGATCGGCTGATCGGCCTGATCCTGCTGGGCAACAACTTCGTCAATATTCTCGCCTCGTCCATTGCCACGATCATCGCACTGCGCCTGCTGGGCGGCGACGGCATTGTCGTTGCGACCCTGCTGCTGACCCTGGTGATCCTGATCTTCGCCGAGATCACGCCAAAAACTCTCGCGGCATTGCACCCGGAACGGCTGGCCTTTCCAGCGACCCTGATCCTCAAGCCATTGATGCGAGTCCTCTATCCCCTGGTCTGGCTGCTTAACACCATTCCCAATGCACTATTGCGAATGATGGGTGTCTCGCAGGAGGATGTGGACGTCCATGGCATCAGCAGTGAAGAACTACGCAGTGTGGTCAACGAAGCTGGCGCGATGATTCCACGCCGCCACCAAAAGATGCTACTCAGCATTCTCGATCTGGAGAAGGTGACAGTGGAAGACATCATGGTGCC
>JBNLFT010000328.1:0-609 GCA_050305675.1 Methylococcaceae bacterium
GCTACTCGTCGCTACAAACACGTGAGCGCAAGAATCACCTAAATCAGAGCTATGGTTAAAAGTTATGAAGGTTTTAAATACTAATGACTAATCTGCAATTAAATAAAAATTGCGTAGGGACATATTCGTAAAATTTGTCCGGAGCTGAAGGTAGAAGACGACTATGTAGTTTGCTCACCGAAACTTCACCAGAATTTGCTATAACTTGAGCTATAGACCTCCGATTTCAGATCCGTAAAGTCCGGGAGCGAGGGTACGGCAAGGGGAACTCACCGGTAACGTCGGATTGACTTCAAGTTCGTCGAAAAAGTCGCAGCCCCAATGAGAAACAATGGCAAGACTTCGGCGATAGATTGCAGAGGCTACAGATCGAGTTTCAACGTGATTCTTTTTCCTATGGTTAGGTCTTTGGCTTCTCACGACCGTCACGTGGTTTAATTTGAAGGAAGGACTTCGCAATAGAGGTGGCGGCGACGACGGGCAACGGCGATGGTGGTGGAATTAGGGTGGCGGCTATAGTTCAGTTTTGAGGTGAAATTGACATGGGGATGCTTGGGGGAGGTGCACCCATGCTTATATAGGGGTGTGGGAGGAGTCTGGAAGTTTAGG
>JBNLFT010000329.1:0-608 GCA_050305675.1 Methylococcaceae bacterium
GACGACGGTTGCGGCATCGTCAGGGAGGATTTGCCGCTGGCCTTGTCTCGCCACGCTACCAGCAAAATCGCCAGCCTCGAGGATTTGGAACAAGTAGCAAGCATGGGTTTTCGCGGCGAAGCTTTGCCGAGCATAAGCTCGGTTGCCCGCTTGACGCTGATTTCCCGGACCGGGCAGGCGGAGTGCGCATGGAAGGTCGGTGCGGACGGAACGGAAACTAATTTCGATCCGCAACCCGACCCGCATCCCTGCGGTACGACCGTTGAGGTGCGCGATCTGTTCTATAACACGCCGGCACGGCGTAAGTTCCTAAAAAGCGAAAAGACCGAGTTTTCGCACATCGAAAACCTGATCAAGAAAATGGCGCTAAGCCGGTTCGACACCGGCTTCGTCCTGACCCACAATCAACGCGACGTATTCAGACTTAAGCCCGCAGAGACGGAACCGGAACGGGAGCGGCGGATCGCCGGCATTTGCGGTTCCGCATTCATCGAAAACGCGGTTCGAATCGATTTTGCCTCATCCGGTTTGCAGTTGACCGGATGGGTCGGTTTGCCGACCTTCTCCCGCAGCCAACCGGATATGCAGTTTTTCTACGTCAACGGGCG
>JBNLFT010000330.1:0-604 GCA_050305675.1 Methylococcaceae bacterium
TATTTTCTCGCCAGCTCTTCTTTTTCTTCGCTCAACGTTCTGCACTTTTCTTCCAGTTGCGCGATGGTTTGCTTTAATCGCTCGCTCTCGGGTTCGATATGTTCCGAAGGCTCTTCGCTATAGCCGCTCGCTGACTTCGGTGCAAATTCGTTTTGGGCGTCCGCCGAATTTTGCGGACTCTCTTCGTCGATGGTGAAGACGGCTTCGCCGCGAACCGCCTCGGCAGGAACCTTTGCCATTCCGCCCTGCAAAATTACCGCCTCTATTTTATTACGCAATAATAAAAATGCCGCCGCTTTACTGGTATTGCCGTCCTCGCAAACGACGACGACGGGCTGATTTTTGACCAAGGTCTTAAAATGCATGCGCAGTGAAAAAAAGGGTACGTTGATGCTGTGCTCCAGATGGTTTTTGTTGTACTCGTCCGGCGAGCGGACATCGAGCAGGATCGCGTTTTGTTCTTTCAGCGCTTGCAGTTGCTGGAAATTGATGAATTTTAGCGTCGGATCCTTAATTAATTTGGTGAAGTTGTCTTTGTTGAGTCGCAGCAAAGTAACGTCGCTTTGCGCGCGCACCGTCACGTTCCTCGGTTCATCCGACAAAA
>JBNLFT010000331.1:0-604 GCA_050305675.1 Methylococcaceae bacterium
CCCGAGGCCATGGATAAATTAACGCTGACCCAGCCGGACGACTGGCACTTGCATGTCAGAAGCGGCGACATGTTACGTTTGGTCGTCTCGCATACCGCACGCCAATTCGGCCGCGCCATCATCATGCCGAATTTGAAGCCGCCGGTAACCAGCGTGTCGTCGGCACTGGAATATCGCGGCGAAATTCTGGCGGCGCTGCCCGACGAAAGCGATTTCAAGCCGTTGATGACGCTTTATCTGACCGACAACACCCCAGTCGAGGAGGGGCGCCGCGTCGCTGAATCGCCTTATGTCCATGCCTTCAAGCTCTATCCGGCCGGCGCCACGACCAATTCCGATTCCGGCGTATCGGACCTGGACGGCCTTTTCCCGTTGCTGGAAGAGATGGAAATCCACCAGGTTCCGTTGCTGGTTCACGGCGAAGTGACGGCTGACCGCTACGATATCTTCGACCGCGAAAAAATCTTTCTGGAACAACATCTCAGCCGCATCGTCGGCCAGTTTCCGCAGCTGCGCGTCGTCGTCGAGCACGCGACCACGGAAGAGGCCGTGCAATTCGTAAGCGAAGCCGGGGATAATGTCGCCGCGACCATTACGCCGCAGC
>JBNLFT010000332.1:0-595 GCA_050305675.1 Methylococcaceae bacterium
GGAGGCATCGATGCAAACCACCTCCTCC
The DNA here is from genome assembly GCA_050305675.1 of Methylococcaceae bacterium. Classification (GTDB taxonomy): domain Bacteria; phylum Pseudomonadota; class Gammaproteobacteria; order Methylococcales; family Methylomonadaceae; genus Methylomarinum. Next base: position 29 of record JBNLFT010000332.1, read on the forward strand.
GCCCCGGCCACTGCCGCCTCGATGCCCCAACCGCCGATGTAACTAAAAACATCCAGTACCCGCAGGCCTTTGGCGATCTGCTGCACCCGCGCTCGATTCATGCGGTGGTCGTAGAACCAGCCGGTCTTCTGCCCGCTCAGCAGCGGCACATCGAAGCGAGTGCCGTTCTCTTCAATCAGGACCGTCTCCGGCACCTCACCCAGCGCGGGTTTCACATAGCTGGATAATCCCTCCTGCTCCCGTGCACTGCTGTCGTTGCGCCAGAGGATGGCCAATGGCTTGAACACCTTGTCCAGCGCCTCGGCGATCTCCTCCAGCACCGCCTCCATCCCGGCGGTATTCACCTGTGCCACCACAATGTCGCCGAAGCGATCCACGACCAGCCCCGGCAGGTTGTCGCTTTCGCCGTAGACCAGACGATAGAAAGGTTTGTCGAACAGCCGTTCGCGCAGCGACAGGGCAATGTTGAGGCGATGGACCAGCAGCGAACGATCCAGCGTATGTTTGGTGCTGCGGCTCACCAGCCTTGCGGCGATCAGTGAGTGAGGATTCACGTAACCGTTACCA
>JBNLFT010000333.1:0-592 GCA_050305675.1 Methylococcaceae bacterium
CCGCCCGCGGCTGGCTGACGGAGCACATCGACAACCTGATCACCAAGCAGGGCATCGACCTCTATCGGCAGGATTTCAACATCGATCCGCTGGCGTTCTGGCGGGCGGCCGATGAACCGGACCGGCAAGGAATCACCGAAAACCGCTACGTCTGCGGCTATCTCGCCTACTGGGACGAGCTACGCCGCCGTCATCCCAACATCTGCCTCGCGCTCACCGCGCCGCTTCCGACAGCGTCGCCCGTCGCCGTCGCGCGCCCGCCGTCGCCCGTCGTCGTCGTCGTCTCCGCGCCGGTGAGCCGCCGCCTCCCCGTCATCTCCATGCGCCGGTGTCGAGTCGTCACCCGTCGCCGAGCAGCGCCGCCGCATGTTAAGCCACCGTGTGCTGTGCGCCGCGCGCGCCGCCCGGCCAAGGCCGAGCTGGGCCGCCAGCGCCGCGCACGCGGGCCGTGCCCCACGTGGCCACGGGCCGCGCCGCGCACTGTGTATCTAGGCCGAGCGTGAATTCGGTCCAGTTGCACCCGGTTAAATTTTATTAATTTCCGATTTATTCAATTCTTTGCAAATTCAAAAATTTGTGTAGGATTCATTTG
>JBNLFT010000334.1:0-591 GCA_050305675.1 Methylococcaceae bacterium
GGCGTAAACATCCCAGTTGCCATTGTTGAAAAAAGCGTAGACTCGCGTATGTTCGAGAAAGCGCCCGATGATTGAACGTACTTCGATATTTTCCGACACTCCGGGCATTCCCGGCCTCAGACAACATATTCCCCTGACGATCAGCTTGACCTCGACACCAGCTTGCGAAGCCCGGTATAAGGCTTGGATAGCCTGTTCCTCGACTACCGCATTGACTTTGATAATGATTTTCGCCGGCTTTCCTTTCCTGGCGTTGTCACTCTCGCGATCGATCATCTTGATCAATCCGGCATGCAATGTGAACGGCGATTGCAGCAGCTTGTTCAACTTGGTTACCTTACCCAAGCTGGTCAACTGGGCAAAAATCCGCCTGACATCCTCACCGAGATCCTTATTGCAGGAAAACAGACCGTAGTCGGTATACAAACGGGCGGTTTTCGGGTGATAGTTACCGGTACCCAGATGCGCATAATATTGCAACTCCTTTCCCGCCTTGCGCAATACCAGACACATTTTGGCGTGCGTCTTATAGCCAACGACTCCGTAGACCACGTGGACCGCCGCTTCCTGCAATTTTGCGGCGAGGCCAAT
>JBNLFT010000335.1:0-591 GCA_050305675.1 Methylococcaceae bacterium
GTTGCCGACAATGGCGCGACCCGGTTCGATCAATACCTTCAGATCGCGTCCGGCCAGCCGATCCAGCAGAGGCGCGACGTAGTCGCCGGGCATGGGCGGCTCTTCATCCTTGTAGTTGATGCCGAGGCCACCACCAAGATCGATGTGCGACAAGGCGATGCCCTTTTCATAGAGCTCATCCACCAGCTTCAGCACCCGCTCCAGCGCATCCACAAAGGGAGTGACGCGGGTCAGTTGCGAGCCGATGTGGCAATCGATGCCGAGCAGACGAATGCCCTCCATCTCGGCGGCCAGGGCGTAGACCTCCCCGGCGCGCTCGATGGAGACACCGAACTTGTTCTCCTTCAGCCCGGTAGAGATGTAGGGGTGAGTCTTGGCATCTACATCGGGGTTGACCCGCAGCGACACCGGGGCACGCATGCCCATCTCCTGGGCAATGGCATCGATACGCACCAGCTCTGATTCCGACTCCACATTGAAACAGTAGATCCCCAGTTCGAGGGCACGACGGATCTCAGATGCCCGCTTACCCACACCAGAAAAGACCACCTTGCCCGGGTCACCACCGGCAGCAATCACCCGCTCCAGTTC
>JBNLFT010000336.1:0-591 GCA_050305675.1 Methylococcaceae bacterium
CTCGACCTGGGTAAGTCGGTGGATAAGAAGGAGTACCGCAAACAACTGGAGAAGTACCAGGGCAAACTCCATCTGCTGGCACGGACGGCTTACGAGAAAAAAATATCCACCATTATCGTGCTCGAAGGTTGGGATGCCGGTGGCAAGGGTGGTCTTATTCGCCGCATCATCAATCCTCTTGACGCGCGCAAATTCCAGATCATCCCTATCGCGGCACCGACCGATGAAGAGCGGGCGCATCATTACCTGTGGCGTTTCTGGCGGCATGTTCCACGCGGCGGCAAGACCACCATCTATGACCGCAGCTGGTATGGTCGTGTACTGGTTGAACGGGTGGAAGGCTATGCCAGGGATGATGAATGGATGCGCGCCTATGCCGAGATCGCCGACTTCGAGGAACAGCTCACCGAGCACGGCATCGTGCTGCTTAAGTTCTGGTTACATATCGACAAGGACGAACAACTGCGCCGTTTCAAGGAACGGGAAAAGATCGCCTATAAGCAGTACAAAATCACCGAGGAAGATTACCGCAACCGCGAGCGCTGGAACGATTATGAACTGGCGGTCAACGATATGGTGGAACGCACCAGC
>JBNLFT010000337.1:0-591 GCA_050305675.1 Methylococcaceae bacterium
ATCATCTGGTGATTCACCCCGTTTACCATATTCGCCGCGGAGATCAGGGCGAATTGCTGGATTTCACCGTTGAAGAGGGCGAACCGGCAACGGCGGAATGTCTGTTGCATCTGGAAATCGACCGGCAGACGGACCCGTCATGCCTGGATTTTCTTGAACGTCGGTTGCACGACGTCTTAACCGACGTTCGCGCGGCAACGCAGGATTGGCAGGGCTGTCTGGAACAAATGCGGCAAGCCATAGCGGAACTGGGCCAATCAGGGGCGACAGATCCGGACTGCTCCGGTTATGTCGCCTTTCTGCAATGGCTGCACGACGATCATTTCGTATTTCTGGGCTATCGGGAATATGAGCTGGTAAGGCAAGAGGACAAGCTCGGGTTCGCCCCCATCGCCCAGAGCGGGCTGGGTATTTTGCGCGACAGCATCGCCAAGTTGCCCGATACGCTGCAGACGCCGGTTTCGCCCGACGCCATCGCCGGTATCGATAATGCCGTGCCGTTGTTGATTACCAAGGCGACCTCGCGATCAACTGTGCATCGGCCGGTATTCATGGATTATATCGGCGTCAAGCAATACGACGAAGCGGGAC
>JBNLFT010000338.1:0-588 GCA_050305675.1 Methylococcaceae bacterium
TCAGGGTCTCGGTAACCAGGGTATCGTCGACATAAAGATCGGGATTGTCCTGAAAGATCAGCGCCAGCGCCTGCAAGGCTTCGACGGTCAATTGCCGGTGATCGGGCGATTGGATTTTATTCAACCGATGATTGACCAGCAGTTCGAAACTTTGCTCGCCGGCCGTCATTTGCGCCAGGATATCCTCGCTGTGCAGCAGGCCCTTGCCGTTCAGCCCGTCGCCGATGATCAGCCCCTTGCAGTGCTGCAGGATTTCCCAGACCGCGGCGAAAAAAGCGGCCGGTTCGCGGCCGACGCTGCCGCATTGCTCTCGCCACTGGTGCCAATCCTCGGCGGTTCCTTTATCCTTCGGATTAAGGTGTTCGGTAAATCGGGCACAGCGCAAATGTTTGTATTGACCTTCGTAACGCAGCAATTCGCTCGATTTCAACTCGATTTCCGAATTCTGATAGTCGGCCAGGGTTTCCTTGACCTGCCGGGCCAATTGATGCGGCGCCAACGCCAGCAGCGCCGCGAACGCGTGTTCCATGGTACATCCCATGGTGCGCCGTTGGCGGGCAGTGATCAACTGCATGATATGGCCAACCC
>JBNLFT010000339.1:0-584 GCA_050305675.1 Methylococcaceae bacterium
CAAACGATCGCCGAATCCTTGAGTAAGACGCAATTGACGATCAAGCAAATTTCCGACTTCGGGGTGCATGTTACCTCGGCGTTCAAACGTTTGGAGTCTTTCAACCAGGCCATCGAACAACACACTCGCAATCTCGCGGCGATGGGCGATCTGGCCGATACCGACATCGCATTGGTCAAGACCCATCAGCAGGAAATGGCGGCCATCCTGGAGCATTCGCGTACCGCGATGGCGATGCTGAACCGGCATTTCGTCGACAGCATCGAGTATCTGTCCAAACGGTTGGAGGACTGACAATGGCGTCCTACGAAGGCAGGCGCTCTTTCCTGTTCGGCATGACGCTGAATGAGCTGGCATTCATGATGTTTTTCTTGTTGATGCTGCTCAGCACCGCCGCGTTGCATGAGAAGAGTGCCGAACTGGAACGGCAGACGCTGAAAATCGCCGAACAGGAGCGGGAGATCGAGCGCGCCAGGCAAAACCAGGATGCGTCGTTCAAACGCCTGCGCTTGCTGGAGGATCTGGTCGGCCGTCTCACCGGTCTGGGCCGAGATGCCGGGCGGGAGTTGTTGGAACAAGCGTTC
>JBNLFT010000340.1:0-579 GCA_050305675.1 Methylococcaceae bacterium
GGTCATTAAGATGTGCAATGTTTAGTGGAGTCACCACCCTGAGGATGAAGCAACATGGGAGCATGAAGAAGAGCTCAAAGCAGATTACCCTGAGTTAATCCTGAGCCCTTCCTGAATCTCGTGGGCGAGATTTCTTTAAGGCGGGTAGATTTGTAACACCCACTTTTTGCAAATAATAAATCTTGTCAAATTAGCACTGCATTAGGGTGCATTTCAAAATAAATAGTATAAGGTGAAAGCTTTCATTAATTAACTTTGCCTAACGTTGCATTGCATGGCATGGCATATTATATTTTTCTAAAATCCTTGAGAAGCCTAGAAGAATTTAGGAAAAATCCTCATGTCAAAATTCCTCCTAAATCTCCTTCTACAATTTTTCCAAATCCTTGCTAAATTCAAAAATCAAATTTTAATTCGGAAATTCTTTTCCTTGCTTTCGGCCCGGCTGACCTTGTGGCCCGGCAACTCTTCTCAGCCCAGCCGGCCTGCCCCTCCCCCGGCCTTGGCCTGCCGGCCGGCCCAAGCCACCTCTCCCGGCCCACGCGGCCAGCCAGCCAACTAGGCCTTCCGGCCCACGCG
>JBNLFT010000341.1:0-578 GCA_050305675.1 Methylococcaceae bacterium
ATGATGACGCCCCCGCCGACGGTAATCAGCGTCATGTCCTGGTCTTTTCGAAGATAAGGAATGTTGGTCGTATCGAGCGCCTGAAGGATCAGCCCCGCAACCAAAAACACGAAGCCAAAGACCATCGCGGCAACGCCGACGTAAAAGCTAAGCTTGACCTGGTTTTGTCCCATCAGGTAATACGCACGCAGGGCTTTACGGCTATACCTCGCGTAATCGACGGGATCGCCGCTGCCGCGAATTTCCGCCTCGACCATGTCGAGTTCGTCCAGCTCCCGTTTCTCGGCGCGCTCGCCGGTCGCGTTCATCGCCTCCAACGAGATCGGCCCCGCCACGGCGACGACAATAAACGGGAGATAAGCGAGCAATAATACGGGAATCCACGCCAGCATCCATCGCCAGACCTCCCCCTCTTCGTTCGCCCAATCGACGACTTTCCCCAACAGGAGCCACCAGCACGCATAAGCAACGGCAACGAACGCGGCCACCGCCAAGATGATAAAAATCGGGGTGCCGTAAGAGGTCTTGCTGAGCCAGCGCCCGACCACCGGGTAGACCCTGGACGACGATCTCGAGCG
>JBNLFT010000342.1:0-577 GCA_050305675.1 Methylococcaceae bacterium
GGAAACCCTAGTCAGACTTGCTTCCACGTGAAGCAAGAAGGTAGATCTCGACGCGTGTCCCGCGCTGACCTCCCTCCGTCGGTTTTGTGGCGTAACCGACAAACCGATGCCCACTTGGTTTTGAGGCTCAAACCAAAAAACCGTCACGGTGATTTTCAGGCCCAAATCACCATACCAAAGCTGCCGATTGTGAGGCCCAAATCGTGAAACCCTCCACCACCTTGGTTTTGAGGCTCAACCAAGAAACCGACCGTCGGTTTTGAGGCCAAATCGGAGAAACCGCCGGCACCAGTTTTGAGGCCAAACTGGAAAAAACCGTCGCCACCAGTTTTAAGATTAAACTGGAGAAAACCGTCACAGCAGGTTTTGAGGCCAAACCGCCAGAAACCGTTGCCACCGTTTTGAGGCCAAACCGGTGAAAACCGTCTGAGTGGTTTTGAGGCCAAACCACTTACAAACCATCGACCTTGGTTTTGAGGCTCAACCAAGAAACCCGCGCTCCTCGTCTCCACGTGCACGGTATAGACCACACATGGCATCAGCCGACCTCCTGATCATTCGGCCACCAAGTATCCGA
>JBNLFT010000343.1:0-576 GCA_050305675.1 Methylococcaceae bacterium
GGAAAGTTCGCGATTTATGCGGTATCTACCGTCAACCAGGCTCTGGAACTGCTGATGGGGCAGGCAGCCGGCGACGCAGACCAAGAAGGCAACTACCCTGATGGCAGCATCAACGCGAACGTGGTCGCCCGGCTGAAGGAAATATCGGAAATGGCGCACGAGGCCGATAAGGAGCATGAAGAGGGTTAGTGGCGCCCTCCCTCGTAACAGAGGTTTCCCGGCAAGGGTCCGCCATCCGAAGGCGTCGCTCGCTAAATTGCCACTTTGTTCCCGTCGCAAGTCGACCCGCTTTTCCCGCAGCTTCGGCTTTGTCCGATTGGCAACCTGCTGTTACACTTAGTATTGGCGTTCAGATTGATTAAACAGGTAGCCATGTCTCTCGTTTGTTTTGAACAGACCGGTCGTTGCGCGATTTTTGGTCGCAAGCGGCCTCTTAATCGCAACATCCGGCGATATGGCATCCTGTGCTCGCTGAGTTTACTGTCCGCCGTATCCCTCCCCGCCTCTTGCGAAGAGTTCTCTCCGACATTGAGCTTCAAGGGTTTCGGGACCGTCGGCATCAGCGGCAGCGACACC
>JBNLFT010000344.1:0-575 GCA_050305675.1 Methylococcaceae bacterium
GGTGTCGCTGCCGCTGATGCCGACGGTCCCGAAACCCTTGAAGCTCAATGTCGGAGAGAACTCTTCGCAAGAGGCGGTGAAGGAAACGGCGGACAGTAAAGTCAGCGCGCACAGGATGCCATATCGCCGGATGTTGCGATTAAGGGGCCGCTTGCGACCAATAATCGCGCAACGACCGCTCTGTTTAAAACAAACGAGAGACATGGCCACCTGTTTAATCAATCTGAACCCAATACTAAGTGTAACAGCAGGTTGCCGATCGGACAAAGCCGAAGCCGCCGGAAATGTGGGTCGTCTTGCGACGGGAACAAAGTGGCAATATAATGAGCGACGTCTTCGGATGGCGGACCCTTGCCGGGCAACCGCTGTTACGAGGGAGGGCGCCGCTAACCCTCTTCATGCTCCTTATCGGCTTCGTGCGCCATTTCCGATATTTCCTTCAGCCGGGCGACCACTTTCGCGTTGATGCTGCCATCAGGGTAGTTGCCTTCTTGGTCCGCGTCGCCGGCTGCCTGCCCCATCAGCAGTTCCAGAGCCTGGTTGACGGTAGATACCGCATAAATCGCGAACTTTCC
>JBNLFT010000345.1:0-573 GCA_050305675.1 Methylococcaceae bacterium
GACATTTTCCTGTTTTAAGATACTTGCCTCTAATGCTCTGTCAACAATCAACAGCAATTTAGCCATAGATAATGGCTTTTCCAGAAAGTCATAAGCCCCTAACCGGGTTGCTTCCACGGCAGTTTCGACCGACCCGTGTCCTGACATCATAATAACTGGACATAACGGTTCTTCTGCCGCTTCCCATTCTTTTAACAGGGTAATACCATCGGTATCCGGCATCCAGATATCCAGCAAAATCAAATCAGGCTTATGTGTTTTTTTTAATTCTCTGGCTTGGGTTGCATTTTCAGCTGCACTGACCTGATAACCCTCGTCTTCCAAAATTTCTGACACCAGACGGCAAATATCCGGTTCATCATCTACCACTAAAACATGAGGTTTTTGTTTATTCATTGTTATTTGTAGAATTTAAAGTTAAAGCGCTGGCAACTGAATAATAAAACCGGCACCCGGCTTATATTTTGTATCAACCCAGATAACACCACCATGTTTCTCAACAATCTTTTTCACAATAGCCAGACCCAATCCGGTACCTTTATCTTTGCTGGTTACATAAGGTTCAAAAATAGT
>JBNLFT010000346.1:0-570 GCA_050305675.1 Methylococcaceae bacterium
ATGATCACGATGATTGTCGGCGGCTTGTGGGAGGTCTTGTTCGCCTGCGTGCGAAAACAGGACGTCAACGAGGGCTTCTTGGTTACCAGCCTGTTATTCGCGCTAACTCTGCCGCCGGACATGCCGTGGTGGCAAACGGCGCTCGGCATCTCCTTCGGGGTCGTGATCGGCAAGGAAATCTACGGCGGGGTCGGCATGAATATCCTCAACCCGGCCCTGGTCGGCCGCTGTTTTCTGTTTTTTTCCTATCCCAAAGCCATGGCCGGCAATACGGTCTGGGTCGCCGTCGACGGCTACAGCCGGGCCACACCGCTGACCGAACTGGCCGATCCAGGGCTAAAGATGGCGCTGTCTTGGCAGGACGCTTTTTTCGGCTGGATGCCCGGATCGCTCGGCGAAACGTCGACATTTGCCTGTCTGATAGGCGCCGCCATCCTGCTTGTCACGCAAGTCGCGTCTTGGCGTGTCATGGTCGGCGTCCTTTTCGGCATGACCAGCCTAGCACTGCTGTTCAACCTAGCAGGCAGTTCCACTAATCCGATGTTTCAAGTGACGCCGCAATGGCATCTC
>JBNLFT010000347.1:0-563 GCA_050305675.1 Methylococcaceae bacterium
TGGCTAAACCCGTTACACCCCTGATTGCCGCCGACATCCTGATCGAACTGATCAACCAACCCGGACGACCTTTCGTGTTGATCGAACGCGCCAACCCACCTTACGGTTGGGCAGTGCCCGGCGGCTTTGTCGATGTTGGCGAAAGCATAGAACATGCGGCCGTACGAGAAGCCCGAGAGGAAATTAGCCTGGATGTTGAATTGACCGCCTTGCTGGGAATCTACTCAAACCCTGCCAGAGATCCCCGCGGCCATACCGTCACCGCAGTCTATGTCGCTGAAGCTCGCGGCAAGCCTGTCGCAGCGGATGATGCAAAAAACTGCGGCATCTTCACCTTCGACACACTCCCGGATCAACTGGCCTTCGACCACGCCCAAGTCATCACCGATTACCGTCGTTTTCGCGAAACAGGGGAAGTCACGCCGCTACGCCAATAAATTACAATCTCCAGACTATTTCGCGTTCAAGGCTACTTGTCGGCTCTTGCAAAGTTCAGCCAATTCAAGCCAATCACCACCAGTATTTCCGCACGCTTCCACTTCGACCAAGACCCAGCCGAAAGG
>JBNLFT010000348.1:0-554 GCA_050305675.1 Methylococcaceae bacterium
GCCGCCGAGGCGGTTTGTTGCGCGATCTGGGGACTGGTCAAGGCTTGCAGGAAAGCAACCAAATCGTCGATTTGCGCGTCGGTCAGATTCAACGGCCGGATGCCGCCGCTGAGGAAGGCGTTGACCTGGGCGTTGGCGGGCGTTACGCCGCCGTTGTTATAATGGATGACGACGTCTTTCAGCGTCCGTAAGCTGCCGTCGTGCATGTAGGGCGCGGTCAGCGCGATGTTGCGCAAGGTCGGGGTCTTGAAGGCGCCGATTTCGGTAATTTGGTCGGTGACCGCGAAGCGTCCCAGCTCGGAGGATTTCTTGTCGGTCAATACCAGCGCGTCGACATCCTGGCCGCTGTGTTCTGCCTCCAGAAATGCCGCCGTTAGACGTGGAACGTCGTCCTGGATCGTATTGATGCCGACGCCGATATTATGGAAGCGGTTGTCGGTGAACAAGGCGTGGTCCTGTTCGACGGTATGGCAGGATACGCAACGCCCCTGGCCGAGGAACAGTTCAAAGCCTCGGGTTTGGGCTTCGGTTAATGCGCTTGGATCGCCATTGAA
>JBNLFT010000349.1:0-553 GCA_050305675.1 Methylococcaceae bacterium
TAGCGCATCGTCCGGCAGGTATTCGACCAGGGTTGGAGGTGGCTGCCCCACTTCGCGCCCGGAGAGGTGGCGCGAATAGTTCTCGATACCTGAGCAGTAACCCAGTTCCAAGATCATCTCAATATCGAAGCGGGTGCGTTGCTCCAGCCGCTGCACCTCTACCAGCTTGTCCTGGGCACGCAACTCCTCCAACCTATCCTTCAGCTCCACCTTGATCTTCTCCACCGCCTCCAGCAGCGTGTCACGCGGGGTGACGTAGTGGGTCTTGGGATAGATGGTCAGGCGCGGTACCCGGCGCAGCACCTCGCCGGTAAGCGGGTCGAAATAGGCCAGCGATTCGATCTCCTCGTCGAACAGCTCGATACGCACCGCCTCGGCGTCCGATTCCGCCGGGAAGACGTCGATCACCTCACCCCGCACTCGATAAGTACCACGGTGCAGTTCGACGTCGTTACGGGTGTACTGCAGCTCTGCCAATCGGCGCAGGATAGCGCGCTGGTCGATGATGTCGCCGCGCACCAGATGCAGCATCATACTCAGATAGGAGTCGGGA
>JBNLFT010000350.1:0-552 GCA_050305675.1 Methylococcaceae bacterium
ACGCGAATACCTACGTTTACTGACGGAATAAAGGAGGAAATCGATGACAAAATTACAGACGGGATTGAGCGGCCTGCTGGTACTGCAACTGCTTACCGCGGCCGCCTTGTTCTGGGGACAACAACAATCCGGGCAACCGGGCAAACGGCAGACATTGCTGAGTTTTCAAGCGGAAACGCTGGACCGGGTCGTCGTCAGCGACGGCGAGCACAGCGCGACGCTAACCAAAAGCGGCGATGCCTGGATCCTGCCCAACCTGCAGCAACTGCCGGCCGATGGCGACAAGTTAAAGGACCAGCTGGACAAACTGCAACAATTGATGACCGGATGGCCGGTGGCGACCACCGCTGCCAGCCGGCAACGCTTCGAGGTCGCGGACGACAAGTTCCAACGCCGCCTGCAACTGTATCACGGCGACACGCCGGCCGGGGAGCTGCTGATCGGCACCTCGCCCGGCTTCAGGAAATCCCATGTTCGCCGAGCGGGCGACGACGCCGTTTACGCAGTGAAGCTGAACGCCTACGAATGGCCCGCCAAGGACGACGATTGGCT
>JBNLFT010000351.1:0-552 GCA_050305675.1 Methylococcaceae bacterium
GAGCCTCTAACGCCGCGGAAGATGACTTTCATTGCGTTCCTAAGGCTGCAAACGGCAAGCGAGAGTTTTTAAAATGCGGCGGCGCGACGCGGCGAAGGCGGGCAAAATAGGCCGCTGGAATCGATTGTTTGTTTGTTGGGGGGAAAGGAATATCACGGTTTGGTAATAAAGGACATGGCTTCCGATCTAAGTGTAGACAAATCTCCCAAAGACTCAATCAATTCGTCCAGCTCCATGCCGAAACGAACAGCGACGGCGGCGGGAAATTTCTCGACGATGTCGTTGCCGGAATGGCCGAAATGAAGGCGCTTGACGATCTGGTTGGCGGCGAACAGGCATTGCGTCAAATCGTGTTGCGGTTCGGCCGCATGGTGGTGTTTGATCGCATCCACCAGAGCGTCGTCCAATGCCCATTTCTCCGCCAGCAAAGCGCCGGCCCGGCTGTGGTCCATGCCGATGCAGTCCGTCTCGCAAACGTGCAGGGAGAGTTGCTTTTCCCGGCATTCTTGCAGGGCCAGGCGAAAGGTTTCCGGTCTGAATTCGGCATAGACC
>JBNLFT010000352.1:0-249 GCA_050305675.1 Methylococcaceae bacterium
AACATGCGGTTCATCAACTCCTGAAGACGATCCGCTTCGCTGATAATGATGTTTGTGTATTCCTTGAGCTCTTCGTTATTGAGTTCCCGCTCCAGCAGCTGGGCCGCTCCGCGTAAACCGCCCAGGGGATTTTTGATTTCATGGGCCAGACCACGGACCAGCGCGCGGGTTGCGTTACTCTGTGCCAGCAGGCCTTCTTCCCTTGTTATTCGCAGTTGCCGATCCACCTGCTTCATTTCAACCAGCAGC
>JBNLFT010000352.1:259-549 GCA_050305675.1 Methylococcaceae bacterium
CAGCGCTTCCCTACCATCGCCGTCACTGAGAGGAATAGCCGTAAGATCGACGGTTACCCTCGGGCGATAGCCCAGGTTTAGCACCAACTCTCTTTCGGTAATGGGTGTGCCACTTTGCAACACCTGCCGCAGTGCCACACTCAGTTCCCGATCAATCAGTACATCCTGCGCAGGGTGGCCAATAAAACGAGACGCACTTACCGCAAATAACATCTCTGCTGCCGGATTCATGAATTCCACGCGTAAATCGTCATCCAGCAACAGGACAGCTGTGTGTAGGTTCTCAATGA
>JBNLFT010000353.1:0-548 GCA_050305675.1 Methylococcaceae bacterium
TGGCGATCATGACACCGTTCTTGCGGTTACCGTAGTCACCGCGTTTGAATGGGCCGTAGTGATCGAACACGCTGTAGAGCAAACCGGAGCCCTGAGTCGCGGTGAGGAATTCTGTGCGGAAACCGATCAGGCCACGGGCGGGCATGATGTAATCAAGACGCACCCGGCCACGGCCATCGGGCACCATATTTTTCAGATCGCCGCCACGGGAGCCGAGCTTCTCCATCACTGCACCCTGGTGCTGCTCTTCCACATCGACGGTCACCTGCTCGAACGGCTCCTGCGGTTCGCCGTCGATGGTGCGGATAATAACTTCCGGACGGGAAACACCCAGTTCAAAACCTTCGCGACGCATGTTTTCGATCAACACCGAAAGGTGCAGCTCGCCACGGCCGGAGACGCGGAATTTGTCCGGGTCGGAACCCTGCTCCACACGCAGCGCCACGTTGTGCACCAGTTCCTGCTCCAGACGCTCCTTGATCTGGCGGCTGGTGACGAACTTGCCGTCCTTACCAGCGAAGGGCGAGTTATTGACCTGGAAGGTCATG
>JBNLFT010000354.1:0-547 GCA_050305675.1 Methylococcaceae bacterium
CGGTGCCCTCATCACTCAACCCTTCGGCTCGTCCTTGGTGTTCCCTGCCGTACATCAACAACCCCACACCCGTAGAAAAAATCGGGTTCTGCACCACATCGGTCAAACCCGATACATGTTGCGGCAGTCCCATTCGAACCGGCATGTGAAAAATTTCCTCAGCCAGTTCGACCAACCCCTTGACTTTTGAGCTGCCGCCGGTCAAAACCATACCGGCGGCGATCAAGTCCTCGTAACCACTGCGCCGCAATTCAGCTTGAACCAGCAACATCAGCTCCTCGTATCGCGGTTCGATGATTTCCGCCAGATTGTGCGCGGAAATCTTCCTCGGCTCCCGGTCTCCGATACTGGGAACATCGATCATTTGCTGCCCGTCGGCCAACTGGGTCAACGCGCAAGCGTACAATTTCTTAATTTCTTCGGCGTTCTTGGTCGGCGTGCGCAATGCCACGGCAATATCGTTGGTGACTTGGTCGCCGGCGATCGGAACCACCGCGTTATGTGCGATCGCGCCCTCCGAAAAAATCGCGATATCGGTGGTACCGCC
>JBNLFT010000355.1:0-547 GCA_050305675.1 Methylococcaceae bacterium
GAGGAAAAAGCCCGCCTGCGGTCGCTGATGTGGCCGGAACCCGGGGCGGCGATTCCGGCGGTCGCGGTGATCGCCAAGTCGGCATGCCACATCGCCGAGCTGGCCGGTTTCCAGCTGCCTTCCGACCGGCAATTTCTGATTGTCGAAGAGGACGGCACCGGCCCCGAACACCCGTTTTCCGGGGAAAAACTGTCCGTCGTGCTGGCTCTCTACCGCTATAACGGCGATATCGGCAACGCCATCGCCCAGGTTAACGCGATCACCGATTATCAGGGCCGCGGCCATACCTGCGGCATCCATAGCGACAACGAGGCGCACGTCATGCAGCTCGCGCTGGCCACCAAAACCGCCCGCGTCATGGTCAATCAAAGCCTGAACGAAGGCGCCGGCAGTCCGCGCAACGGCTTGCCGTATACGCTAAGCCTCAGCTGCGGTACCTGGGGCGGCAACATTACCACCGAAAACGTCAATGCCCGCCATTTCGTCAACCTTACCTGGGTTTCCCGGCCGCTGCCGCCGCGAACAATCGACGAGCAAAGCTTGTTCG
>JBNLFT010000356.1:0-547 GCA_050305675.1 Methylococcaceae bacterium
ATGACTTTCTCATGATTCGAGCATTGGGCGATCACGAGTTTCTTCTCAACCCCCTTGAGCCAATCTTCTGCATCCATGGGGTCCTTGGCTTGTGAGAAGGTGGTGGGGCGAGTTCCCAGGAACTCCGCCAAACGAGACTGGTGTGGTGGTGGAGGTGGAGGTGCTTGCTGCTGGTGAGCTTGCTGGTTGGGCTGCATATTGTTGAGGGTCTGCAGCACTACTTGCATAAGCTGGTTCTGGGTGGTGATCAGTTGTTCAAGGTTAACATTGTTGTTGGAGTTGTTGCTGTTGTTGTTGTTGCGGCTGGGTTGGCCATTGCACTGGCTATTTCTTGTGTTCACCATCTGATGGTTTGGTAAAAAGGGAAAGTGAGACTCCACGTAACCCAACTATATGCACAAGGGATATGGGGAAAATGCTGAAATTTTATTTATCTTAATATAGATGAGGTCGTGGACCAGGTGCCAAAGCATCCCACGACTCTCACTAACACTGACAAGCAAAAACATCAATCATCAAACAAGCGATGACTAACGCCACATTATTA
>JBNLFT010000357.1:0-546 GCA_050305675.1 Methylococcaceae bacterium
GACCGCGCCCTGGCCGGGGCAAACAGAAAATCGCTCAGATAGGACATGACATGGCGCTTGGCGCCGTCGATCTCGATAAAATCGCTGCCGTTGCCGACCGTGTCGGCCACCGTGGCTTCGGGGTCGAGTTGTTCGCGCAACTGATCGAAGTAGGCGACCTGCAGTTTGGTGCCCTGCTTGACCGTTCCGGAAGTCGGCTCCAGCTGCTTCAGCAGCAGTTTCAGCAAGGTCGATTTACCGGCGCCGTTCGGGCCCAGCAAACCGATCTTGTCGCCGCGCTCGATCAGCGCGGAGAAATGTTTGACGATGACTTTGTCCCCATACTGAAAGCCGATGTCGTTGGCCTCGATCACCTTCTTGCCGGACGCTTCGGCCTGGCTCAAGGACAGCCGCGCCGAACCCTGGACATTGCGCCGTTCGGCCCTTTCTGTGCGCAGTTTCTTCAGCGCCCTGACCCTCCCTTCGTTGCGGGTACGCCTTGCCTTGATGCCTTGTCTGATCCAGGCTTCCTCTTTGGCCAGTTTCTTGTCGAATTCGGCATTCTGG
>JBNLFT010000358.1:0-545 GCA_050305675.1 Methylococcaceae bacterium
AACTATATATCTTAAGTTTTTCTTGAATTAACGTTTGAACTTGACCACCTTTAAATTCTGTATAGTATACTAAACCAGCATTTCTAAGTTGTTGATTAGAATATCTACTTCCGGGGTTTGTTGTTTGTCCATATTTCCAGACATCTCCAGCATTAAGATAAACCGTCCCGCCGCGCACATTTGGACATTCTCCTGATGCTGTAGCTCTTAATGAATATTGTTCCGCATCCGGGCCTTGTGGCTTTTGAGATATTCTTTCAATTTCATCGGTGATCGCCACCGTGTGGCCGGTGCCGTCGAAGTGGTAGGTATAAAGCTGATTGGTGTTGGCATCGATGAAGCCGATTAAGCCATGTCCGTAGATATAATATCTTGTGATTTGGTTGGCGTTGTCCGCTTCGGTTACTAGATGACCTGCGGCATCGTACTCGTAGTTGAAGGTGGCTGTGGTATTTTTAGAACGTGCAGTTCGCGCCTCATTTCACACTACGAGCTATGGCTTACCGTGTTTTTGGCGAATTAATCTTGGAGAATAGATAAAAGTA
>JBNLFT010000359.1:0-542 GCA_050305675.1 Methylococcaceae bacterium
TCCGGATATATGGCTGCAACGACTTTTTTCTTGAATCATCGTTGATAATTGTTTGGCAAAAATGTGGGCGTCCATATAAGATTTTTAGTCCCCGATAGCCGTAGTGCCGTTGTTTTGTCGGAGTCTGAGCGAGAGCGAAGGTGAAGACAAAATAAAAGGCTTTCCGAAACGGCGTAAAGCCATTTGTGGTAGTGCTACGGAGCTGCATCGAGTAAAACGAGGATGTAGCGGAGCGGCACGGACGCAGGGCGGATCGGGGCGCCGAAGGCAATAATTGCCACGTAGTTTTTGCCGCTTGCTTGGGCTGGGATGCCCAAAACAAGCTTTCGCAAAAATAGTGGCGCGCTTGTTTAGCCTCGTCAAAAATGGGCGATACAGTCGCCGTGATACTGCTCATAAAAGGACCGATCACGCCTTCCACCCCTGCATTAATCAAAGAATCTGCGGCAGACAAAGCTGTTTCTTTGTCCTGTGCATCATTGATGGAGATCAATTCCAACAATCTGCCGTTTATTCCACCTTCACGGTTTATTTGTCAACGG
>JBNLFT010000360.1:0-542 GCA_050305675.1 Methylococcaceae bacterium
GACGAGGTGAGCGGCGAGCGCGGTAAAATCGATCCGATAATCGTCGTATTTTCCGCTGTTGTCGAATTCGACGGCGTATCCGAACTTGTTGAACGGATGGGTCGGCAAGTGGACCGAGCGACCATTCGGGTCGACGATCGGCACGATAAAATCCACGGAAAGCCCGTTGCGATGAGTCTTGTGCGGCCGAAATCTTCCGCCCTCCCTAAAACCGGTTTCGGCGTATTTGAAAACTTTTCCCGGCGCCTCGGTTTCCAGTCGGCGATAGGCGTCGACGACGATGTCCCTGACCTTGGAATGGACATAGGTACGGCCCAGGATTTCGCCAATCATGCCGTAGCTGGCGTAGTTGTTTCCGGATCCGGGCAGTTTGACCCCGCCTACGAGCCTGCCGTTGGCGGTGGTGCCGTAGCAGACGCTGTCGTTGGCCGATGCCGCGTATGCGCCGAGTAAAGCGGCTACCAGTATTAACCCGGATATTTCACAAAGGCGGCGTTACTATTTGAAATAAGGATTTAAAGCCAATGTCTTAGGTTTCATAT
>JBNLFT010000361.1:0-541 GCA_050305675.1 Methylococcaceae bacterium
GTCGTTGGCAAGCAGCATTCCGTCGATTTTCTCGGCCACCGCTGCGAGGCAATACCGCTGCCGCATCCTTCCGGCGCTTCAACCTGGCACCGCACCGAGCCGGGACGCGAATTGTTGGCGACAGCTTTGCAGCTATTGAAAGCGCATCCGGCCTGGCGGGAGAGCTGTTAATAAATACGCCGATTCGGTGAACAACGGAAAACGCATCAATCGCGAAAGATGCGGTTCGTTCCTCACATCCTATCAATTTTTCCCGTTCGATAGCGCGGCGGCGGTGTCTTCCGCGGCAGATGTTTGGGGCCGCTTCGTTTTAGGGTAAACCGCGGTAAAGAATCGGCAACTCCAGCAAGGTCCGGATTTCCAGAAAAGCCAAGCGTTTTCTGCCGCAACATCCGTAAAACCTCGGATGACGCTTCGCTTATCCAACCTAAATTTAATCGGCCGAACCGAGACTGCTATTATTCCGCGCCGGGTTGCTTGTGGGCGCAAATTGGCGGCTTGACTTGCAGTTAGGAAACAACCATCGAAACGCTTATGAGTC
>JBNLFT010000362.1:0-541 GCA_050305675.1 Methylococcaceae bacterium
TAGAGGTAGGCCGCTAAGTTGCTGCCGAAACTGAGAATGTTCTCGTTGCACTTGCCGGTCAGCAGGGTCGATGCGACTTGCAATAAAATGACGGCCCACAACAAAATTCTCACCAAACCAACGATGACCGTATAGATCAGCATGAAGAAAATGCGCTTCCAGGTGCCGGTTTTTTTTAAGTTCTCGTTGATTTGTTCCTGCATTATCCTAACCTCTGTTCATGATGTCGCGCAAGTCGAGCGCGGCGGCGTTGGCGCGGGCGACGTAGTTGGCCATGGATAACGAATAGTTGGCGAATAAACCGAAACCGTCGCCATTCAACACGACCGGGCTCAAAATAGGTGTGAGGGCGTTTTCCATGTTATGGATCATGATGTCGACCGTATTCATGGCGCGTTTGTCCAGCAAGATGTCGGCAAAGTCGTGTTTCACGGCCTTGAGAATGTGCAATAGCGCCCAGGCGGCGCCGCGGGCTTCATAGAATACGTCGTCGATTTCCAACCAGGGGGTCTGACCGATGGTGGGCTTGTTCAAGTTGATG
>JBNLFT010000363.1:0-540 GCA_050305675.1 Methylococcaceae bacterium
AGGCGAGTTGGCCATGCGCAATTATGGCGACGAAGTCCGTCTGGAAATCGACGCCAATTGTCCCGAGGAAACCATCAATTTCCTAAAGGCCCGCTTCGAGCTGGCCGACGGTCACGTCTTTCTGGCAAACGGCCCGGTCAATCTCAGCCGGGTCCAGGCAATCTACAACATGGTCGATCGTCCTGACTTGAAATTTACCCCTTTTAAACCGAACGTGCCTAAGGCACTCGGGAGGAAAAAGGATATTCTGGCCGCGATCAGGGAACAGGATATTTTACTACATCATCCGTACGAGTCTTTCATGCCGGTAGTGGACTTCATTCGCCAAGCAGCCGATGACCCGGATGTGATCGCCATCAAGCAGACTCTCTATCGCACCGGGGTCGATTCGCCGGTAGTGGAAGCGTTGATTAAGGCGGCGAGGGCCGGTAAGGAAGTCACTGTTGTGATAGAGTTGCGAGCCCGATTCGATGAAAAAGAAAACATTGGCCTCGCCGCAAAATTGCAGGAAGCGGCGGTCCACGTGGTCTACGGAGTCGT
>JBNLFT010000364.1:0-540 GCA_050305675.1 Methylococcaceae bacterium
GCCGATCGCTCCCTGCCCTTACTGAATAAGATGACCGCGGGCATTTCCGCGACCGCCTTGGCTGGCGTGATGGAATTCGGTAAATTATTCCTCGCCCAGAAACATCCCGATCCGACGAATATGCTGATCGGCTTTGCCGCCGCCTACTTGGCTTATTCCCTTGCCGACATCATGTACCGTTGGCTCCATCAAACCAACGACGAACGAACGCCGCTCCCCGAGGTTACCCGGGACGGGAATACGGTCGAACCGGAGCCGCACGCGGAGCCTCCTCCGCTGCAAACCACCGTTCACCCCGCTGCAAGAATCGTCGCTGTCCTCGTTGGTCTGGTTCTGGTTTGGAAGCTGTTCGACTATCCGGGAAGCACGGCTGGTTTAAGCGCACTGGTTATGCTTCTTGCCGTGGTGATTTACCAATACTCTGGCGCCTGGCTATTTATCGTGCCGGCCTTATTGCCGGTTGCCAACCTTGCTCCATGGACCGGCCGTCTGTTCTTTACCGAGTTCGATTTTCTGATATTAACGGTGCTGACCGTCTCT
>JBNLFT010000365.1:0-538 GCA_050305675.1 Methylococcaceae bacterium
GCAGTCACTAACCGCTATCATCGGCTGCGGCGCGATCATCTTCTTCGCCCAGGTGGCAAGCCTGGTGGCTGCGTCGCTGCTGCTGGGCGCGGCGGTCGCGGAGATCGTCGTCGACCTGCTGTTGTTCTGGTCGGTCTATGTGAAAGGACACATCGTTTCGCGCGCGATAAGCCGTGAGTGGTACGTGGGCCTGGTCATTGCAATTGCCGTGTTCCTTTTACAGTATGCGTTTACCAAGGCGGTCGTGACCGCATCCTGAGTTCTGTCATGCACATACACATACTCGGCATCTGCGGCACCTTCATGGGCGGCATCGCGGCGCTGGCGAAAGCGGCCGGTCACGAAGTCACTGGCTGCGACGCCGGCATTTACCCGCCGATGAGCACCCAGCTCAAGAAACTCGACATCGACATCCACGAGGGATTCGACGCGGGCCAGCTCAAATCGCCGCCGGACTGTGTCGTCGTCGGCAACGTGGTCAGCCGCGGGTTCGATGTCGTCGAGGCTATGCTGGACCGGGATATTCCCTTCCAGTCGG
>JBNLFT010000366.1:0-537 GCA_050305675.1 Methylococcaceae bacterium
ATTGCGCTTTGACGTTAACCGGTTGACTCCTTTTCCATTAGCATCGCAATAGTCTGATAATCAGCTTTGCCGTTGGAGAGACGCGGTAGCGTATCCAGTGCAATAATTTTGCAAGGTTGCATATAGGAGGGCAACTGGCTGTATAACGGCTTGGCTATGTCCGCTATTTTGCATCAGGCTTGCAATACGATGGCAGCGGCCGGCCGCATCCCACCGGCAATATCCTTTTTCCCGATAACCGCGCAGTCGGTTATTTCCGGCAAACGGCCTATGATCGCTTCTATTTCCGCAGGTTCCACCCGATAGCCGGCACATTTGATCATTCTATCCAATCGGCCATGGTAACAATATTCACCGTTGCCGTTTATCGACACCTTGTCTCCGGTAGCGTACCATTCGTCAATAAGGGGAGCGGTGGACAACTTTCCCTGTTGCCAATAACCGGAAAAGTTGTTGGCGCCTTTGACCGATAATTCGCCTGTTTCCTGATTGACTTTTAACTCCGCGTTACAGGCCGGGTATCCGATCGGAATAGCT
>JBNLFT010000367.1:0-533 GCA_050305675.1 Methylococcaceae bacterium
GGCAAGCATCGATAAACTGCTACCGACCATGGAGCGCAACGAGATCATCGCCACCTCACTGCGTGACCGCGGCGCACTGATTAAAGTGAAACACATGGACGAGGCGGTGGACGTGGCCAACTTCATCGCCCCGGAGCACCTGGAGTTGTCTGTGGAAGAACCACTGGAGATGGCGGCGAAGATCCGTCACGCCGGAGCGATCTTCATGGGCCGTTACACCGCTGAGGCGCTGGGCGATTACTGCGCCGGTCCCACGTGCTGCCCACCTCGCGCACCGCGCGCTTCAGTTCACCACTGGGTGTCTACGACTTCCAGAAACGCTCCAGCCTGATTATGTGCTCCGCCGATGGTGCATCGGAACTGGGTAAAACCGCTTCCACTATCGCCCGTGGTGAGGGGCTGACCGCACACGCCCGTTCCGCCGAATACCGGATCAAGCCGTAGGTCAAAGAGAAATGAGCCGCTTCTGGAGTCCCGTGGTCCACCGGCTCTCACCCTATGTTCCGGGTGAGCAGCCGAAGCTCAACAATCTG
>JBNLFT010000368.1:0-533 GCA_050305675.1 Methylococcaceae bacterium
GCCCGGCATTGCGGACTCAACGCCCTCAACTGTTCCAAAACCGCCGGCAGACGGCGGCGTTCTTCGTCATCCAGCCGCAGCGAATCTTTTTCCTTGCGGTCGACACACTCTTCGTCGTGCGGCAAAAATTTCGCCATTTCCCGGAATAACTCGGCCTTCAGCACCGGCTTTCTAAGATAACCGTCGAAGTCCTCGCTACGGATGCGTTCGAATTCGTCGGTCATCACCGATGCGGTCAATGCGATAATCGGAGCCGTACAAAACGCCTTGATTTCCCTGGCCGCCCGATAGCCGTCCATGACCGGCATGCGGATATCCATCAATATCAGATCGGGCGGGTGACGGCGAACCTGCTCGACCGCCTGCCAACCGTTTTCCGCCTCGAACACCGCAAGCCCGGTCCGAGCCAGTCCCGCCTTCAGCAATCCGCGATTATCCTCGACATCGTCCACCACCAATATATCGGCGGGATGAAAAACCTGCCGGACGGCCGTATCGCTGCGCGTTTCTTCCTCGACGACGCTTAACGCGGA
>JBNLFT010000369.1:0-532 GCA_050305675.1 Methylococcaceae bacterium
AACGCCCGGGCCAAGCGGTTTCAGGCTATGGTTCAACTGAAATTTGATGACGCCTTCGGTGTTGGACATGCCTAGTCACGATCCGTTAAACAGCTGCAATCCGCAGTCCGTCCGGCTTTCGTTCGAGGTTGACCTGCGGTCAGTTTCGAGCGGTGTGCCTGATCGACGAGCGTGTTCGGTTTCAGCGAACTCTGGCAGCCGAATAGCTCAGGCATATATAGAGGAAGAACTGCATCCCGAAAATCAGGTTTGCCATCAACAAATGGATAGGTTGGGCGACCGGCGGTACACCCAGGCGGTCCAGCGCGATCCCGGCAAGAATGGCGGTGACAATCAAACCGGCCAGCGTGTAGCCCAGTTTCAACAACAGACTGCTGTTGTCGACCGATCGCTTGATTTGCCACACCAGCCACAGGTTGGTAAACAAAATTATCGATGAAAAGGAACGGTGCACGTAAAAGAGCATGGGGAAGCTATCCCGCCAGTACTCCCGTTCGATATAGTTGTGCTCGTGGGCGATGAAGTCTACCGA
>JBNLFT010000370.1:0-532 GCA_050305675.1 Methylococcaceae bacterium
AATGCAATGGTTGAAAGCCGACGAGGGATGGTTTACCTTGCGGATCTGCTGGGGGCGTTGCCGGCGAGGCAGCTGAGATGAACCCTTTGAACCTGATCCGGTTAACACCGGCGGCGTCGGCAGACGCGGCGTGCCAGATCGATCCGGCGCGCCAGGGAAGCGCCTACCGGTATTGCGCTCTCCTGTCTGCCGTTGGTCGAAGTGAGGACCTGAACCATGAGTGCAATACCAGACGAATTCCTGAAAAAGACCGCCAGCCTCTCCGAGGCGGTGACCGGCCCCTTCCCGAAGTCGAGCAAGTGCTTTGTCGAGGGGACACGCCCCGATATCCGCGTCGGCATGCGCCAGGTCGAGCAGGACGATACCCCGACCATGTTCGGGGCGGAGACCAATCCGCCGATCTACGTCTACGACACCTCCGGTCCCTACACCGACCCCAACGCCACCATCGACCTGATGAAGGGGTTGTCGCCGCTGCGTAAGACCTGGATCGAGGAGCGCGGCGATACCGAGCTACTGGATGGCCCCACCT
>JBNLFT010000371.1:0-531 GCA_050305675.1 Methylococcaceae bacterium
CAGTTGACCGGATGGGTCGGTTTGCCGACCTTCTCCCGCAGCCAACCGGATATGCAGTTTTTCTACGTCAACGGGCGTTTGATCAAGGACCGCCTGATCGCTCATGCCGTCAAGCAAGCCTATCAGGATGTGCTGTATCACGGCCGGCATGCGGTATTCGTGCTCTATCTCAGTCTCGATCCGAAACTGGTCGACGTCAACGCGCATCCGGCCAAGTTAGAGGTGCGTTTTCGCGAGGGCCGGCTGGTGCACGATTTCCTGTTCAGCGCGCTGCATCGGTCGCTGGCCGACCAACGACCGCAATCCCCGGTTGCCGCGACGGCCGGAGAAGCGGATATATCGGTTCCCGAACAGTCGCTGCACCACGGCCGTGTTGCCGGCAGTAGCGCGCCGCCTCGCCAATCGTCGCTGCCGATGTCGGTCGCAGAAGAAATCAAGGCCTACGCCGCTTTGTATCCGCAGGATGCGGCAAGTCCGAGCGAGCCGGCCGCGGACGAAACCTCGGATCAGCCGACGCTGCCGCCATTGGGC
>JBNLFT010000372.1:0-529 GCA_050305675.1 Methylococcaceae bacterium
CGGCGTTTTGATTTATCGACGCCTTCGTAGTTCATGTGTAACACTCCTGGTTTTTATTCGACGCCCTGTGACCCGCGCCGTTATTTATAGTTTTTGACAATATACCTTACTGTTAATTTTTATTGAAGCTGTTATTGGGGTTTGCCTGCCCCGCCCCGCTTAAGTTTCAGCCATTCAGGATGATTGTCAATGCGGCGACGAAAGCCTCGTTTTCCTCCTCGGTACCGATGGTGACGCGCAGGCAATTATGCAACGATCCGCCCTGGGGCGACAGATTTTTGATCAATACACCGTGTTTTTTCAATTCGGCAAATACCGCGTCGGCGGAACGGTTTCCCGATCTGAACAGAATGAAATTCGCCGAGCTGGGCAATGCCTCGATGCCGGGGAGGGCGCCTAGGCGGGCCAGCACCCGTTCGCGTTGGCGGCGAATGGTTTCGGTTTGTCGCTTGAGGAAGTCGATATGCGTCAGGGCGAAGTCGGCCGTGACCTGGGTCAGGCAGTTGATATTGTAGGGCAGGCGGATTTT
>JBNLFT010000373.1:0-524 GCA_050305675.1 Methylococcaceae bacterium
TTGCTCGATGCCGCCGCGCTGGCTGAAGTTATCATCGACGCGGATCGCCAGGGAGGCGATATTGCCGACGTGGGGATTTTGCAGCGGTACGAATCGATGCGGCGACAGGAAAATCTGAAAATGATGACGGTCATGGATTTGTTTTATCGTTTTTTCAGCAACGAGGTGCTGCCAATCAAGTTTCTCAGAAATCTCGGCTTGGGGTTGGCCGAACGGATCAAACCCGCTAAAAACAAAGTGATGCGCGCTGCGATGGGGTTGGAAGGCAACTTGCCCAAATTGGCGCGGGGCGAGCCGCTGCGCTGATGCTTCGAGGCTTGTAGCTCGATCATTCGAATGCCTTTCGGGCACGATGCTTGTTTGAACTGCTCAGCGAATTCGTTGTTGATTCGGCCCGCGCGACGGGTATTTTGCGCTTTTCGGTATCAGCAATTGTTAAGCTAAAGACAGTAAAATGCTTGGCAATTTGATAGACCTGACATTAATAAGGCCTATTAAACATCTATATAAGCTGGAAAAAATTT
>JBNLFT010000374.1:0-524 GCA_050305675.1 Methylococcaceae bacterium
GACGCAACGCAAAGGGTCGTTGGAAGACTATTTGCATCGCATTAACCAGGGCCAGGCCGATATCATCCTCGGCACGCAAATGCTGGCTAAAGGCCATCACTTCCCCAACGTCACGCTGGTGGCCTTGCTCGATGTCGACAGCGGATTGTTCAGCATCGATTTTCACGGCACCGAAAAATTGGCGCAAATGATCGTGCAAGTGGCCGGCCGAGCGGGACGGGCGGAAAAGCAGGGAAAAGTGATTCTGCAGACGCGCCATCCCGAGCACCCGCTATTGATTACCTTGCTGCGCCAGGGTTATCGGGCGTTTGCCGGCTCCGCGCTGGCCGAACGCAAGACCGCGGCGCTGCCGCCTTACAGCCACCAAGCGCTGCTCCGGGTGCAGGCGCTGAACGCACAAACTCCGCAACGCTTCCTGGCCGCCGTGGCAGACCGCCTGCGCACGCTGAACGACGGCAAAACCCGCATCCTGGGCCCGGTCGCCGCGCCTATGGCCCGGCGGGCCGGGCAATTCCGTTTTCAAT
>JBNLFT010000375.1:0-524 GCA_050305675.1 Methylococcaceae bacterium
TTCCTGATGTTTGTCCAACCTTCTTCGCCCGATTTTCCAGAAATTCCATTCCCTTCATGAAATATCCGGGCTAGTTGGCCAAACTGAAAGCGTTCCTGCGCTTTCCCGACCAGGGCTAGCCAGTACGGCGGCGAGCATGTGCTTGCCGCGCCAATCGCTTTGGCGATGGTATTGTTGCCGAAGGAACTCTCCGTCGCCGATGCCGGTTAAGGCTCCGGTTGACGCAGACTTTCGATCAACTGCTTGATGTTCTCCCACACTTGGCGTTGCCGCTCCGGTGCCAACGTTTTCAGGTCGCGCTCGAACTCGGCCATACCGTAATCCGATTGCTGGTTTTGCCGGCCCGGCAGCGACTCGCCGCAATCGGCCAACACGCGCTCGATCGGCTGTGCCGCTCCCTGCAACGAGATCTTAGCGGACAACACGGTTTGAATAATCGTATGCACCCTGATAAAAATCGACTGCCCGGACAGCAGATCCCCAACGATATCCATCACCCGGTCGTCGCTAAAACCGCGTCGTTT
>JBNLFT010000376.1:0-523 GCA_050305675.1 Methylococcaceae bacterium
GTCGTTACGGTAGAACTTTATGGTGCTGTAGTACTCGCCGACGAAAACATCCAGATCACCGTCGTTATCAATATCGGCGAAGGCCGGGTAGGCATTTCTGTTGGGGACGTATACTGCGGCCAGCGGATTGCCTGCCGCATCGGCACTGAACAGTGGTGAAGAAGCGGTGCCGACGTTGCGGTAGAACTTCACCGAGTGGCCGTACTCACCGACAAAGAGATCGAGATCGCCGTCGTTGTCGATGTCGGCGAAGACAGGATTTGCATAGTAGTAGACGCTGACGCCAGCCAGCGGATTGATGATCGTGCTTCCGTCGGCGGCGACGAAATTCGGCGCCGAGTTCGTGCCGTCGTTGCGGTAGAAGTTTACTGTGCCGCCGCTTGCACCAACAAAGAGATCGAGATCGCCGTCGTTGTCGATGTCGGCGAAGGCGGGCCTGGAATACCAGCCGACATCGAGTCCCGCCGTCGCGCCGCTACTTGCGCTGACAAAACTGGGCACCGAGGCGGTGCCGTCGTTACGG
>JBNLFT010000377.1:0-523 GCA_050305675.1 Methylococcaceae bacterium
CAGACGCCGCTGGGCCAGATCATCGCGTCGACCATCATGATCATGGGTTACGGCATTATTGCGGTGCCCACCGGAATATACAGCGCGGAACTGATGAAGGTCGGCTCGGTAAGGGAAATCAACAACGAGGCGTGTCCCGATTGCGGCGAAACCGGCCATGATTACGACGCCAGCTATTGCAAATACTGCGGCTATCCCCTGAATCCCGAGTAGCGCGAGTATGGCTCAACTTGTCGGGCGAACGTTCGTTTGTCTGCGAAAGCAATTCCCGGGTCAGGCAGATCGTTAAAAACGCGATTAGCCGGTTGTGTTTGTCGGTACGTAAGTTTATAATGCCGAGCTCTTTAAGCCCGCGAGCGTGGCGGAACTGGTAGACGCGCTGGATTTAGGTTCCAGTGGGACACCCCGTGAGAGTTCGAGTCTCTCCGCTCGCACCATTTCTCCTTGTCCAGTTAACGAAGGCCAACGTTAATCCCCCTGCAGCACAAGCCGATTGCCGCTTTCCAGGAACCAACCGATTATT
>JBNLFT010000378.1:0-520 GCA_050305675.1 Methylococcaceae bacterium
CGGCATGTTGAGAGCGCAAAGCAGGGAAGGCGGCGGGCTTATTGCCTTCTCCATATGGTCCGTGGCAGACAATACAGGCCGATACTTCACTTTCAAGATTACCGTTGCGATATAAATCGCTACCCAAGGCCATCAAATCATCCATTTGCGTCTGCTTTTTCTTGGCGGCGGCTTCTTTTTCAGTCTCATCCATATCATCTTCGTCTTCATCGTCATCCAACTCCAATACAGGTGGCTGGTTGGCATTGATGCTTTGTTCTGAATAATAAGCGGCGATATTTTCGATGGCACTTTTCGTCAGGCCCATCGCCAACGGCGCCATCATCGGCGCATTTCTGGCGCCATCTTTAAATGCCTGTAATTGATTGATCAAATACGACTCATGCTGACCCGCCAGTTTAGGAAAACTAGAAACCATGCTATTTCCGTCTTCGCCATGACAGCCAGCACATGAAGCGGCTTGCGTTTTACCTTCTTTAACGTTGCCTTCGGCGTATATAACGGCGGACGTGCCTGTTAA
>JBNLFT010000379.1:0-515 GCA_050305675.1 Methylococcaceae bacterium
ATCATCGAGCTGTTGGCGACACTGAAACTGCCGGAAGGATTGGTGCAATGGGTGGTCGGCGGGCCGGAAGCAGGGCGGCGGCTGATCGAGCAGCGTCCGGATTTGGTTTTTTTTACCGGCGGGCTGAATGCCGGACGCAGCGTGGCGGCGTTGGCGGCGCGTCATCCGGTTCCGGTGATTATGGAACTGGGCGGGAACGACGCGATGTTGGTGTTTGCCGACGCTCATCTCGAGCGCGCTGTCAATGCCGCAGTTTACGGCGCTTTTTGCAACAGCGGACAGGTCTGTGTCGCCGTCGAACGGCTATATGTCGAGCAGAGCATTTACCGACCCTTCGTGGACCGTCTGTGCGAGGCCGCGGCACGATTGGTCGTCGGGCGCCAGGGCGGGCAGGGGGATCTCGGTGCGATCTGCTCGGCCGAGCAGTTGGCATTGATCGAGGCGCAATATCGGGATGCTTTGGCCAAAGGCGCCAGGGCGTCGGGGCCTTTGCTTAAAAACGGCAATTATTTGCG
>JBNLFT010000380.1:0-514 GCA_050305675.1 Methylococcaceae bacterium
GATAGCGCCCGCAAACGGAAGCAGGCGGCCGCCGGCAATCCCGATTTCAGACAAGATCGGTTACTGGGCGCGGGGCATTCTTTTCGGCACGAAGAGATGTTGTTGACCAAACGCGTTTATAGTTGGTTGAGACGGGGTTTTGCCGATCGATAAAAGCTGTTAATGTTGCAGTTTTTAATGACGAAGCAGAGGTAGGCTATGGCTCTAACGACGGAACTGGCGGAAGAAATCAATCTGTTGGCGTTATTCAATCTGGCGACCACGCAGGAAGGAATCAAAGTGCATAACGATGCCGGCCCGCAGGCCGTGGCCGCGGCCCGGCGGCTATACGAGAAAGGCATCATCTCCCAGATCGACGGCGGATATCTGACCGATTTGGGCATCGAGGCGGCCGAGCACGCGCAACGCGTGCTGACCATCTTAAGGCCGTAAGCGTTTTGTTGGCGGCAACACAGCGGATGCCGCTAGCGTCGATGGCGACCCCGAGAGCTTTGTTTGCGGTTTATTGATCAGC
>JBNLFT010000381.1:0-246 GCA_050305675.1 Methylococcaceae bacterium
TCCTGTTGATGTAGCGGGATGGGATAGTAAACCGCGCAGGCGATCTGCTGTTTCTGTAACGCGGCCATGATCTGATCACGTTTTTCAGACAGCAGAGTGTACTGATGGTAGACATGACGACCGATACCATCTTCGTGCGGCGGTGTGGTGCCATCCATTTCAGCCAGCGCAGCGGAGTAGCGGTGTGCAACGCGGCGACGACCATCATTGTACTCATCAATGTGCTTTAGTTTGGCACGCAGGATT
>JBNLFT010000381.1:256-514 GCA_050305675.1 Methylococcaceae bacterium
CAGTTCGTCTAGGCGGGAGTTGAAGCCCAACTCGGAGTGGTGGTAACGCTGCCAGCTGCCGTGATTACGCAGTACGCGCAGGTGCTCGGCGGCCTTGTCATCGTTGGTGGTCACCAGGCCGCCGTCGCCGAAGCAGCCGAGATTCTTGCTGGGGAAGAAGCTGAAACAGCCAGCTACACCCATGCTGCCGGTCTGTTTGCCATCGATGTCGGCACCAAATGACTGGGCGCAGTCTTCAACAACGACGAGGCAGTGTTT
>JBNLFT010000382.1:0-512 GCA_050305675.1 Methylococcaceae bacterium
CGGAACGTCCCAAATTCGGCATGGGAACCGAACGGCCGTTAAAATAGCTGTAAATTCCATATCTTACAACTATAGTAATAACTATGTCTGGATAAGCTTATCGGGCCGCCTGTGATCATACCTTCGTCACCCCTCATCCGCATTAAATTAATTCTTGCTGCGGCGCTTTCGATCGGTATTGCTCGAGCTGACGATTCTTCGTTGCAAGTCGTCGACTTCCAGTTGCGCTGGCGCCATCAATTTCAATTTGCCGGTTATTATGCCGCGATAGAAAAAGGGTACTACCGCGAAGAGGGGTTGGCGGTCCGGCTGCACGAGGGAGCGCCGGGCAGAACGCCGGTGGCGGAAGTTCTTGCCGGACGGGCGCAGTACGGGGAATCCAACAGCGAGCTTCTTATCGCTCGAATGCAGGGGCAGCCGGTCGTCGCACTGGCTGCGATATTTCAACATTCCCCTTCCGTATTGCTGGCGCTAAAAAAATCCGCCATCCATTCGCCCCACGACCTCGTCGG
>JBNLFT010000383.1:0-511 GCA_050305675.1 Methylococcaceae bacterium
GGAGAGCAAAAACTGAAGCAATTAATTGTCTCATTGCGGCAACGTAGCGTTGATAATGGTGATGACTCACTCAATTCCTTTGCGCAGACCAAGCCGTTTGCTTTGCTGAGAGGGAGTTTGCCTTGGCCTCTGAAAGGGCGTTTGCAGCAAAAGTTTGGTGGCCGTCGTGCAGAAGGGCGTTGGGATGGTGTGTTGATCAACGCTAAAGAGGGGGCGCCGATACATGCCGTGGCTAGAGGGCGGATCGTTTATGCCGATTGGTTGCGGGGTTACGGCTTGTTGATTATCATTGATCACGGTAAGGAATTTATGACCTTATATGCGTTTAATCAAAGTTTATATAAGTCGGTGGGAGAGAAAGTTGAAGCCGGCGATGTGATCGCTTCAGTGGGGAGTAGCGGCGGCAGGTCGGAGTCGGCGTTGTATTTTGGCATCAGAAAAAAAGGGAAGCCTGTCGACCCGGTTCGTTGGTGCCGGAAAATTCATAAGAACAGAGTCGGATGAATGAACG
>JBNLFT010000384.1:0-508 GCA_050305675.1 Methylococcaceae bacterium
CAGCACCACGCCCTCCACCGCCTCATTGGGAAAGGCCTGCCTGAACAGCTCGATGAACTGGTTATGCGGTTCCTCGAAATCGGCCATGGCATAGGCCCTGGCCTGTTCGAAGTCATCCATCAGTTCCGGTTCGGGAGTCCGCTCGATCATGACTCGGGCAACAGTTTTTCGCCCTGATAGAGTTGCGCGATACTCTCCCGCTCGCGCACCACATAGACCTGGTCACCATCCACCATCAACTCGATCGCCCTGGGGCGACTGTTGTAGTTGGAGCTCATGGTAAAGCCGTAGGCGCCGGAAGACCTCATTGCCAGCAGGTCGCCCTCCTTGATCGCCAGCTCGCGGTCCTTGCCGAGAAAATCGCCGGTCTCGCATACCGGCCCGACCACATCGTAGCGCCGTGCAACCACATCCTCGTGCGGCACCACCGGGATGATGGCCTGCCAGGCCTGGTAGAGCGCGGGACGCATCATGTCGTTCATCGCCGCATCAATAATGGCGAAGTTCT
>JBNLFT010000385.1:0-508 GCA_050305675.1 Methylococcaceae bacterium
TAAGGAGCGGCTATGTTAAGCGGCCGCTGCTGACAGCGTGGTGTCAGTAGTGACGAGTACGCGTAAAATTTTCCGAAACCGCACGCGTGGCAAGACTTGCGCCCCCCAGAGTCGAGCTCGTCGGGCCGTTGCTGAACTCACATTGTCTTACAAAGCGGGTAGCGGATGCCGGGCTCGCCGGCATCATTACAAGCTTCGCCGAGAAAGCGATGCCGTTGGCCGGTGCGCACCATTTGCCGCAGCGTTTCCAGACCGGCTGCACGACCATCCCGCTTTTCGTCGACATGCCTGGGGGCGTCTGTCCGCGCAGGCAATAGCCCTCGTTCAGCGGCAATAGCGACAGCGACGCCGATACCACGCCGGATTATCTAAATCAACTTCGAACCTTGATGCCCTGCCTCCCGCGGCATAGCCGCTCAAAGCCGGGGCAAACGCGGGCCGTTGGTTTTTGATATCGACCTCGGGACAGCGCATTGGTGCCCGATAACCCCACTGCGGACGCGCGTCG
>JBNLFT010000386.1:0-507 GCA_050305675.1 Methylococcaceae bacterium
CGCCGGTACATGTCCCGCAAATTGCCGGCGATGGTGATCTCTTCGACCGGATACTGAATTTCGCCGTTCTCCACCCAGAAACCGGATGCGCCGCGGGAATAATCCCCGGTCACCATGTTCACGCCCTGCCCCATCAATTCGGTGACCAGCAACCCTTTGCCCATCAATTGCAACATCGCCGCAAAATCGTTGTTTCCCGGTCCCGGCTCGACGGTCAGGTTGTGCACGCCATCGGCATTGCCGGTGCTTTGCAGCCCCAGTTTCCTGGCCGAGTAGGAATTCAACACATAGGATTGCAGCACGCCGTCGGCAACGATATCGCGAGCCTTGGTTGCCACCCCCTCGCTGTCGTAACTGGCGCTGCCCAACGCCGCTTTCAGGTAAGGTTGCTCATGGATGTGAACGAACTCGGGCAAAATCCGGGTATGCAGGGCGTCCAGCAAAAACGACGACTTGCGATAGAGGTTGCCGCCGCTAACCGCACCGATCAAACTGCCGACCAACCCG
>JBNLFT010000387.1:0-506 GCA_050305675.1 Methylococcaceae bacterium
ATTATCGGACTTCGAATCTTGAACAAAATCACTCAAGCCAGAGCTGGCTATGGCATTCGCGATGTTTGTCCAACCTTCTTCGCCCGATTTTCCAGAAATTCCATTCCCTTCATGAAATATCCGGACTAGCCCGGTTCGGCATGCCACTCCCTGGCCGGCGGGTTCGGTGAGCCATTGGGGAATTGCTTCGCCGGCGCTATCGCGTTTAAGATTAAAGCGGTGACGACGGCGAATGGGATAAGGGCATGGGCGATGCGATTCGAGTATTGGTTCTCGGGACCGGCCGCATGGGCTCCGGCATCGCCCGCTTGCTGCTGACAAAGCCCGGCTTGCGGCTGGTCGGCGCCTACGCCAGAAGGGCCGAGCGGGAGGGGCTCGATCTGGGCCTGGCGCTTGGCTTGGAGCGGGAGTTGGGGCTTGCCATCAAGACCGATCTGGCCGCGCTGATCGAACGAACGCGGCCCGATATCGCAATTCAGGCCACCTGTTCCAGGTTGGAGGACGCT
>JBNLFT010000388.1:0-505 GCA_050305675.1 Methylococcaceae bacterium
GATGGCCTGCGGTTTGCCTGTCGTGACGACGGATGTGGGCGGCAACCGGGAAGTTGTTCGGGGGCCGGAGTTGGGAATCGTCGTACCGTACGGCGACCGTGACGCACTGTCCGCCGGATTGCTCGAGGCGTTAAAACGGGACTGGGTAAAGGAAAAAATCACTGCCTACGCCAAGGCAAATCAATGGGAAAACAGGGTCGAGGCATTGGTTGGCCGGTTTCGTCGAATTCTGAATAATTGACTGCCTAGAAGTGGTTTGCAGTTTTCGCTCGACCGGGCGTTTTTCAGTGCATTTTCGGTGATGTTGTCGACAACGTCGTCGACGGTTCGGTTTTCTCCGCTTCTCGCCGACGGCGGCCGATGCAACGAATTGCTTGGTGGGGAATGCCGATTAAATCGACATTCCCCCAAGTGCGGGGCACTAGCCCTAATATTTCACAAAGGCGGCCTTACTATTTGAAATAAGGATTTAAAGCCAATGTCTAAGGTTTCATATGACTTATGT
>JBNLFT010000389.1:0-502 GCA_050305675.1 Methylococcaceae bacterium
GCCATCAACCGGGGATCTCGGTACCTTTGCAGCAAACCCTGAGCGACTGCGAGTCGTTTCTGCTCGGGCGGTACGACGCCATCAGCGAACAGCAATGCTATATGCGCGGCAGCATGCAGGAGCATCCATGACCGAGTTCTCGCTGACATTGTACGATGCCGCGCAGACGCAAACCATCGACGGCGTGACCGTGTTCGTCGGCGAGGACGCCAGCGGCAGTTTCGGGCTGAAGGCGCATCACGCCCGCTTCATGACCACGTTGAACACCGGCTTATGCCGCTTTCGACGCCACACCGATGACTGGGAATATCTGGCCTTGCCAGGCGGCGTGCTTTACTTCAGAGACAATACGTTAAGCATTTCAACCCGCCACTTCCTGATCGACCGCGACTACGAACGCATCAGCACGCTGTTAAAACGGGAAATCGAGCAGGAAGAGGAAAGCCTAACCGCGACCCGACTCAGCCTGCAGAAGATGGAACAGGAGATGCTTACCAAACTC
>JBNLFT010000390.1:0-500 GCA_050305675.1 Methylococcaceae bacterium
GGCAATGCAAACACGTCCAGCGACTTGATAAAATCCGACACCTTCTCATGCGGCATGGCGCCCAGGAAGCGAACGTCTTCGCCTGTCAACGTCAATTCCTCGGCTAACGAATGCCACGCGGCCGCCAGCGGCCCGGAACCGGCAATCAGCAATTGGAAACCTACTTTCTGCTGTTTTAGCCGGGCGGCCGCGCGAATAAGCGTATCGATTCCTTTTTTTTCGACCAATCGCCCGACGACTCCTATTTTGATCGTCCGCCCCAAGTTCGAGTCGTGTTTACGGGAGAACGCGCCAAAGTTTATGCCGCATCGAATAATCCGAACTTTGTCCGCTTTCACCCCCGAATCCACCAAGAATTTCTTGTTGAACTCGGAAATCGTCGCCAAAAAAGCCGAGCGATCGACCTTTTCCGCCAGCAACCAGCCCCGTTCGAATATATCGTTCGCATGCGCGGTCGCGCTAAAGGAGATTCCCGCCATGGCGGACGCATACATCGCGAT